>NZ_CAJNKE010000145.1 GCF_905232215.1 Burkholderia sp. LMG 13014
GAGACGGATGCCCTTGCGGGGACAATCGGGGACGACGGGAGCGGCCGCGCGATAGGCGAACGTCCGTACGAAGCCCGGCAGCGCGGGCGGGCTCGACCCGAGCGCCACGTTCGCCGCGAAGCCGGGGCAGTACACGCAGTGCGGCACGCCGGCATGGTCGAACGACGACGTATCGTGATCGCCGCCCGCCTGCGCGAGCACGACCTGGCGGGCGCCCGCTGCACTGCACAACTCGAGCGTGAGCTCGCCGGAGCCGCTCGATGCGAGACGCGCATAGCCGATGACGGGCGACAGTACGTTCAGTACCAGCGCCAGCCATACGAGGCCGATCCAACGCGTCGTTCGTTTCATCGCGGTCCAGGAAAAAGTGCGCGCAAGTATAACAAGCGACCCGATTGTTGCCGATTCCGTACGATGCAATAGTCGGCATCGCAGCGCGCGCCGGAGCGCATGTGCCGTTAATACAACAGAGACAAAATCTAACGATTCGCCACTGGCATAAATCCAAGCGCGAGGTTGATAATCATCGAACCTGCTGGAGAAATGACCATGGACGAAAGACCAACTCGCATGCCACCGCCCGAGCAAGTGATGAGCCCGGATCCGGAACCCGTCGGCGTGGAATTCCTCGCCGAATTGCCTGACCACGTGCGGGCATTCTTCGACGAGCAGCACAAGCTGTACTCGCCGAAGTGAACGCCTGTTCGGTTCTGTAACCGCCACGTGTCGATCATCGCTATCGTGCGGTTCATCACTGCGCATTGCGCGCAATTCGCCTCGCACCCGGGCCGCAACAGCCTGACGGTGCCGGATCAGCTCGCCTGCTGATTCTCTGGTCGCTGCGCTACGCCGCGCGACTGTCTTCGTCTATCCTTCTGGTTTTCCACTTCCGGCCCGCCCGGCTCTCCCGTTCGTTCCGATGAAGCAAGCCCTTCGTGCCAGCCTCGCTGTCGCCGCGCTCGGCGTCGCCCTCTTTTCGTCTCCGCGTATCGTCCATGCAGACGGCGACGACACCGCCCTCACCAACCTCGTCGCGCTCGCGTCGCAGCGCCTCGCGCTCGCCGAACCGGTCGCTCGATGGAAATGGGCCAATCACAAGGCAATCGAGGACCGGCCGCGCGAAGCGGCGCTGCTCGCCTCGGTCGAGAAGCGCGCGGCACAAGCCGGCGTCGACCCCGCGTTCGCGCGAGCGTTCTTCGAGGATCAGATCACCGCAAGCAAGGATGTGCAGAACGCGCTGTTCGCCACCTGGCGTGCGACGCGGCCGCCAGAAGGCACACCGCCCGATCTCGCGACCAGCACGCGCCCGGCGCTCGACCGGTTGACGCAGAAAATGCTCGCGGGGCTCGCGCAGGTTGCACCGCTGCGCGATGCGCCTGATTGTCAGGCGCGGCTCGCGCGCAGCATCGCGAACTGGAAGACACTCACGCGCTACGACTCTACGCAGACGCAGGCACTCGACACCGCGCTGTCGCACGTCTGCTCGGCCGGCGGCGCAAGCGCGATCGGTTGACGCAGCAGGCGCGGATCGCGCGGCCGCGCTTGATTTAACCCGCCTGCCCCGCAGGCGCGAGCGCGACGAGCGGAATCAGTTGCAGGCCGCGTGCGAGATGCGTCTGCAGCAGGCGGTGGGTGAAGGGTTCGAACGCACCATCCGTCCCGTCGGCCGCGAGCCGTGCGGCCGCATCGAGCGATTCCGCCACGCCGAGATACCGCCAGCCATCGATCACATGAAACAGGCGGCGCTCGCCGCTCGCCTCGAATGCAACGGCGCCGTCGAACGGCCAGGGCGCACCGCCGGCACGGGCAGTGTCAGCCGCGGGGCGACGGTTGTACGATGGGCGCAGCCGGGTGATCCATTGCGCTTCGGCGAGCATCGCCCCCAGCTCGTTGCCGGTCTCGCGCCATTCAACCCGGCGCACCTGCTGCGCAAGCCGCATTTCCTTCGACGAACGGCGCTCGCCGGTCAGTAGCGCACGCAGCCGCTGCCGCACGCGGACACTGCGGCCGACATACAGCGGCGCATCGCCCTCCCCGAACAACGCGTACGCGCCGCACCCGGCCGGCGCCGTATCGAGCCAGGCTTCGGTCAGGTCGCCGCCCAGACGGAAATGACGCGTCGTGCGCGCGATCTGGTCGCGCAACCGCTCGAGCGGCACGATATCGTGCAACTGGCGCCAGAACTGCCACAGGAGATCGGCATCCGCCAGCGCCCGGTGGCGCGCAGCCGGCACGAGGCCATGGCGCTCGATCAACGCGTCGAGCCCGTGCCGCGCTTCGCGCGGGAACAGCGCACGCGACAGCCGCACCGTACACAGCACATCAGGATTGAACGCGAAGCCGGCGCGCTCGAATTCGGCCCGCAGGAAGCCGCGGTCGAAACTCGCGTTGTGCGCGACGAACAGCTTGCCGTCGAGCCGCTCGAACAATGCCGGCGCCAGCGACGCAAACGACGGCGCGTCGCGCACCATTTCGTCCGAAATGCCCGTCAGTTGCTGGATGAACGGTGGAATCGACTGGCCCGGATTGACGAGCGTCGTCCACGTCGACACGCCGAGCGGGCCGATTTCGACCACACCGATTTCGGTGATGCGGTGTTCGGCGGGTGAGCCGCCCGTGGTTTCAAGGTCGACGAAAACAAGCGGCTGTTCGCTGGCGGGATCGGACGGTCGGGGGGAATCAGACATGAAAAGACTGGGAAACGATGCTTCCGTGAGTATGCACCGGCACCCCTGTTCGCGGCCAGCCCGAACCGAAATGTTCCGTCCCCGGAAAACAAAAAGCCCCCGCAATGCGGGGGCCGGACGTGATCGGCAATGCGTGGCGCGTCAGACCGCCTGGATATTCGCTGCCTGCTTGCCTTTCGGCCCGACTTTCACGTCGAACGAAACACGCTGGTTTTCCTTCAGCGTCTTGAAGCCGTCCATCTTGATTTCGGAAAAGTGTGCAAACAAATCTTCACCGCCATTGTCCGACGTAATAAAGCCGAAACCTTTAGCATCGTTAAACCATTTCACGATACCGGTATCCATGTCTTCGTTCCCCACTCGATTAGATCAAAAAAGCTATTTTTATAGCCGTTTCCCGAAATCCCGAAACATTGCGCCAGCACCCGCACCAGCACGCCGCCCGAGGACGGAGTGCTGACTTTATAAATTGGACAATCCGGGTGCGTCAAGAAAATTTTTGACGAACGTTTTATCAAAAAAACGCTAATACCATTGGAATCGGTACACCATCGCCTTTGATTAATTGATTCGCATCAAAAACCTGTCAACATTACCGGGATCAGCGCATCGATAATCTCGACCATGAAATTTCTACCGGGGACAAATCGGCTCGGTAAAATCCTCGGGTTTTTTCCGGGTTGCGGAAATGCGGGGACATTGCGATGCTCACTCAACGCCGGATGGAAGGAGAAGGTCATGTGGCTGGACGGAATCAAGCGCTTCGCGAGCCGGCTCGGACGCGTACGCCGCAAGTCCCGCGCCCTGGCCGAGTCTGCGCGCGAAGCGCCGTGCGACACCGAATTCGATACGACCTGGCACGGTGATCACTGGCAGAACCTGCTCGCATCGCCTCTCGATGCCCGTCACTACGTGATGGAAGACTGGACCTACACGCCGCCCCCCAACGAAGCCAAGGAGGCCGCACCTGCGGCCAAGCGCAAGCGGCGCACGTACGCGCAATAGCACGCGGCGAGGCGGGGCAAAAAAAAAGCGCGACTGGGAAGTCGCGCCGACAAAGGTTTGGAGATCTTTTCCGTCAACGAAAAAGTCTGCTTCGGAAAGCAGAGATCGCAGTATAGCGAGAGAACAACCTTTCATTATTCATGCTCCACACAAACCTCTATTGCCGATGCGTCAATAATCGCGCTATGAGCACCCTCGCCTACTGCTGACCACCTGTCGCGATCGCGCAACGCCCGCTCCGTAGTCCTAATCGACATTTTTCTTCGCTGCAGTGCCGCAAACCCTTGATGGGCAATCGTTTGCGCTGCCCATGAGATCTTTGCGGATTCCAAAATATATTATTGCTTAATGCGTGATCGCCCCCCGCTTCACGCACTCCGTACACTGCACATGGCTTTTTGATAAGCGCACCGCCGCTCTGCCGGACCGGCCGTAACGTCAAGCAAAACATGCCAGTCCGCAGCAGGTTCGATCGACATCATCCTGTTTGGAGACAGATCCATGAAAAAAACCCTGATCGTCACCGCGTTGTCGGGTGTCTTCGTTACAGCAGCCCACGCCCAAAGCAGTGTGACGCTATACGGCCTGATCGACGCAGGTATCACCTATACCAACAACCAGGGTGGCCACAGCTCATGGTCGGAACGCAGCGGCCAGATCAACGGCAGCCGCTGGGGCCTGCGCGGCACGGAAGATCTCGGTGGCGGCCTGAAAGCAATCTTCGTGTTGGAAAACGGCTTCAACATCGCCAACGGCACGCTCGGCCAGAATGGCCGCGAATTCGGCCGCCAGGCGTTCGTCGGCTTGTCTCATGACCAGTTTGGCGCCGTCACTCTCGGTCGCCAATACGACAGCGTCGTCGACTACATCGGGCCGCTGTCGCTGACCGGTACGCAATTCGGCGGCACCCAGTTTGCCCACCCGTTCGATAACGACAACCTGAACAATTCGTTCCGGATCAATAACGCTGTCAAGTATACGAGCATCAATTACGGCGGCCTGAAGTTCGGCGCGTTGTACGGCTTCTCGAACAGCAACCAGTTCTCGAACAATCGCGCGTACAGCGCGGGCGTGTCGTACACCTACGCCGGCTTCAATATCGGTGCTGGCTACCTGCAGTTGAACAATGACATCACGGGCCTCACGTCGGCTGAGGTCACCAACAGCGGCGGCGCGGTAGCAGGCGACAACACGTTCGTCGGCAAGCGTCAGCGCGTGTTCGGCGGCGGCCTGAACTACACATTCGGCCCGGCAACGGCCGGCTTCGTGTTCACGCAATCGCGTGTGAACCGGGCGCTCGGCATCTCCGCGGGTGCCTCGGGCGTGTCGAACGGCCTGGGTCTCGACGGCACGTTTGCGCGCTTCAACAACTACGAAGTGAACGCGCGCTACGCGCTCACGCCGGCCCTGTCGCTGGCCGGATCGTACACATACACCGCCGGCTTCCTGGACGGCCGTCATCCAGGCTGGAATCAGTTCAACCTGCAGACCGACTATGCACTGTCCAAGCGGACCGACGTGTACGTGCAAGGCGTGTATCAGCGCGTCAGCGCGGACGGCCTGGGCATCGGCGCCTATGTCAATGGCCTCGGTGGTGCGTCATCGACCAACAAGCAGATCGCAGTCACGGCCGGCTTGCGCCATCGCTTCTGAGCGACCCGCACATCCGCCGCACGCCGGATGACGAAGCGCCCCATCGGGGCGCTTTTTCTTTGCCGAGCTATGCCCGAGCGTCGCTCAGGCGTTGCCCGGCGCCGGATAACGGACGTCGAGCACGTCGATCGGCTGCGCGCCGGCCGGCGTCATCAGCATGACGGTATCGCCGATCTTCGCCTTGATCAGCGCACGCGCGACCGGCGAGATCCAGCTGACGCAGCCGTGATCGAGATCGACCTCGTCGATTCCGACGATCGTGATCGTGTGATCCTCGCCGTCCGGCGTCTCGTAATCGACCGTTGCGCCGAAAAACACCTGGTCGACATTCTCCTGCCGGCTCGCATCGACGACTTCGGCAAGATCGAGCCGCTTCGTCAGGAAGCGGATGCGGCGATCGATCTCGCGGAGCCGCCGCTTGCCGTAGATATAGTCGCCGTTCTCCGACCGGTCGCCGTTCGACGCGGCCCAGGACACGAGCCGCACGACCTCGGGACGCTCGACGTCGATCAGGTTCAGCAGTTCGTCCCTCAGCCGCTTGTGGCCGGCCGGCGTGATGTAGTTCTTCGCACCCGCCGGAATCGCGGGCTGGGCCTGGTCGAGATCGTCGTCGTCGCCGTCCGACTCTTTGACAAACGCCTTGTTCATGATGCGGGTTCAACATGGATGACTGATGCTCCAAGGGTACACGAAGGGCGCCCCGGCAAGGTCCTGCAGAACAATTCGCGAATAAGGCTTCCCTTTTTATACAACCCTGCTATAATTTCGCTTCTGCGTGCGGCTGTAGCTCAGTTGGATAGAGTACTTGGCTACGAACCAAGGGGTCGTGGGTTCGAATCCTGCCAGCCGCGCCACTTTTTTCGAGGGCCTTCTGATCCGAAGGCCCTTTCAGTTCGAAGCAGTAGAAGTTTTGTTTTGCGTGCGGCTGTAGCTCAGTTGGATAGAGTACTTGGCTACGAACCAAGGGGTCGTGGGTTCGAATCCTGCCAGCCGCGCCACCTTTTTGGGGGCCTTCCCATCGTAGAAGGTTCCGACAGTTGAAGTAGTACCGCTTTGCGTGCGGCTGTAGCTCAGTTGGATAGAGTACTTGGCTACGAACCAAGGGGTCGTGGGTTCGAATCCTGCCAGCCGCGCCATCTTAAAAGGGCTTTCCTCCGGGAAAGCCCTTTTTCTTTTCTGCCCCCCCCTTCCCCCTCCATGAACGGCACGACACCGCCGCACCCGACCGGCCTCGGAAAGACGCCGCCAAGCTCGCGCTGTCGCACCGCAGGCACCAATGAAAACGGCGGCCCATGGCCGCCGTCGCATTGCTCGTCACGCAGAACGCGTCAGTAATCCTGCCGCTCGCGCTCGATGCGCATCCCGCCGTCGTGACGCGCATGCGCGCCGTCGTCGGTCGAACGCTCGCGCATGATCCGCATCACGTCCGGATTGGTGCGCACGCGCCGCATCACGTTCGCGAGATGCACACGGTCGCTGACCTGGATCACGAAGCGCAGCACCGTCGATTCGTGCGTCAGATCCTCGTCCATCGCGATATGAACGATGTTCGCGTCAGCCGACGTGATGTCAGCCGCCACCCGCGCAAAGATACCCTTCGTGTTCTTCACCAGCGCCTTCACCGCAACGTCGAACAGGCGGCCCGGCTGCGGCGCCCATTCGACGTCGATCCAGCGGCCCGGATCGCGGCGATGAATACGCTGCGCCACGCGGCAATCGGTCGTATGAATCGCCATCCCGAGGCCGATGCCGATGTAGCCCATGATCGCGTCGCCCGGAATCGGCCGGCAGCACGCGGACAGCTGCACCGACATCCCTTCGGTGCCGGTAATCACGACCGGCGGCGCATGGTGTGCGGGATGCCGCTCGGACTTCGGCAGATCGTCGTCCGCATCGCGGCCGCTCATCAGCACCTCGATGCGCTTGGCCATCACCGCGGCCACGCGACGGCCGAGGCCGATATCCGCGAAGATTTCCTGACGGCTCTTGTTGCCCGTCCACTGCACGAGCTTCTCCCACACTTCCGGCTCGACATCGGCGAGCGCGAGACCGTAGCCCTTCAAACTCTGGTCGACGAGGCGCTCGCCGAGCTGCACCGACTCGTTCAGACGCATCGTCTTCAGGTAGTGACGGATCGCCGAACGCGCCTTGCCCGTGCGCACGAACCCGAGCCACGCGGGGTTCGGTTTCGAGTACGGCGCGGTGATCACCTCGACGATGTCGCCGCTCTTCAGCTCGGTGCGCAGCGGCAGCAGCTCGTTGTTGATCTTCACGGCCACGCACTGGTTGCCGAGATCGCTGTGGATCGAATACGCGAAATCGAGTGCCGTCGCGCCGCGCGGCAGCGCCATGATCTTCGACTTCGGCGTGAACACGTAGACCGCATCCGGGAACAGGTCGATCTTCACGTGCTCGAGGAATTCGCTCGAATCGCCGGCTTCGCTCTGGATGTCGAGCAGCGACTTCAGCCACTGGTGCGCGCGCTTCTGCACGTCGCTGAGATCCGCGCTACCGTTCTTGTACAGCCAGTGCGCGGCCACGCCTGCCTCGGCGATCTCGTGCATCTTGCGCGTGCGCACCTGGAACTCGATCGGCGCGCCGAACGGGCCGACGAGCGTGGTGTGCAGCGACTGATAGCCGTTGATCTTCGGGATCGCGATGTAGTCCTTGAACTTGCCGGGGACGGGCTTGTACAGCGCGTGCAGCGCGCCGATGCACGTGTAGCAGTCGAGCGGGCTGTCGACGACGACGCGGAAACCATACACGTCGAGCACCTGCGAGAACGACAGCTGCTTGTCGCGCATCTTGCGGTAGACGCTGTAGATGGTCTTTTCGCGGCCGGTGATCTCGGCGTCGATCTTCGCGTCGGCCATCGCGCGCTGCGCGGCCTCGAGGATCTTGCTGATCACTTCGCGGCGGTTGCCGCGCGCGGCCTTCACGGCCTTCTCGAGCGTCGCGTAGCGATGCGGGTTGAAGTTCGCGAAGCTCATGTCCTGCAGCTCGCGATACGTGTTGTTCAACCCGAGGCGGTGCGCGATCGGCGCGTAGATGTCGAGCGTTTCCCGCGCGACGCGGCGGCGCTTTTCCATCGGCACCGCGCCGAGCGTGCGCATGTTGTGCAGGCGGTCGGCGAGCTTGACGAGAATGACGCGCACGTCGCGTGCCATCGCGAGCAGCATCTTGCGGAAGTTTTCCGCCTGCGCTTCCTCGCGGCTGCGGAACTCCATCTTGTCGAGCTTCGACAGGCCGTCGACCAGTTCGGCGACCTTCGGGCCGAACCGTTCGGCCAGCTCGCTCTTGGTCACGCCCTGATCTTCCATCACGTCGTGCAGGAGCGCGGCCATCACGGCCTGCGCGTCGAGCTTCCAGCCGGCGCAGATTTCCGCGACGGCGACGGGATGGGTGATATAGGGTTCGCCGCTCTGGCGGTATTGACCGAGGTGGGCTTCGTCACTGAAGTGGAACGCCGCCTTGACCTCTTTGATTTCTTCCGGAGCGAGATACTCGGCAAGCGCGGCCGTCAGTTTCGCGATCGAAACGACGCCGTGCTTGCGAGGCTGCTCCGGTGTGGCGGTCGGCCCGAACAGATGCCGGAAGGACTGTTCGAGGACCGCGTCGATGTACTGGCGCGCAGGCGACTGGGCCGTGGCTTCGGTGGTCGAATCCGCGGAGGCGGACGATGGGGTGGTGCTCATATTCGCCTCCAGGTCGAGTCGTTGCGCGCGTGGATTACATGGCTGGAACGGGCCGGATGCGCGTTACACCGGCACCTTCTTCAGCATCTCGACGCCGACCTGGCCGGCAGCGATTTCGCGCAGCGCGACGACGGTCGGCTTGTCACGGCTTTCGATCTTCGGCGTATGGCCTTGCGCGAGCTGCCGCGCGCGGTAGGTGGCGGCGAGCGCCAGTTCGAAGCGGTTCGGGATTTGCTTCAGGCAGTCTTCGACGGTAATGCGAGCCATGTTGGTAATTCCTTCTGAATATAGTCCTTATTCTACCTTATGTCCCTCGTCCCCCGCGTCATTCCGCGTGGGGCAGATGGATGCCGAGCTCGATGAACAGCTCCGTGTGTCGCGCGTACTGCGAAGCAAAGCGCAGGCGCGTGGCCGCGACGATGCATTCGAGCTCGGCAAGCGCACGCTCGAAATTCTCGTTGATCACCACGTATTCCGCTTCCGACGCGTGCGCGATCTCGCTGCCGGCTGCAAGCAGGCGGCGCGTGATCACGTTCGGTTCGTCCTGGCCGCGCTTCTTCAGGCGCTCTTCGAGCGCGTCGAGCGACGGCGGCAGGATGAAGATGCCGACCGCGTTGCGGAACTGCTTCTTCACCTGCAGCGCGCCCTGCCAGTCGATCTCGAGCAGCACGTCGTGGCCGTTCTTCATCTGCTCTTCGATCCAGACGCGCGACGTGCCGTAGTAGTTGCCGTGCACTTCCGCGCTCTCGAGGAATTCGTGCGCCGCGTGGCGCGTGCGGAAATCCTCGACCGTCGTGAAGTGATAGTGGCGCCCGTCCTGCTCGCCCGGGCGCGGCTTGCGCGTCGTGTACGAGATCGACAGGCAGATGTCGTGGTCCTTCGACAGCAGCGCATTCACGAGCGTCGACTTGCCGGCGCCCGACGGCGCGATGACCATGAACAGGTTGCCGGGATAGACGCCGCCGTGCAGCGAATGCGACACGTGCGCGTCGCGGGTAGATTCCGTCATGTTGCTTTACTCCAGGTTTTGCACTTGCTCACGCATCTGCTCGATCAACAGCTTGAGCGCCATCGACGAGTCGGCGAGCTCCTTCGCCGCCGCCTTCGAGCCGAGCGTGTTCGCTTCGCGATTCAGTTCCTGCATCATGAAGTCGAGACGCTTGCCGACACGGCCGCCCTTCTCGATCACGTGACGCGTTTCGTTCAGGTGCGCGGTGAGCCGCGACAGCTCTTCCGCGATGTCGATCCGGATCCCGTACATCGTTACTTCCTGACGAATGCGCTCCGCGGCTTCCTCGCGCGTGACGATCGTCGAGCTGCCTTCGGGCGCCGCGATGCCGAGCGCCTCCTGCAGCCGTTCGACGATCTTCTGCTGGTGCTTCGCGATCAGCTCCGGCACGAGCGGCGTGATGCGCGCGACGATCGCTTCCATCTCGGTGACGTTCGACAGCAGCATCGTTGCCAGCTGCGCGCCTTCGCGCGAACGCACGACGACGAGTTCGCCGATCGCTTCCTTGCCGCACGCGAGCACCGCCTCGCGGATCGCGTCCGCCGACACGCCGCTCTCGGCGATCACGCCGGGCCAGCGCAGGATCTCGCCGGCGCGCAGGCGGCCGACGCCCGGGAACGTGTCGAGCACCGAACGCTCGAGCTCGGCGAGCTGGCCGAGCGCCGACTGGTTCAGCGCGCCCGCGCCGATGCTCTGCTCGCCGCGCTGCAGGTTGATGCGGATGTCGACCTTGCCGCGCGACAGCTTGTTCATCAGCATTTCGCGCAGCGCGGGTTCGCACGCGCGCACGTCGTCCGGCATCCGGAAATTCAGGTCGAGGAAGCGCGAGTTCACGGTGCGCAGTTCGACCGACACGCTGGTGCCGCCGTTGCCGGTGGCCGTCGCGAGTTCGCGCGTTGCGCTCGCGTAGCCCGTCATGCTGTAGATCATGGTTCGTCTCGCCGTCTGGGTGCCCTCGCGGGCGGGGATATGTCGAGGCGCCCGGCGCATCGTCAAGCGCGGGGCGGGAAGCGCGCATTATCCCATTTTTGCGGACCACCCCGCCGGGCAAGCCCGCCGTTCAGCGCTAAAATCGGGGTTTCCTCCCGTTCCGCGATTCCCACATGACGTCCTCCGTTTCCCGCCCGAGCGGCCGCCGCGCCGACGAACTGCGCAAGGTCGCCCTCACCCGCCACTACACGAAACATGCCGAAGGCTCGGTACTGGTCGAATTCGGTGACACCAAGGTGCTCTGCACCGCCAGCGTGTCCGAACGCGTGCCCGATTTCCTGCGCGACCGCGGGCAAGGCTGGCTGACCGCCGAATACGGGATGCTGCCCCGCGCGACGCACACGCGCAGCGACCGCGAAGCCGCGCGCGGCAAGCAGACCGGCCGCACGCAGGAAATTCAGCGCCTGATCGGCCGCGCACTGCGCGCGGTGTTCGACCTCGAGGCGCTCGGCCCGCGCACGATCCATATCGACTGCGACGTGATCCAGGCCGACGGCGGCACGCGCACGGCAAGCATCACCGGCGCGTTCGTCGCCGCACACGACGCCGTGTCGAAGCTGATCGCGGCCGGCAAGCTCACGCGCTCGCCGATCACCGACCACGTCGCCGCGATCTCGGTCGGCGTGTACGAAGGCGCGCCCGTGCTCGACCTCGATTACGCGGAAGATTCGCAGTGCGACACCGACATGAACGTCGTGATGACGGGCGCCGGCGGCTTCGTCGAAGTCCAGGGCACGGCCGAAGGCGTGCCGTTCTCGCGCGCCGAGATGAACGCGCTGCTCGACCTCGCGCAAGGCGGGATCGCCGAGCTCGTGCAGTTGCAGAAAGACGTGCTGGGCGCCTGACATGCCGGACGACCACACCATCGCGCCGCTGTCGCGCATCGTTCTCGCATCGAACAACGCCGGCAAGCTGCGCGAATTCACCGCGCTGTTCTCGACGGTCGGCATCGAGATCGTCCCGCAGGGCGACCTCGCGGTGCCCGAGGCGGACGAGCCGTTCGGCACCTTCATCGAGAATGCGCTGACGAAAGCGCGCCACGCGTCGCGGCTCACCGGGCTGCCGG
>NZ_CAJNKE010000146.1 GCF_905232215.1 Burkholderia sp. LMG 13014
GCCGGCGCGGTTCATTGACGGCAGATGATGAAAAAGACGACCCTGAAATCGGTGTTTCTGACCGGCCTGCTGGTTCTCGTCCCGCTCGCGATCACGCTGTGGGTGCTCGGTCTCATCATCGGCACGATGGACCAGACGCTGCTCCTGCTGCCCGAATCGTGGCAGCCCGAGCGGATGCTCGGCTTCCATCTGCCGGGGATCGGCGCGGTGCTGACGCTCGCGTTCATCTTCGTCGTCGGGCTGGCCACGCGGAACTTCATCGGCCAGAAGCTCGTCACGTGGTGGAACGCCGTGGTGCGTCACATCCCGGTCGTCGGGCCGATCTACACGAGCGTCAAGCAGGTGTCGGACACGCTGCTGTCGAGCAGCGGCAACGCGTTCCGCAAGGCGCTGCTGATCGAATACCCGCGTCGCGGCTCGTATACGATCGCGTTTCTGACCGGTACGCCGGGCGGCGACGTGCTCAATCATCTGACGGAAGAATACGTGAGCGTCTATATCCCGACGACGCCGAACCCGACGTCGGGCTTCTTCCTGATGCTGCCGAAGAGTGAAGTCATCGAACTCGACATGTCGGTCGATGCCGCGCTCAAGTACATCGTCTCGATGGGCGTGGTGGCGCCCCCGGCGCCGGCTCCGGCGCCGGCACGCCGCCCCGTCGAGCCGCCGCTGTAAGTAAAGAATCATCGCCCGGGCCGCGCGTTGCGGCGCCCGTTGATCAAACCGAACGAAAGCAAACATCATGTCGATGCGTACTGAATACTGCGGTCTCGTGACCGAACACCTGCTGGGCCAAACCGTGTCGCTGTGCGGCTGGGTGCAGCGCCGCCGCGATCACGGCGGTGTGATCTTCATCGACCTGCGCGATCGTGAAGGCCTCGTGCAGGTGGTGTGCGACCCGGATCGCGCGGAAATGTTCGCGACCGCCGAAGGCGTGCGCAACGAGTTCTGCGTGCAGATCAAGGGCCTCGTGCGCAACCGTCCGGAAGGCACGGTCAACGCCGGCCTGAAGAGCGGCAAGATCGAAGTGCTGTGCCACGAACTGAACGTGCTGAACGCATCGGTCACGCCGCCGTTCCAGCTCGACGACGACAACCTGTCGGAAACGACGCGCCTCACGCATCGCGTGCTCGACCTGCGCCGTCCGCAGATGCAGCACAACCTGCGCCTGCGCTACCGCGTCGCGATCGAAGCGCGCAAGTACCTCGACGAGCAGGGCTTCATCGACATCGAAACGCCGATGCTGACGAAGAGCACGCCGGAAGGCGCGCGCGACTACCTCGTGCCGTCGCGCACGAACGCGGGCCAGTTCTTCGCGCTGCCGCAGTCGCCGCAGCTGTTCAAGCAGTTGCTGATGGTCGCGAACTTCGACCGTTACTACCAGATCACCAAGTGCTTCCGCGACGAAGACCTCCGCGCCGACCGTCAGCCGGAATTCACGCAGATCGACTGCGAAACGTCGTTCCTCGGCGAGCAGGAAATCCGTGACCTGTTCGAAGACATGATCCGTCACATCTTCAAGACGACGATCGACGTCGAACTCGACGCGACCTTCCCGGTGATGCCGTACTCGGAAGCGATGGCGCGTTTTGGTTCGGACAAGCCGGACCTGCGCGTGCAGCTCGAATTCACCGAGCTGACCGACGCGATGAAGGACGTCGACTTCAAGGTGTTCAGCACGCCGGCCAACGCGAAGGACGGCCGTGTCGCGGCACTGCGCGTGCCGAAGGGCAGCGAGCTGTCGCGTGGCGACATCGACGGCTACACCGAATTCGTGCGCATCTACGGCGCGAAGGGCCTCGCCTGGATCAAGGTCAACGAGAAGGCGAAGGGCCGTGACGGCCTGCAGAGCCCGATCGTCAAGAACCTGCACGACGCATCGATCGCGGCGATCCTCGAGCGCACCGGCGCGGAAGACGGCGACATCATCTTCTTCGCGGCCGACCGCGCGAAGGTCGTCAACGACAGCCTCGGCGCACTGCGCCTGAAGATCGGCCATTCGGAATTCGGCAAGGCGAACGGCCTCGTCCATGCCGGCTGGAAGCCGCTGTGGGTCGTCGACTTCCCGATGTTCGAATACGACGACGAAGACGCGCGCTACGTCGCGGCTCACCACCCGTTCACGAGCCCGAAGGACGAGCACCTCGAGTACCTCGAGACCGACCCGGGCCGATGCCTCGCGAAGGCGTACGACATGGTGCTGAACGGCTGGGAAATCGGCGGCGGCTCGGTGCGTATCCACCGCGAGGAAGTGCAGAGCAAGGTGTTCCGCGCGCTGAAGATCGGTGCGGAAGAAGCGCAACTGAAGTTCGGCTTCCTGCTGGACGCACTGCAGTACGGCGCGCCGCCGCACGGCGGTATCGCCTTCGGTCTCGACCGCATCGTCACGATGATGGCCGGCGCCGATTCGATCCGCGACGTGATCGCGTTCCCGAAGACGCAGCGTGCGCAGGATCTGCTCACGCAAGCACCGAGCCCGGTCGACGAGCGTCAGCTGCGCGAACTGCACATCCGTCTGCGTCAGCCGGAACAGCCGAAGGCGTAACGCACTTCGTACCCGGTCGTGTGTGCGTTCACGCGCACACGACGCACATGAAAAAGGCGCAGCGATGCGCCTTTTTCGTTTTTTGCGGTACAGTCGCAGCACTTGCCGCCCGTTCGGAGCATTTGCCCGGCGCGCGGCCCCGTGCCGCATGAAACAACGATGACGAAGCCGCCGAAAATCCCCGAATCCGTTCTTGTCGTGATCTACACGCCCGACCTCGATGTGCTTGTGATCAAGCGTGCCGACCAGCCCGATTTCTGGCAATCGGTGACCGGCTCGAAGGACGCGCTCGACGAGCCGCTCGCGGTCACCGCCGCGCGCGAAGTGGCCGAGGAAACCGGCATCGCGATCGGCACGCCGGACGTGCCGGCCAGCGCGCTCGTCGACTGGCGCCACCGGATCGAATACACGATCTATCCGCAATACCTGCACCGCTATGCACCGGGCGTCACGCGTAACGTCGAGCACTGGTTCGGCCTGTGCGTGCCGTATCGGGTCGACGTGACGCTGTCGCCGCGCGAGCATGTCGACCATGCATGGCTGCCGTTCCGTGAAGCGGCCGCGCGCTGCTTCTCGCCGTCGAACGCCGAAGCGATCCTGCAACTGCCCGCGCGCGTGGCACTGTCGCGCGCGCCGCACGGCTCGTCGGCATGACGGCGGAAGCCCGCAAGCGCTTCGCGCAATTGCGGCAGATGTTCCTGCAGGAACGCGGTTCCGCGTCGCGGCTCGCCTTCACGTCGGGCAACACCGTGCGGCTGTGCGAGGGCGGCGGGGCATTCTTCGGGGCACTGATCGAACGGATCGATGCCGCCCGCGAGCAGGTGATGCTCGAAACCTACATCTTCTGTGACGACGCGGCCGGCCGGCCGGTGTCGGACGCGCTGATCCGCGCGGCGCAGCGCGGCGTGCGTGTGCGCGTGATCACCGACGGCATCGGCACCGCACGCCTGCCGCTGTTCGACACGTGGGTGGCAGCCGGCGTCGAGCACTGCATCTACAACCGCTTCCTGTTCGGCCGCTTCGGCTTCTCGCGCACGCATCGCAAGCTCGCGGTGATCGATCACGCGGTCGCGTTCTGCGGCGGCATCAACATCATCGACGACTACGCGCAGGGCGGCGCGAGGCTGCCGTTTCCGCGCTGGGATTTCGCGGTCGAGATGGCGGGGCCCGCGGTGTCCGACGTGCGCGCCGCGTTCGAACTGCAGTGGCACCGGATCATGTTCGGCCACAAGCCGTATGCGCAATACGCGGCCGGGCTGCATGGTGGCGAAGCGTTTCCCGAGATGTTCCGGCGCTGGATGCGCAGCCACCGCTGGATCAAGGCCGGCGCGCTGCGGGTCGTGACGGAGCCGAGCGTCGCGTTCGTCGCGCGCGACAACGTCGTGAACCGCCGCGCGATCGAGAAGACGTATCTCGCGGCGATCGGCCAGGCACGCCAGCGGATCCTGCTCGCCAATCCGTACTTCATGCCGGGGCGCAAGCTGCGCCGTGCGCTGACGGGCGCGGCGCGGCGCGGTGTCGACGTGCGGATCCTGATCGGCCGCAAGGAATTCGCGGCACTCGATACGGCCGTGCCGTTCCTCTATCACACGCTGCTGCGCGCAGGCGTGCGCGTGGCCGAATACGACAAGACGATGCTGCACGGCAAGGTGGCCGTGATCGACGACAATTGGGCGACGGTCGGCTCGTCGAACCTGGACGCATTGAGCCTGATGTTGAACAATGAGGCGAATGTCGTGCTGGTGCGCTACGATGCAGTCACGAACGAACTGCGCGACGCGATTGCGGCCGCGTTCGCCGACGGTCGGGAAATCGACCCCGCACGATTCGCCGCGCGCCCGCGCATCGAGCGCATGCTGAACTGGCTCGCCTATACGGCGTATCGCGTCGTGATGAAGGCGCTGACGGTCGGCGGTTACGACTGACGAAGACTAAGCGTTCGCTTCAAAAAATCTGTCCGCACGTTCGTGCGGAAAAGCCGCTCCGGTCCCGCCGGAATCGCGCAAAATAGCGGCTCGGTTAGACACCGGTTTCTAATAATTTCCTTGTTTCGCGAGCGGCCGCACTCAATAATAGTACGGCCGTTCGATTTTATTCGAACCCCCGAACGGTTACAGAAATAGCTATGCGAAAAGGCGAACAGACGCGTGCCGCGATACTTGAAGCTGCTTTGGACCTCGCCAGCCGTGATGGGCTGGAGGGGCTGACGATCGGCCTGCTGGCCGAGCGCATGCAGATGAGCAAGAGCGGTGTGTTCGCGCACTTCGGATCGCGTGAGGACCTGCAGGTCGAGGTCGTCCGCGAGTATCACCATCGTTTCGAAAACGAGGTGTTCTTTCCGAGCCTGCGCGAGCCGCGAGGCTTGCCGCGCCTTCGGGCGATGCTGGCCCGCTGGACGGAGAAGCGCATCCAGGAGGTGACGACGGGATGCATCTACATCAGCGGTGCAGTCGAGTACGACGACCGGCCTGACAGCCCCGTGCGCGAGCAGTTGATCGCAAGCGTGACGGCCTGGCGTGCCGCGATGCTGCGTGCCATTTCGCAAGCGAAGGAAGAAGGCCATCTGCGTGCGGATACGGATCCGGACCTGATGCTCTTCGAGTTGTACAGCTTCACGCTCGGCCTGCATCACGACGCACGCTTCCTGCATTCGCCGGACGCCGTGCGCCTCACGTGGGCCGCGCTGGAAAAGACGATTGTTTCGTATCAGAGCGAGAGCCGTTAGCGGCGCGTGATCCGCCCGCCAGGAGCTCGAGCCGTTTTGCCCACCTTTGGAGAGAGTCATGGGACAGTACGCCGCGCCGCTGCGCGACATGCAATTCGTGTTGCACGAGCTTCTGAACGTCGAAGCCGAAGTCAAGCAAATGCCCAAGCATGCGGACCTCGACGCCGACACGATCAACCAGGTCCTCGAGGAAGCGGGCAAGTTCTGCTCCGAGGTACTGTTCCCGCTGAACCAGGTCGGCGATCGCGAAGGCTGCACGTATGAAGGCGACGGCGTCGTGAAGACCCCGACCGGCTTCAAGGAAGCCTACCAGCAGTACGTCGAGGCCGGCTGGCCGGCACTCGGCTGCGATCCGGACTACGGCGGCCAGGGCCTGCCGGCGTTCGTGAACAACGCGCTCTACGAAATGCTGAACTCGGCGAACCAGGCATGGACGATGTATCCGGGCCTGTCGCACGGCGCCTACGAGTGCCTGCACGCACACGGCGCGCCGGAACTGCAGCAGCGCTACCTGCCGAAGCTCGTGTCGGGCGAATGGACCGGCACGATGTGTCTGACCGAGCCGCACTGCGGCACCGACCTCGGCATCCTGCGCACCAAGGCCGAACCCAACGGCGACGGCTCGTACTCGATCAGCGGCACGAAGATCTTCATCTCGAGCGGCGAGCACGACATGTCGAAGAACATCGTCCACCTCGTGCTCGCGCGCCTGCCGGAAGCGCCGCAGGGCACCAAGGGGATCTCGCTGTTCATCGTGCCGAAGTTCATCCCCGACGCAGCGGGCGAGCCGGGCGAGCGCAACGGCATCAAGTGCGGCTCGATCGAACACAAGATGGGCATCCACGGCAACTCGACGTGCGTGATGAACCTCGACGGCGCGAAGGGCTGGATGGTCGGCGAGCCGAACAAGGGCTTGAACGCGATGTTCGTGATGATGAATGCCGCGCGCCTCGGCGTCGGCATGCAGGGCCTCGGCCTCACGGAAGTCGCGTACCAGAACTCGCTCACGTACGCGAAGGAACGCCTGCAGATGCGTTCGCTGACGGGCCCGAAGGCACCGGACAAGCCGGCCGACCCGATCATCGTGCACCCGGACGTGCGCCGCATGCTGCTCACGCAGAAGGCCTACGCCGAAGGCGCGCGCGCGTTCACGTACTGGTCCGCGCTGCAGATCGACAAGGAACTGTCGCACGCTGACGAAGCGGTGCGCAAGGAAGCGGCCGACCTCGTCGCGCTGCTTACGCCGATCATCAAGGCGTTCCTGACCGACAACGCGTTCGAGTCGACCAACCACGCGATGCAGATCTACGGCGGCCACGGCTTCATCTCCGAGTGGGGCATGGAGCAGTACGTGCGCGACGCGCGGATCAACATGATCTACGAAGGCACGAACTCGATCCAGTCGCTCGACCTGCTGGGCCGCAAGGTGCTCGGCGACATGGGCGCGAAGCTGAAGAAGTTCGGCAAGCTCGTGACCGAATTCGCGGAAGCCGAAGGCGTGAAGCCGGAAATGGCCGAGTTCATCAACCCGCTCGCCGACATCGGCGACAAGGTGCAGAAGCTGACGATGGAAATCGGCATGAAGGCGATGCAGAACCCGGACGAAGTCGGCGCTGCCGCCGTGCCGTACCTGCGCACCGTCGGCCACCTGGTGTTCTCGTACTTCTGGGCGCGCATGGCGCGCCTCGCACTCGACAACGAAGCGTCGGGCGATCCGTTCTACAAGTCGAAGCTCGCGACCGCACGCTTCTACTTCGCGCGCCTGCTGCCCGAGACGGCGTCGACGATCCGCGCCGCACGCGCCGGTTCGAAGACGATGATGGAAGTCGACGAATCGCTGTTCTGACGCGAGTCCGGGCGGGGCGCGATGCGCGCCGCCCGAACGCAACGGTTCCTGGTACTCACTTCGCCGTGCAGCCCACCTCTCCCGCGCTGCACGACACTATCCGGAGACATCCCGTGAGCAATTTCCTGATTCGCAAGGTCGCCGTGCTCGGCGCCGGCGTGATGGGCGCGCAGATCGCCGCGCACCTCATCAACGCACGCGTGCCGGTGCTGCTGTTCGACCTGCCGGCCAAGGAAGGCCCGAAAAACGCGATCGCGCTGAAGGCGATCGAGAACCTGAAGAAGCTGTCGCCCGCGCCGTTCGGCGTGAAGGACGACGCCAAGTACCTCGAAGCAGCGAACTACGAAGACGACATCGCGAAGCTCGCCGAGTGCGACGTCGTGATCGAAGCGATCGCCGAGCGGATGGACTGGAAGCACGACCTGTACAAGAAGGTCGCACCGCACATCGCGCCGAACGCGATCTTCGCGACCAACACGTCGGGCCTGTCGATCACGAAGCTGTCCGAAGGTTTCTCGGACGAGTTGAAGTCGCGCTTCTGCGGCGTGCACTTCTTCAACCCGCCGCGCTACATGCACCTCGTCGAACTGATCCCGACCGCGCATACGCGTCCGGAGATCCTCGACCAGCTCGAGACGTTCCTGACGAGCATCGTCGGCAAGGGCGTCGTGCGCGCGAAGGACACGCCGAACTTCATCGCGAACCGCGTCGGCATCTTCTCGATCCTCGCGGTGATCACCGAGGCCGCCAAGTTCGGCCTGCGCTTCGACGAAGTCGACGACCTGACGGGCAGCCGCCTCGGCCGCGCGAAGTCGGCAACGTTCCGCACCGCGGACGTGGTCGGCCTCGACACGATGGCGCACGTGATCAAGACGATGCAGGACAACCTCGCCGACGATCCGTTCTTCCCGGTCTACCAGACGCCTGCCGTGCTCGCCGAACTGGTGAAGCAGGGCGCGCTCGGCCAGAAGACGGGCGGCGGTTTCTACAAGAAGGAAGGCAAGGCGATCAAGGTGCTCGACGCGAAGACGGGCACCTACGTGGATTCGGGCGCGAAGGCGGACGAAACCGTCGGCCGCATCCTGAAGCGCCCGCCGGCAGAACGCCTGAAGCTGCTGCGTGAAACGGACCATCCGCACGCGCAGTTCCTGTGGTCGATCTTCCGCGACGTGTTCCACTACATCGGCGTGCATCTCGAGTCGATCGCCGACAACGCGCGCGACGTCGACCTCGCGATCCGCTGGGGCTTCGGCTGGAACGAAGGCCCGTTCGAAGGCTGGCAAGCCGCCGGCTGGAAGCAGGTCGCCGAGTGGGTGCAGGAAGACATCGCGGCAGGCAAGGCGCTCGCGAACGTGCCGCTGCCGTCGTGGGTGCTCGAAGGCCCGGTTGCTGAGAAGGGCGGCGTGCACACGGCCGAAGGCTCGTGGGCGCCGGCCGCGCAGCGCTTCGTGCCGCGTTCGGACCTCGCGGTCTACGACAAGCAGGTATTCCGCGCGCCGCTGCTCGGCGAAGCCGGTGCCGATCCGAAGACGTACGGCAAGACGCTGTTCGAGACCGACGCAGTGCGCGCGTGGGTCGACGACCGTGCGGGTGAAGACGACGTCGTGATCGTGTCGTTCAAGTCGAAGATGAACACGATCGGACCGAGCGTGATCGACGGCCTCGTGCAGGCGATCGAACTCGCGGAGAAGGACTACAAGGGCGTGGTGATCTGGCAGCCGACGTCGCTGAAGCTCGGCACGCCGGGTGGCCCGTTCTCGGCTGGCGCGAACCTCGAAGAGGCGATGCCCGCGTTCATGATGGGCGGCGCGAAGGGTATCGAGCCGTTCGTGAAGAAGTTCCAGGAAGGCATGCTGCGCGTGAAGTACGCGAACGTGCCGGTCGTCGCAGCCGTGTCGGGCATCGCGCTCGGCGGCGGGTGCGAGCTGATGCTGCACAGCGCGAAGCGCGTCGTGCACGTCGAGAGCTACATCGGTCTCGTCGAAGTGGGCGTCGGCCTCGTGCCGGCGGGCGGCGGCCTGAAGGAAGCTGCGCTGCGCGCAGCGGATGCTGCCACGGCCGCGAACGCGACCACCGACATCCTGAAGTTCGTCACGAAGTCGTTCGAGAACGCGGCGATGGCGAAGGTGTCGGCGTCCGCGCACGATGCCCGTGCGATGGGCTACGTGAAGCCGTCCGACACGATCATCTTCAACGTGTTCGAACTGCTCGACACCGCGAAGAAGGAAGCGCGTGCGCTGGCCGCAACCGGCTACCGCGCACCGCTGCGTGCGAAGGACGTGCCGGTCGCAGGCCGCTCGGCAATCGCGACGATCAAGGCATCGCTCGTCAACATGCGTGACGGCCGCTTCATCAGCGATCACGACTACCTGATCGCGAGCCGTATCGCCGAAGCCGTGTGCGGTGGCGACGTCGAAGCCGGCAGCCTGGTCGACGAGCAGTGGCTGCTCGCGCTGGAGCGCCGTGCGTTCGTCGAGCTGCTCGGCACGCAGAAGACGCAGGAACGGATCATGGGCATGTTGCAGACCGGCAAGCCGGTGCGTAACTGAGCGAGCGGATAAGGCAAGGAGTCTCAAATGAGCAAACAATTGCAAGACGCATACATCGTCGCCGCCAGCCGCACGCCGATCGGCAAGGCCCCGCGCGGTGTCTTCAAGAACACGCGCCCGGACGAGCTGCTGGTCCACGCGATCAAGTCGGCGGTGGCGCAGGTGCCCGGCTTCGACACGAAGCTGATCGAAGACGCGATCATCGGCTGTGCGATTCCGGAAGCCGAGCAGGGCCTGAACGTTGCGCGGATGGGCGCGCTGCTCGCGGGCCTGCCGCAAACGGTCGGCGGCGTGACGGTCAACCGCTTCTGCGCGTCGGGCATCACGGCGCTGGCAATGGCGGCCGACCGTATCCGCGTCGGCGAATCGGACGCGATCTTCGCGGGTGGCTGCGAATCGATGAGCATGGTGCCGATGATGGGCAACAAGCCGTCGATGTCGCCGCACATCTTCGATCGCAACGAAGACTTCGGCATCGCGTACGGGATGGGCCTGACGGCCGAGCGCGTCGCCGAGCAGTGGAAGGTGAGCCGCGAAGACCAGGACGCGTTCTCGGTCGAATCGCACCGCAAGGCGCTTGCCGCGCAGCAGGCCGGCGAGTTCAACGACGAGATCGCCGCGTACACGATCACCGAGCGTTTCCCGAACCTCGCGACCGGTGAAGTCGACGTGAAGACGCGCGAGATCGCGCTCGACGAAGGTCCGCGTGCGGATACGTCGATCGAAGGCCTCGCGAAGCTGCGCACGGTGTTCGCGAACAAGGGCTCGGTCACGGCCGGCAACAGCTCGCAGACGTCGGACGGCGCAGGCGCGCTGATCGTCGTGTCGGAGAAGGTGCTGAAGGAATTCAACCTGACGCCGCTCGCGCGCTTCGTGAGCTTCGCGGTGCGTGGCGTGCCGCCGGAAATCATGGGCATCGGCCCGAAGGAAGCGATTCCGGCCGCGCTGAAGGCTGCCGGCCTGAAGCAGGACGATCTCGACTGGATCGAGCTGAACGAAGCGTTCGCCGCGCAATCGCTGGCGGTGATGCGCGATCTCGGCCTCGACCCGTCGAAGGTCAACCCGATGGGCGGCGCGATTGCGCTCGGCCACCCGCTCGGCGCGACCGGCGCGATCCGCGCGGCGACCGTCGTGCACGGGCTGCGCCGCCGCAACCTGAAGTACGGGATGGTCACGATGTGCGTCGGCACCGGCATGGGTGCCGCGGGCATCATCGAACGCCTGTAAGCGGAGCGGGACAGTAGCGACGACGGTGCGCGGGCCACGAGCTCGCGCACCGTTTTTTCATTCCGGTAGAGGAAAGTCAAAGGAGACGGTTGTGGCCGAAATTCAAGTGGAACGCGCCGATGGCGTGATGACGATCACGATCGCGCGCCCGGCGAAGAAGAACGCGCTGACGGCGGCGATGTACCAGACGATGGCCGACGCACTCGCCGACGCCCAGGAAGACAAGGCGGTTCGCGTGATCCTGCTGCGCGGTGGCGACGGCAACTTCACCGCGGGGAACGATCTCGAGGATTTCCTGAAGTCGCCGCCGAAGGACGACACCGCGCCGGTGTTCCAGTTTCTTGCGCGGATCAGCAGCGCGAGCAAGCCGATCGTGGCCGCGGTGCCGGGCCTGGCGATCGGCGTCGGCGTGACGATGCTGCTGCATTGCGATCTCGTGTACGCGGCCGACACCGCGACGTTCTCGCTGCCGTTCACGCAGCTCGGACTGTGCCCGGAAGCCGCGTCGAGCGTGCTGCTGCCGCGTCTGGCCGGCCATCAGGTCGCAGCCGAGAAGCTGCTGCTCGGCGAGGCGTTCGACGCGCTGGAAGCGCACCGGATCGGCATCGTCAACCGCGTGCTGCCGGCGGCCGAGCTCGACGCGTTCGCGGCGAAGCAGGCGGCGAAGCTCGCGGCGCTGCCGGCGGCATCGCTGCGTGTGACGAAGGCGCTGCTGAAGGATACGGGCGGCGTGGCGACGCAGGCGCGGATGGCCGAGGAAGCGGGCCACTTCGCCGCGATGCTGCGCGCACCGGAAGCGCGCGAGGCGATGACGGCGTTCTTCGAGAAGCGCAAGCCGGATTTCCGTCAGTTCGACTGACGGAGCAGGCCGCGCCGGCGATCGACCGCTGGCGCGCGCCCGCGATCGCGCTCAGGCCGTGCCGTAGTCGACGTGGCCGGTTTCGCGGCAGAAGCTGACGAGCCGCAGGCCGGCCGCTTTCGCGATCTCGATCGCGAGCGACGACGGGGCGGAGATGGTCGCCACCAGCGGGATGCCGACCCGCGCGGCCTTGCGCACGAGCTCGTAGCTCGCGCGGCTCGACAGGAACACGAAGCCGTCGGTCGTGTCGGCGCGCGACAGCACGAGCGAGCCGATCAGCTTGTCGAGCGCGTTGTGGCGGCCGACGTCCTCGAACGCCATCCGGATCGCGCCTGTTGC
>NZ_CAJNKE010000147.1 GCF_905232215.1 Burkholderia sp. LMG 13014
GACCGCCTGGATCTCGACCAGCAGCGCCGGCACGACCAGGCCGCTGACGATCACGACGGTCGACGCGCTCGCGTGGCCGCCCAGCCGCCGCTCACGCACGGTGCGATAGAGCGGCACCAGATCCGGACGGGTCAGGAACCCGTCCACCTTGACCAGATCCGACGCCACCATATCGGCGTCGGCCAGCACGGCGAACAGGTTGTCCCAGGCCAGTTCCATCTGCCGCTCGGGATCGTCCGGCACGCTGCCGTCGGGCGCGACCCCGACCTGGCCGGAAATGTGCAGCCAGCGTGCCTGGGCCGGCGCCGAGACGCCGTGACTGTAACGGGAAAACGGCTCGGCGACGCCGGCCGGATTATGCAGCTGAAGGGGCATGTTCCTGCTCCACGATCGATTGTCGGGCTCGCGTCGGCCGGTTGCCGGCATCGGCGGATGGAGATGCGATCCGGTCGTGTGTGGCCGTATGCGCGGTCGCGTCGCTGCGTTTCCCGCACATCCGGCCGGACCGGACGATGCACTCTACTCCATCGGCCGATTCCGCATCTCGTCGCGAACGACCGGACACGTTGCCTGCCGGAGCCGGAGCCGGGGCCGCGGTGCGATGACTGCACGGCAAGCCTGCATTTGGTATTCGGCATTCATCGCCCCCTCCACCACGCAGCACGGGAGACGGCACGCTGCCTGCCTCCCGCGCACCGCGCCATGCGCCGATCAACGCGCCGCTGTCGGCGGCATCGTCGCGCCCGTCTGCCGGCGCCGGTACGCGCTGTCGCGCGTCGCGAGCCAGTAGTACAACGGCGACGTCAGCACCAGCCCCACGACCCACGACAGGTCCGCGCCGCCGAGATGCGCGGGAATCGGTCCCGCGTACATCGGCGTGTTCATGAACGGAATCTGCACGAGGATGCCGATCGCATACGCGAGCAGCGCCTGCGGGTTGAAGCGGCCATAGATCCCGCCATCGGCCATGAAGATCGACTTGATGTCGTACTTGCCCTTGTGGATCACGTAGAAGTCGATCAGGTTGATCGCCGTCCACGGCACCAGCACGACGAGCAGCGCGAGCACGAGATCGACGAGGTTGCCGACGAAGTTCGTCGACGCGCCGATCGCCGCGTAGCAGCACGCAACGAAGATCACGACCGACACCACCGCGCGCGCCTTCGCGGTCGGAATCCACTTGTATGCGAACGTCTGCACCGACGTGATCACCGCGAGCACCGCGCCGTACAGGTTCAGCGCGTTGTGGCTGATCACGCTCAGCAGGAACAGCACGAGCATCAGCGGGCCGAGCGGGCCAGTCGCCTGCTTGACCGCGTCCATCGTATCCGCGCCGGCCGGCACCGCGAGCACCGCGACCGCGCCGAAGATGAACGCGAGCGTCGAGCCGATCGTGCAGCCGAGATAGGTCGCCCAGAACGTCGACGCCACGCCGACGTCTTCCGGCAGATAGCGCGAGTAATCCGACACGTACGGCGCGAACGCGATCTGCCACAACGCGGACAACGACACCGTCGCGAGCCATCCCGCGAAGTCGAAGCCGCCGCGCGTCAGGAAATCGTCGGTCGTCACGTGCGTGAGGATCATCCAGAAGCCGACGACGATACCGATGCCGAGCACCCACGTGCCGATCCGGTTCAGGATGTGGATGAACCGGTAGCCGACTATCCCGATCAGCCCCGACCCCACCGCGCCGATCACGATGCCGACGGGCACCGGCACCGACGACGCGATGCCGTGCACCGACTTGCCGGCGAGCACGATGTTCGATGCGAAGAAGCCGACGTACATCACGGCCGCGATCACGGTCACGAGCAACGCACCCCACGAACCGAACTGCGCGCGGCTCTGGATCATCTGCGGGATGCCCATCTGCGGCCCCTGCGCGGAATGCAACGCCATCAGCACGCCGCCGACCGCCTGGCCGACGACGATCGCGACGATGCCCCACATCAGGTTCAGGTGAAACATCTGTACGCCGAGCGCGCCGGTCACGATCGGCAGCGGCGCGATGTTGCCGCCGAACCAGAGCGTGAACAGGTCGCGCACCTTGCCGTGGCGTTCCGCGGGCGGCACGTAGCCGATCGTGTGCTTCTCTATCATCGGGGACGCATTGCGGTCCACGTTCGTCATGGTGATGTCTCCTGTCCTGCGCGGCGATGCGCGCGTGCCGTGTCAGCCGGCGCGCGTTGGGGTACGCGCCTGCAATCGGGTCCGGATACGCGAGCGACGACGCACCGCGTGCACGCGCGGCGGTGTCGAACGACGCGGACGATGCGCACGCGGGGACGGATGACATGTCCCGCTGCCGCGTGCGCAACCGCTTCGTGATCGTCGTGATCCAGGTTGGAGACGATGGTGCGCCACGCGCATCGTGGCCGGAAAATACTAAAAATATTTCCGCGACATACGAAAAAGCTCTGCAGCGGACATTCCGGCCCCGGGCGGCTTTCAGGTAAGGTGCTACGCAAACCATGGACAGATTGCGCCCGCGGCGGCACGCCGGGGCCGTGCATCAGAGGTGCTTGTGGCTCACTACACTTTGCGGCAACTGAAATACTTCGTGACGACGGTGGAATCCGGCAGCGTCGCCGAGGCATCGCGCCAGCTCTTCATCGCGCAGCCGTCGATCTCCAGCGCGATCAAGGGGCTGGAGGAAAGCTTCGGCGTGAAGCTGTTCATCCGCCATCACGCGCAGGGCGTGTCGCTCACGCCGGGCGGCACGCGCTTCTACCGGAAAGCGCAGGAGCTGCTGCGCATCGCGCACGAATTCGAGCAGAACGCGCTCGCCGACAACGACGTGATCACCGGGCAGATCGACATCGGCTGCTTCGAGACGGTCGCGCCGCTCTACCTGCCGCAACTGATCGCGGGCTTTCGCGAGCGCTACCCGGGCGTGAACATCCGGCTGCGCGACGGCGACCAGCAGGAACTCGTGCAGGGCCTGACGTCCGGCACGTTCGATCTCGCGCTCATGTACGACCACGATCTCGACGGCACGATCGAGACCGAGCCGCTGATGCCGCCGCAGCAGCCGTACGTGCTGCTGCCGGAGAACCACCGGTTCGCGGGCCAGACGCACGTGTCGCTGCGCGACCTCTGCGTCGAGCCGATGATCCTGCTCGACGTGCAGCCGAGCCGCACGTATTTCGTCAGCCTCTTTCACGAACTCGGGCTCACGCCGAACATCGTGTTCGGATCGCCGTCGATCGAGATGGTGCGCGGGATGGTCGGCCAGGGGTTCGGCTTCTCGCTGCTCGTCACGCGCCCGCATTCCGAATACACGTACGACGGCCAGCGGGTCGTGACGATCGGGCTCAGCGAAACGGTGAGCCCGTCGGGGCTCGTGAGTGCGCGGCTGAAGCGCGGTCAGCTCACGAAGCAGGCGCAGTCGTTCGTCGATTTCTGCCGCGAGCGGCTCGCGCAGATCGTCGCGGAAACGGCGCGATAAGAAACAGGCAGGAACAGGAAAACGCACGCGCCGCATGATGCGGTGCGTGCGTGTCGGCCGCTCGCCGGTTCAGGCGGCCGCAGCGAGATGCGCGGCCAACCGGCCCAGCATCGCGTCGCAGCCGTGGAGCTGGTCGAGCGTGACGAACTCGTCGGGCTTGTGCCCCTGGTCCATGCTGCCAGGCCCGCACACCACGGTCGGAATGCCGGCCTGCCCGAACAGCCCACCCTCGGTGCCGAACGCCACCGTCCCGAACGCATCGGAGCCGCTCAGCATCGCGAGCAGGCGCGCGGCCTCGCTGTCCGGTGCGGTCGCAAGCCCCGGATACGCGCCCAGCGGTTGCAGCCGGATGTCGGTATCGGGCTGCACCGCGCGCATCCTCGGCAACAGTTCGGATTCCGCATAGTCCTGCAGCTTCCTCGGCACGTCGTGCGCATCGAAATCCGGCAGCGCCCGCACCTCGAAATCGAATTCGCATTCGGCCGGCACGATGTTCAGCGCGCGGCCGCCCTTGATCAGCCCCGTCTGCACGGTCGAGAACGGCGGATCGAATCGCTCGTCGTGCCGTTCGGGCCGCGCGAGCGCATCACCGATCTCGCCGAGCCGGCCGATCAGCTTCGCCGCATAGTCGATCGCATTGACGCCCGACGGCGCATACGCGGAGTGGCACGCGGCGCCCTTCACGTGGCAGCGCATCGCGAGCTTGCCCTTGTGACCGAGCACCGGCTTCAGTTCGGTCGGCTCGCCGATCAGGCACAGGCGCGGCCGGTGCTCGCGCGCGGCCAGCGCTTCCAGCATCGGCCGCACGCCGAGGCAGCCGACTTCCTCGTCGTACGAGAACGCGAGATGCACCGGTACGCTCAACGGCCGGGCGACGAACGCCGGCACGGCTGCGAGCACCGATGCGATGAAGCCCTTCATGTCGGCCGTGCCGCGGCCGTACAAACGCCCGTCGCGCTCGGTCAGCCGGAACGGCTCGACCGTCCACGCCTGCCCGTCGACCGGCACCACGTCGGTATGGCCCGACAGCGCGATGCCGCCGCGATCGCGCGGCCCGATCGTTGCGTACAGGCTCGCCTTCGTGCGTTCGCCGTTGTAGAACAGTTCGCTCTCGACGCCGAAGCCCTCGAGATAGTCGCGGATGAAACCGATCATCTCGAGGTTCGAATCGCGGCTGACCGTCGCGAAACCGATCAGCCGCTCCAGCAAGGCACGGCTCGACGTGTCATTCATCGCCCGGCACTCCGTAGCTCGGCGCGGCGGTCGGGTTCAGCGCGCGTGTCTGGTAGTCCTGCATCTGCGGCCGATACGCCTGCCAAAGCGCATCGAGCTGCCCGATCGGATCGGCATCGGCCCAGTCCACGCGCAAGTCGACGATCGGCCAGGTCACGTCGCCGGCCACCTTCAGCGCGGCCGAATGCACCGGCCCCGCCTCGCCGCCGGCCGCCATCGCCGCATGCATCGCGGCCAGCAGGCGATCGGCGAGCAGGCCGGGTGCCTGTTCGAAGGCACGCGCCATCGCGTCGATCACGGCCGGCGCGGCCAGCAGGTTGCCGGCTGCCACGCATTGCTCGCCCTGCACCGCGTGATGCGTGCCGAGCGCTTCCTTGCCGGTGAAGCACGCTGTCTGCCCCTGCCCGTCGATCACCGTGACCTGCCGGTACTGGCTCCAGCCGTTCGCGCTGAGCGCACGGTCGAGCGCCGCGGCGGGCGCGAGCTGCTCGTGCTCGATCAGGTCGAGGATCTGCGGGCCGAGCGCCGGCAGCGTGATGTTCTGCGTCGCGACAGCGCCGACACCTGCGCGCACCCACGGGCAGCGCGCCCCCACCGCGATGCTCGACGAGCTGATCGCGATCCCGAGCTGGCCCGTCTCCGGGCAGCGCCCGACGATGGAGAAAGTCATGTCGCCTCCTACGCGCGGTTCGGCTGCCAGTTGTCCGGGATCACGGCGATCACGTCGATTTCCATCAGCCACTGCGGCTGGCCGAGCGCGGACACGACGAGCCCCGTCGAGATCGGATACACGCCCTTCAGCCACTTGCCGACTTCCTGGTACACCGGTTCGCGATAGCGCGGGTCGATCAGGTACGTCGTCGTCTTCACGATGTGCGTGAGGTCGCTGCCGGCTTCCTCCAGCAGTTGCTTGACGTTCTTCATCGCCTGCTCGGCCTGCGCGCGCGGATCGCCTAGGCCGATCAGCTTGCCGTCGAAATCGGTACCGACCTGGCCGCGCACGTAGACGGTGTTGCCGGCCCGCACGGCCTGGCACAGGTCGTTGTCGAGCGTCTGGTTCGGGTAGGTATCCTTCGTGTTGAACATGCGGATACGGGTATGGGTGGGTTGGCTCATCGGAATCCTTCGGTCGTCAAGGGTCACGCCACCGCACCGGATGCGAACGCGGTGCGGCGGGCGGCATGGGTTCGGTCAGTTCACCACGTCGGCAAGCGGCTGCGCGTCGGCGTGCGACGCGGCGCCGTCCTGCGCCGCGTGCGAGGTCGAGCGGCGCTGCGATGCGTCGTGGTAGTCGAGGTAGGTGCGCTGTGTCGCGATGTGATCGGCGATGTGCCGCGCGTCGTGCCACACGCCCCAGATGAAGCTGGAGCCGCGCCGCGACAGCCACGGCAGCCCGAGGAAATAGATGCCCGGCTCCTTCGACACGCCGCGCTGGTGCTGCGGCTTGCCGTTGTCGGCGAACGCGTCGACCTTCAGCCAGCCGTAGTCGACCGCGTAGCCCGTCGCCCAGATGATCGACGTGACACCCGCGCCGGCGAGGTCGAGCGCGAGAATCGGATGCGCGACGCACTCGGGGTTCGGCAGGATGTGGCGCGCTTCGGGTTCTTCCGGCAGATCGAGACCGTTGCGCGCCGCATAGGCGTCGGCCGCGTCGAGCAGCGACAGGTAGTTCTCGTCGCCGCGCGCGAGATTGATCGCGAGATCGCGTTCGAACACGGCCACGCCGCCGTCGAACGACTTCGTCAGCCCGACGAGCGTCACGCCCTGGTTCGCGAGCTTGCGGAAATCCACCGTATGGCCGCCGCGCGCGCCGCTCACCGCGATCGTCACGTGTTCGCGGCCGGGCGTCGCGATTTCCTTGTCCCATTCGCCAAGCACGCCGAGCCACCAGCAGAAATCGCGGCCGCGATACGCGCGTGGCGGGCGATCGTGCGGGCCGACCGACAGGTAGACCTGCCGGCCCGCGCGTTGCAGTTCGTCGGCGATCTGCACGCCCGACGAACCCGCGCCGACCACCAGCACCGCGCCGTCCGGAAGCTGGCCCGGGTTGCGATAGTCGGCGGAATGGAGTTGCACGAGGCGCGCGTCGTCCGGCGCGATCGGCGGAATCACCGGGCGCTGGAACGGCCCGGTCGCGACGACCACGCGGTTCGCCTCGATCGTGCCGTCGGACGTCTCGACAACGAAGCCCGGCTTGCCCGTATTACGCACGACCTTCTTGACCTCGACGCCCGTACGGATCGGCGCATTGAACTTGCGCGCATATGCTTCGAAGTAGTCCGCGACCTGGTCTTTCGACGCGAACGCGTCAGGATCGAGGCCGTCGAATTCAAGGCCGGGGAAGCGGTCGTGCCACGCGGGGCCGTTCGCGACCAGCGAATCCCAGCGCCCCGTGCGCCAGCGCTCGGCGATGCGGCTGCGCTCCAGCACGAGATGCGGTACGCCCAGCTTGCCCAGGTGCTCGCTCATGGCCACGCCGGCCTGACCGGCGCCGACGACGAGCGTATCGATTGAGGTTGTTTCGACTGCCACGGCTGTCTCCTTCTGAAGTGCGGCTCAGTGCGACGCTCGTGCTGTCGCGTGAGTTGGAATGGAGACATTCTGCTGATGCGCAGGCGGGCGCGAAATGATGATTTTTGTTGGTGTTGACGAACAAAAAGCTGGGGATGGCGGGGGTGGTGAGCGGTGCGGGTAGCTTTATGGCGCTCACGCGAGAGACGATGGCCATGTCTGGCTGCGGTGCGAATCCAGTACATGCGCGCCCTCGCACAAGCCTTTCCGCGGCAGGCATGTGTGCACCCGCCCGTTGCACAATGACCGTGGTCGCACGTTGTGACACTGCTCGACACGTTTGACGACGCCCTGCAGCGGCCTGGATATGCGGAAAAATCGCTCGAGCATGGGTGGTCGCGCAGCGTGTTGGCCATGCAGATCGAGTCGGCCGCCCATGCGCGCGCCGGCAACGCCGTGTCGAATTTCGCCGACCGGCCGCCACCTCCGCAGGCGGATCTCGCCCGACGCGCTCAAGTGCCCCTGGCCCACAAGACCGGGGCATTTAAAATTGCACCGATCTTGCCTGCAGGCTATTTCAGCACGGCTTATCGGTCGGCGTCCCGGTGCGCGGGCGCGGCCGGATCGCGTTCATCCTTGCCCGAGGGCCGTTCATCCACATCGTCGTCAGATGTCGACGAACCCCGGCTGGCGAACCATGCGACCAAGCCACCCAACGCAAGCAGCGGACCGAGAAGCAGGAAATGCTCAATCGCAAAATCGTTCACGTCATGCGAACCGTAGCCACCTCCGCTGATCTGGGCCACGGCCTGCAATACTGCAAACGCAGCCCAGGCAGTCAGGATCAGGCCGCCGACACACACCATCGCTGCAATCGTCGAGTTACGCATCTCTGCTCGGTCAAGCGTTCTCGGCAGCGTTGCCGACACTGACCTGCGGCTTCTGCGGCGGCATGTCGCCATCGGGCACGTGCGTGCGGCCCGTACTCAGCGACCCGGGTTCACGGCGGGCTCGGCCGGCGACGCCGGCGCGGATGTCGCCGCCTTAGCCGCGTTGATCAACGTCTCCTTGTTGCCGTCCCACTTGGGCAGTTTGGCCGGCGGCAGCGGCACCACCTTGTCCAGGTTCGGCAGACGCAGGTCGGGGTCGCGTTCCAGGCGATCGGCAAGGACGATATAACGCTCGGCACGAGCGCGATCCTTCACGCCACCGGCTACCGGATCGCCATCATCGAACGCACCGAACAAATATCCAGCACTCTCGGCACTGCCGAATTTCACGCCCGCATGCAGCGTCTTGAGCGCGCGTTCGTTGTTCTCGCCCAACTCGGCTCGATCGCCCGCAATCGTCGTTCCCAACACATACGCCGCACGTCCGTTGTCCTGCGCCACCGCACATTCAAGCATCTGGAGTGCGATCTTGCGGTTGCCCCAGAACCCCGCCTTGGGATCGTCATAGAGCGCGTCCATCTTGTCACCCAGATACGCCATCGCACTCGGACTGCCCATATCGGCGGCCAATTGCCAGAATGCATAGGCGCGACTGGCATCCTGCTTTACGCCCATCCCGTCCATGTGATACGTACCCATCAGATCGTAGGCCGCCGGAATACCCAGTTTCATCGCCTGTTCGGTGATCTGCAGCGCATGTTCGGAATCACGATCCACCCCCTCCCCCTGGGCGTACGCATTCGCCAGATTCAGCATTGCCTTCCAGTGCTTGCGCTCGGCCGCCTTCGTCCACAAATCGACAGCGCCCTTGTAATCGCGCTGGTTCGGCCACAACAGCGCGCTGGTCTGCACCAATGCCTGCTGATTCCATCGATCGGCCTCGGGATCGAGCGGGGGAGCCACGTCAACCTCGTGCTTGCACGCAAACGCCGTGCGATGAGGGTTGAAGGCGGTCAACGACATGTTGCGAGAAGGAGAATCGTTCATTGAGCAGGCTGCGCATGCAACGAACAGGAAAGCCGAAACCAACCGGGTCAAGCCGATACGGTTGGCGGGAGTCGAACGCAATTGATTCAGCACGATTTGGGAAGCCTGCTCAGGAAAAGCGAACGCCTGTTGCACGCGCATCATGGAACGGATGCGGGAAGCCGGTCGGCGCGGACATCAGTGATGATCCCGTTGATCGGGTACGGCTTCCTCGATCCATCTCGGTTGCACCGCAAGCGGCAACCCCAGAAAGGTGGAGGGCGGAAGATCCGGGCATGAAGACTGGCAGATCAGGTGCCCTTCGCTCCCGGCACCGAGGCCTTCCGGCCAATCGATGTTTGCGGTACCAGGACGTGGGCCAGCGCATCATGGTGACGGCCCCAGTGAAACCGGATCGCACGATTGTTCTGATCGAGCGCGCCAACGAAGGCGCGCAACATTTCGGTCACGTTCACTTGTCGATAGGGCATTCGGCAACGGCGCTCTCAGACCGCCAAGCCACCTGCGCACTTAATTGTTTGGTCATTGATTTTAATTGCAACGTTCACGCAAAAACAATCGCACCATGCCAGCGGCCGCGCGATCGTGCGACGGAAGGCTTGATGAAGCCTCGACGAAATACAATTCATTGATTTTATTGATTTTTTCATTCTTTCCGAAGGCCGGCGACAAACGTCGCCGTGTTTGAACGCACGTCGAGCCGGCCATTGCCCGACAATTCTTGACGGTTCTCGGTCTGCCAAGCTGATAGCATGCGCGTCGCATGCGACCGATCTGCCCGGGATCGTCGTGTGCCGGGCCGCCCCACGTACCGAATGCGTGCTCAAACGCAGCACGACGTGTCGGGACGCCCCGTTGAACCCCGCAACACCCCGGCATCGCCCCGCGCGACCCGTTGCAGCAACCGTTGGAGTGGCGCTCCCCGCGCCTGCAAGCATGAAGAAACCGAAGCAGTCCTCCCGTTCTCCGCACGGCAAAGACCGCACGCCGCTCGCGCGCACCGGCGCGCTGCTGCTGATGGCCGGCCTGCTGTACCTGCTGTGGCCGTCGGCCGAAACCGCCTACCTCGCGATGGAGTCGGTGATCCGCTGACGCGCACGGCCGTCCATCCCCGCACTACGCTATACTCTCGCAATGGAAACCCGACCCGCCTCGCCGAACGTGCATTGCTGGTGGCGCGCCTGACCCAGGCGGCCCGTTTCCTTTTGCATGTCCCAAACGTGATGCCGCCAGCGATGGCGGCATTTGCGTTTCTGCGCGGACACCATGGCTGGCGGCTTCGATAACCCGGAGCAACGACCAACATGACTCACCCGACCCGTCCGACCATCCTCACCGGCGACCGCACGACCGGCCCGCTGCACCTCGGGCACTACATCGGCTCGCTGCGCGCCCGCGTGCAAATGCAGCACGAAGCGAAGCAGTTCCTGCTGCTCGCCGACACGCAGGCGCTCACCGACAACATGGGCCGCCGCCAGCGCGTCACCGAGAACGTGATCGAAGTCGCACTCGACTATCTCGCCGTCGGCATCGACCCGGCGATCTCGACGATCGTCGTGCAGTCGCAGGTGCCCGAGCTTGCCGAGCTGTCGCAATACCTGCTCAACCTCGTCACGGTCGCGCGCCTCGAACGCAATCCGACCATCAAGGAAGAGATCCGCCTGCGCGGTTTCGAGCGCGACATCCCGGCCGGCTTCCTGACCTACCCGGTGAGCCAGGCGGCCGACATCACCGCGTTCAAGGCGACGCACGTGCCGGTCGGCGACGACCAGCTGCCGATGATCGAGCAGACCAACGAACTCGTGCGCCGCTTCAACGCAACCGTCGAGCAGCCCGTGCTGGTCGAATGCGAGGCCGTGCTGTCGGCGGTCACGCGGCTGCCGGGGATCGACGGCAAGGCGAAGATGAGCAAGTCGCTCGGCAACGCGATCACGCTCGGCTCGACGCCGGACGAGATCACGCAAGCCGTGAAGGACATGTACACGGACCCGAACCACCTGCGCGTGAGCGATCCCGGCCAGGTCGAGGGCAACGTCGTGTTCACGTTCCTCGATGCGTTCGAGCCCGACGTGCAGAAGGTCGATGAATTGAAGGCCCACTATCGTCGTGGCGGGCTCGGCGACAGCGTCGTCAAGCGCGTGCTGAACGAGCGGCTGCAGGCACTGATCGAGCCGATCCGCGCACGCCGCCGCGAATTCGAGGCCGACAAGGCCGAAGTGATGGCGATCCTGAAGCGCGGCACGATGCACGCGCGGGACGTCGCCGGCGCGACGCTCGCGGAGGTGAAGGGAGCGATGGGGTTGAACTACTTCGATTGAACGGCGCAGGCTGCGAGCATGCGAACGCGCTCCGCGCGCCGGCCGGTATCGAGCCGGCGTGTGGCGATCACCGCAGCGTCACATGCGCAAGCGAGCGTCGATGCAACCGCAACCTCATCACGATGCGTGCGTCGGCACGGCCGCGTGACACACCGCTTCCACCCTGTTACCGGCCGGGTCGACGAGAAACGCGCCGTAGTATTCGCCGTGGTAATGCGGCCTCAAGCCGGGTTCGCCGTCGGACTGCCCGCCCGTCGACAGGCCAGCCTTGAAAAACGCATCCACCTGCTCGCGGCTCGCGGCCTTGAAGCACCAGTGCCGCTTGCTCACGCCGATTTCAGCGGGATCCAGATAGACCGCCAGGAAAGTCGACGCGGTGTCGTTCGCATTGCAGCGTTCGCCATAGCCGAGCGCGGTCGGACGGTCATAGACCTTGGCTGCCCCGAGTGCGGCCATGATGGCGTCGTAGAACGGGCGTGCCAGTTCGATATCCGGCACGCTGATTGACACGTGATCAAGCAGTTGCATCGCATCTACTCCGTTGAAGGGCACACGAGTCTACATGAGCGTGGCATTTCGCATCGAAGTCACCCTGCTGCTCGTGGGCGATACCCGAGCGCCCGCCACCGAC
>NZ_CAJNKE010000148.1 GCF_905232215.1 Burkholderia sp. LMG 13014
CGAAGAAGATCCCCTGCCCGAACGACAGGAGCCCCGTATAGCCGAGAAGCAGGTTGCAGCCGAGCGCGGCGAGCGCGAACACGAGCACTTCGGTGGCGAGCGAACCCGAGCTCAGCACGACCGGCAAGATGCACGCGACGGCCACGGCCAGCCAGCCTTCCGGCCGTTGCAGTACGGCGCGCCAGGACTGCGCGCGCCGCGACGCCGGCGCGCCGGGCGGGAGCGATTTGGACGATTGAATCATGCGGCCCTCCCGAGCAAACCGTTCGGACGCAGCAGCAGCACGGCCGCCATCGCGACATAGATCATCAGCCGTGCACCTTCCGGCCACAGCGTGCTCATCAGGCTCTGCACGATGCCGACCAGCAGCCCGCCGACGAGCGCCCCGAGAAAATTCCCCATCCCGCCGACGACGACCACGACGAACGCCACGCCGAGCGCCTCGATGCCCATGAACGGATCGACGCCGCGGATCGGGGCGGCGAGCACGCCCGCGAGCGCGGCCGTCGCCGCGCCGAGCGCGAATACGAGGCTGAAGACGCGCGTCACGTTGATGCCCAGCAGCGACACCATCTCGGACGATTCGCTGCCCGCGCGCACCGTGCTGCCGAGCCGCGTGCCTTCGAGCACCCACCACAGCAGCGCCGCGAGCACGGCCGTGAAGCCGATCACGAACAACCGGTATTTCGGGTAGACGAAGCCACCCCAGATCACGACGCCGTTCAGCGCGTCGGGCGGCGGCACGTTGTCGCCGAGCGGGCCCCATGCGAGGATCGCGCACTCCTGCAGCACGAGCGCAAGCCCGACTGTCGCCAGGATGTGGAATTCGTGCTGCTGCGCGTACACATGACGCAGCACGAGCTTTTCGACGACCCACGCGAACGCGCCGACGACGAGCGGCACGACCGCGAGCGCGACCCAGAAATTCGCCGACCATTGCAGCGCCTGGTAGCAGAGATACGCACCGAGCAGGTAGAACGCGCCGTGAGCGAAGTTCACGAAGCGCAGCAGGCCGAACACGATCGAAAGGCCGACGGCGAGCAGGAAATACAGCATGCCCACGCCGATGCCATTGACGATCTGCAGCAGATAGACGTTCATGGCTTCCGTGTCAGAAAGGAAGGTAACGGATGTCCGCGGCGCACGACTGCCGCGGACGCACGCATTGCGTCACGCGAGCTTGCAGCTCGTCTTGTCGATCGGCAGGAACGACTGGCCCGAGCTGACGATGTCCGCGTAATCGTCCGCGCTCTTCATCCGGCTCTTCGGCTTGCCCTTCAGCAGGTAGTAGTTCTTCAGCACCTGGTGGTCGCCCTTGCGGATTTCCTCCGGGCCCGTGAGGCCGTCGTACTTCATGCCTTCCATCGCCGCGACGACCTTCTTCGGATCGGCGCTGCCGGCCTTCACCATCGCGTCGACCAGGATCTTCGAGCAGATGTACGAACCCGCGAGGCTGTAGTTCGGGTTCGCCTTGAACGCGGCGTTCGTGCGCTTCACCAGATCGCGATTCAGCGGCGAATCGATGCCGTGCCAGTACTGCGCGCCGAAATACACGCCGTCGCAGATGTCGGGCCCGAGCGCCTCGAACTGCTCGAGGCCCGAGGCCCACGCAAGCAGGATCGTGCAGTTGCGCTTCATCCCGAAGCTCACGGCCTGGCGCAGCGTGTCCGACGATTGCGAGCCGAAGTTCAGGATCAGCAGCACGTCGGGCTGCGCGGCCGCCGCGTTCGTCAGGTAGCCGCTGAACTCCTTCTCGGCGAGCGAGTGGTAGCTGTTGCCGACATGCTCGATGCCCTTCTCCTTGAAGATCGCCTTCGCGGCCGACAGCAGGCCGTCGCCGAACACGTACTGCGGCGTGATCGTGTACCAGCGCTTCGCCTTCGGCAGCATCTGCGTCAACGGGCGCACCGTCTGCTCGATCGCGCCGAAGGTCGGCACCGACCAGCGGAAGGTCGCGGCGTTGCAATCCTTGCCGGTGATCTCGTCCGCACCGGCCGTCGTGATGAACACGCCGCCCGCCTTCTGGACTTCCTTGCCCATCGCCAGCGATTCGGACGACAGGATGCCGCCCGCGAAGAAGCGCACGCCTTTCTGCTGGGCGATCTCCTGCACGCGCCGCACGGCGGTCGCGGGCTTGCCCTCGGTGTCGAGCGCCGTGTAGGCGAGCGGCGCGCCGAGCACCTTGCCGTATTGCTGGACGACGAGCTGCATGCCGAGATCGGCGTACTTGCCGTTGGCGGCGAACGGCCCCGACATCGGCACCGGGCACGCCAGCTGGATGGATGAACCTTGCGCGAACGCGGCACGGGACGACAAGCTGCCGAGCGCGCCCGGCATGGCCGACAGCGCGGCCAGTTTCAACAGTTCTCGGCGATTCAAGTTGACGCTCCTGATAAAGGGGGACACACGCGATGCGACCGACTGCCAAACCGTGCCCACGCCCTGCAGGATGCGCGCCGCCGGTTGATCCTATTTATCATGATAAATAGAATGAACCTGATGCTAGAGTTGATCAAAATTGGTGTCAATCAGGCAAAATTCCGTACTCGCGCCGGAGCGGATCGTCGACGATGACGCGGCGCGCAGTCAGACAAAGGAGTCGTGAAGATGGTCATGGATCGAGCCAGGGCGGGCCTCGCGGTCGAAATCAAGCAGCCGAAGCGGGCCGACCTCGTCGCCGAGGAGATCAAGCGGCTGATCACGGAAAAGGACCTGAAGCCGGGCGACCGCCTGCCGCGCGAAGCCGAGCTGCAGCAGCTCTATGCGGTGAGCAAGAGCACGATCCGCGAGGCGCTGAAGTCACTCGAGGTTCAGGGGCTCATCAAGGTCACGACGGGGCCGACGGGTGGCGGGATGGTTGTCGAGGTGCCGCTCGACCGCACGCTGCAGCTCCTGCAGAACTACCTGTTTTTCAAGGACGTGACGATCGACGACATCTACACCGTGCGCAAGCTGCTCGAACCCGAGCTGGCGGCCGGTGCCGTGCCGCACCTGACCGAGCGCGACTTCGCGGCGCTGGAGGCGAACATCGCGTGCTGCGACGGCTCATCGGGCGTGCACGATCGCGGGCACATGCTGCGCCAGCGCCAGGAAGACACGACGTTCCACGACATCCTCGCGGCCGCGAACCCGAACCCGTTCCTGCGCTTCAACTGCGAGCTGATCAACGAGATGATCCGCCAGCTGATCGAGTTCCGGAACGACACGCCGCTCGTCGAACACAAGCGCTTCGGCGAAGCGAATGTCGCGATCCACAAGGCGATCCTGCAGGCCGCACGCGAGCGCGATGCCGAGCGCGTCCGTGCGCTGATGGTCGAGCACATGACCGAGGCGCCCAAGCATGTCAAGCGGATGAAAGGCAAGCTGCGCGGGCGGTTGATCCTCGATTCCGAGATCCGCAGGCGGGCCGCCGCTTTCGTTGCGGGATCCCATGCGGCCGCAACGGATTCCGACGAGGACTGACGGCTGGCAAGCGCGGCATCGGCTCGCCGTCGCAGGCCGCGCGGCGGCCTGAATGCCTCAACCGCGCGGGGTTCGGCCACAACGCCCCGGGCCGTCGAGGCCGAACGCCGCAAGCGGCCTCCGCAACGGCACATGCGCGTCGCGCCTGACCCGGGGCAACCGGAATCGTCAGCGCGCGCGGCTCACGCGTACCCGGTCGTGCCCTTCGTCTCCAGATACTCGACGAGGCCGAACTCCGCGTACTCGCGGCCGTTGCCCGAGCGCTTGTAGCCGCCGAACGGCGCGGCCGGATTCCACGGCGGGTAGTTGATGTGGACATTGCCGACCCGCAACCGCGCCGCCACCCGGCGCGCCCGCTCGGGATCCTTCGACTGCACGTAGGCCGCGAGCCCGTAGACCGAATCGTTCGCGAGCGCGACGGCCTCGTCCTCGGTGCGGTAGGTCATGATCGCGAGCACCGGCCCGAAGATCTCCTCGCGCGCGATCGTCATGTCCGGCGTAACGTTCGAGAACACCGTCGGCCGCACGTAGAAGCCGTCGCCGAGCCCGTCCGGCCGCCCGGGGCCGCCGGCGACGAGCGTCGCGCCTTCTTCGATCCCGAGCCGGATGAAGTGCTGGATGCGGTCGAACTGCGTGCGGCTGACCACCGGCCCGATGCCGGTTTCCGTCGAACGCGGATCGCCGACGACCGTGCGCTCCGCCTCCCGGCGCGCGGCCTGCTCGGCCAGCGCCAGATGGTCCGCATGCACGAGCATGCGCGTCGGCGCATTGCACGACTGGCCGCTGTTGCTGAAACAGCTGCGCACGCCGCGCGTGACCGCATCCTCGATATCGGCGTCGGGCAGGATCAGGTTCGGGCTCTTGCTGCCAAGCTCCTGGTGCACGCGCTTCACCGTCTCGGCCGCCGCCTTCGCGACCTCGACGCCCGCGCGCGTCGACCCGGTGAACGACACCATGTCGACCTCCGGATGCCGCGACAGCGCGTCGCCCACTTCATGCCCGTAGCCATGCACGAGGTTGAACACGCCGGGCGGCACGCCGGCTTCGTGCAGGATCTCCGCGAACAGGATCGCGCTGAACGGCGCGATCTCGCTCGGCTTGAGCACCATCGTGCAGCCAGCCGCGAGCGCCGGCGCGACCTTGCACACGATCTGGTTGATCGGCCAGTTCCACGGCGTGATCAGCGCGCACACGCCGATCGGCTCATGCGACACCAGCAGCGAATCGGTCTGCGTGCTGAAGCGGAACGACTGCAGCGCGCGGATCGTCTGTTCGAGGTGGGCGGTGCCGACCGCGGCCTGCGCCGCGCGCGCGAAGGCGATCGGCGCGCCCATCTCCTGGCTGATCGTCTGCGCGACCTCCTCGTAGCGGCGCTGGTAGATCTCGAGCACGCGCCGCAGCAGCGCGACGCGCTCGTCCACCGGCCAGCGCGAATACGTGTCGAAGGCCCGCTTCGCCGCGCCGACCGCGCGGTCGACGTCGGCCGCACTGCCGATCCTGAGCTGCGCATACGGCCGCGCCGTGCTCGGGTCGATCACGTCGATCGACTTCGCATCGGCCGGATCGAGCCACTGGCCGTCGATATAGGACTGTTGTGACGTTCGCATCGAATGCTCCTCAAATGAAGGACGCCGCGCTCAGCGCGTCGCCCGCGCATAGGTGTCGACGAGGATGTCGCGGATCTGTGCGACGAACCACACGATCTCGTCGCGCGACATCACGAGCGGCGGCGAGAACTGCACGATCGGCGTGCCTTCGTGATCGACGCCGGCACGGCACAGCAGCCCCGCGTCGAAGATCGCGGGCGCGAGCAGCGTCGACACGAACGCCTGCGCGCTGATGCCGGCCGCCCAGCGGCGCGCGGACTTGTCGGTCACGAGTTCGAGCGAGTAGTGATAGCCGTCGCCGCGCACGTCGCCGACGCACGGCAGTTCGAGCAGGCCGTCGAGCGTCTGGCGGAACACCGCTTCGTTGCTGCGCACATTGTCGAGCACGCCTTCGCGCTCCATGATCGCGAGGTTCGCGAGCGCGGCCGTGCACGCGACCGGGTGGCCGCCGTAGGTCGCGCCGTGCAGGAACATCTGCTGCGGCCCGTCGAGCACCGTGTCGACGACCGTGTCGCTCGCGATCACGCCGCCGAGCGGCACATAGCCCGACGCGATGCCTTTCGCGAACGTGATGATGTCCGGCTTCAGCCCGTAGCGCGCGGAGCCGAAATATTCGCCGAGCCGGCCGAACCCGCAGATCACCTCGTCCGCGACGAGCAGCACGCCGTGCCGGTCGCAGATGTCGCGCAGCCCGGCCGCGTAGCCGGCCGGCGGCGTCAGGCTGCCGCCCGCGTTCTGCAGCGGCTCGACGACGATCGCGGCAACGGTATCCGGCCCTTCCTGCACGATCAGCGATTCGATCTCGTCGAGCAGGTGGCGCGTGAACTGCGCTTCCGTCTCGCCTACCGGGCGGCCGTAACGCTTCGTGTTGCCCACGTGCCGCACGCCCGACATCAGCGGCTCGAAATGCTTGCGGAAGTTTGTCATCCCGTTCAGCGCGAGCGCGCCGAACGACGTGCCGTGATACGCGACGCGCCGCGCGATGAACTTGCGCCGCTGCGGCTCGCCGCGCGACTGGTGATACTGGCGCACCAGCTTGATCGCCGATTCGTTCGACTCCGACCCGCTCGACGTGAAGAACACGCGGTTCAGCCCTTCCGGCGCGAGCGTCGCGAGCTTGTGCGCGAGCTTGATCGCCGGCTCGTGGCCCACCCCCCAGTTGGTTGCGAACGGCAGCCGCACCATCTGCTCGCGGATCGCGTCGCCGATTTCCGCGCCGTGGCTGTAGCCGACCTGCACGCAGTACAGCCCGGCCAGCCCGTCGAAGTAGCGCTTGCCGTTGCGGTCGACGAGCCAGCAGCCTTCGCCGCGGTCGAACACGGTCAGCGCGTGGTCGCGATACGCATCGGCGTGCGTGAAATGCATCAGCAGGTGGCGTTTGCCGAGGGCCTGCAGGTCCGCATCGAGATTGACGTCAACAGCGTTCATGGGTCGTTCCTCCTTCAGGGTTTCAAGTCCGGCGCGACGCGGCGCGGCCGGTCATTCAATTCATCGACAGCGTCGGCGCCGGGCGCGTGAAGCCGCGCGTCAGCCACACGAGCTGGCAGAGTCCGAGCACGAGCCAGCCGGTGCCGACGTAGAACGTCTGGCGCGACAGTCCCGACCAGAGCCACACGTTCATCGCGAAGCCGATCGCCGGCATCACGCCGAACGTGATCCAGCCCGCGAAGCGGCGATGCTCGGGGCGGCACAGATAGCTGCGCATCACGCACAGGTTCACGACCGCGAACGCGACGAGCGCACCGAAGCTGATCATCGTCGACGCGAGATCGAGCGTGATGAACAGCGCGGACAACGACACGATGCCGACCGCGAGCGTCGCGCGCACCGGCGTGCGCAGCCGCGCATGCAGGTGGCCGAATACGCGTTCGGGCAGCACCCGGTCGCGGCCCATCGCGAACAGCACGCGCGTCACGCTCGCCTGCCCGGCCATCGCGCTCGCGAAGCAGCCGGCCACGTACACCGCGACGAAGAACGCCGACAGCGTGCCGCCGCCGATACGCCGCATCAGTTCGAGGCTGGCCGAATCGAGATCCTTGAAGGCGTGCCAGTCGGGAAACACCACTTGCCCGACGTAGGCGACCAGCATGAACAGCACACCGCTCGCGAGCGTGCAGAGCAGGATCGCGCGCGGCACCGTGCGCTTCGGCTCGCGTGTTTCCTCCGACAGCGTGGTGACCGCATCGAAGCCGAGGAACGACAGGCACAGGATCGCGGAACCGGCGAAGATCGCGCGCGCATCGCCCGACGACGGCAGCGCGACGGCCATCGACAACCCTTCGCCCGACGCGACCCGCGCGGAAGCGATAAAGAAGATTGCGATGAATACGAGCTGGCTCGCGATCAGGATCAGGTTCACGCGATTGACGAGCCGGATGCCGACGATGTTCAGCCCGGTGATCAGCGCGATGCTCCCGACGATCCACACGCTGGCCGGCACGCCAGGGAAAATCTGCTTCATGTAGATGCCGATCGCGAGGTAGCTGATCATCGGGATGAACAGGTAATCCATCAGCAATGCCCAGCCGACCATGAAGCCGGCCGACGTGCCGAAGTTGCGGCTCGCGAACGTGTAGGCGGACCCCGCGCTCGGCATCAGCCGCGCCATGTGGCCGTAGCTGCGCGCGGTGAACAGCATCGCGACCAGCGTGACCGCATACGCGGCCGTCAGATGCCCGTTCGTTTCGCTCGTGACGAGCCCGTAGGTCGTGAACACCGTCATCGGCAGCATGTACGCGAGGCCGAAGATCACCAGCGTCGCCAGTCCGAGCAGGTGCGGCTTGCGGCGTTCGTCCGCCTCGCTGCGAATGGCGTGCGTCCCGAAGTCATGCGTCGCGGCGGCCGATGCGTATCGACCTGGGCTGTCGTTGTCCATGCTGTCCTCACGTGGGTGGCGTTCACGGCTCCAACACTCGTTCGCCCGGCATGGCCGGCGGCGCACGACTGGCAGAAAGTGTGGTGCGCCAAAAAATCGACCACGAATGAGAAAAGCGGACGTAATCAGGGGATATTTCCGGACACAGCGCCGCGCGCCGCGCCGGCGCGGCTTGCATGGTGCTGTGCCGCACTGGCGTTTTGCGGACATTCCGGCTATGTTCTACGCGACCCAGTCGCCCCGTCAGCACCATGGACAGCCGCTCCCATCGAAACCAGAGCCGGGCCGAGCGCAGCCTGCGTTCGTCGCTCGGCCTCGCGCGCCCGGCCGGCCGCCAGGAGGACATTCCCGCCACCGTCCACGCGATCGCGGTCGCGCTGGACGAGTGCCGCGTGCGGCATATCGACGGTGCCGCGCTGCTCGAAGGCACGGGGCTCGGCGCGGCCGAAGTCGCGTCGCCGAACCTGCACGTGAATCGCGGCCAGGAGCAGCGCTGCTTCCACAACCTGCTGCAGCGCAGCGGCGTGCCGTCGATCGGGCTGTCGATCGGTGCGCGGTTGCACGTGTCGACGCTCGGCCTCGCCGGCTACGCGATGCTGATCAGCGGCTCGGTGATGCAGGCATTCCGGTGCATGAGCCAGTTTCCGCTATTCATGGGGCTGTATTTCGATGTGCGTATCGATGCGCACGCGGACGGCATGAGCGTGACGATCAGCCGTTACAACGGCGAGCCGGATCTCGAGGTGTTCCAGGTCGACATGTGCCTGTCGAGCCTGCGCCTGATCGTGTCCGATCTCGTCGGCAAGCCGGTCTGGCCCGCGCAGGTGCAGCTCGCGCGCCGCACGCCGCGCAATGCGGCCGACTACGCGCGTCACTTCGGCTGCAAGATCGCGTTCAATGCGGGCGACAACCGCCTCGTGTTCACGTCGGTGAACGGCACGGAGATGCCGCTGCTCGCGAACGAAGTCAGCTTCAACGCGCTGCACGGCCAGTGCGAGGCGCTCGAACGGCAGTGGGCCGCGTCGGTCGGCACGCGCTTTGCCGATCGCGCGAAGGAGCTGATGGCGCGCGACCTCGGGCGTTTCAAGTCGATGACGTCGCTCGCGAACGCACTGCACCTGACGGAACGCACGCTGCGCAGGCGGCTCGACAAGGATGGCCTCACGTTCCAGTCGTTGCTCGACGACGTGCGCCGCGACGAGGCGCAGCGGATGCTCGACGACCCTGAGCTGACGGTCGCGGCGATTGCGGAGCGCCTCGGCTATAGCGAGCCGCGCAGCTTCCGTCATGCGTATCGGCGCTGGACCGGGCGCACGCCGCGCGCGGGCGTGGACCCCGACGCGTAGCGCGCAATCGGTGGCCGTTTAAAGAGCCCGCAGCCAACGCGTTCCCGACTCACGACGGCAAGCTGGCTGCCTTGCCGGCATCAAGGCTTCCCGCACACGCAAGGCATGACCCGCGTCTTTTCTGTTTCATGCCTTGCATCAGGCCCCGTGAACGCCGGCGGCCCGATGCTGCTTTTTTCGTTCAGGCGAAATCCGCGCTTCGATCCGGATCATTCGCCGGCCTCGAAGCATTTCGTTCAATAGACACCCGGCAACGGGTATCGATCGCGCATCCGAAACTCCGCAACCCCGCATGCCTCTCGAACGGAATCGACTCGCGTAGAATGCCCGCAACCATCAAGCCGAGCGGGGCCACGCCTCCATTCCACTCGCACCGGCGCAACGCGAACAAGACGACACGAACAAGACCCGCGGCATCCGCCGACGGCACCGCCCCGGCCGGGCGTGCGCCATCGCGACGATCGCCCGCCGACCAAGCCTCCATGAGCAAACCGATCCTGTACCTCCTCGCCGGCAACGGCAGCGCGGCCGACTGGTGGGACGATGCGCTGCCCCACTTCCGGCATTACCGGCCCGTGCCGCTGGAACTGCCGGGCTTCGGCGACAACCCCGCGCCGCCCTGCGACGATCTCGCCGCGTATACGCAAGCGCTGCTGGATGCGACCGAACCGGGCCACGCGATCATGGCGGTCGGCGTGAATGCGCTGCTGGTGCTGCACGCATTGCAGCGGCGCCCCGGCCACTTCGGCCGCAGCGTGCTGCTCGCGCCCGTCGGTGCGTTCCTGTGGGAACGGCGCCTGCCGAAACTGATGGCGCCGAAACCGCTGCGCAAGACCATCCACTGGCTGCTCGCGCACTACCCGGCGCTGTTCGCCCGCAAGTTCTCGAACCTGACCTGGACGCGCGCCCAGTACCGCCGCATGGGCGCCGGCTATGCGCGCTGCCGCGCGTTCCTGCCGCACTGGGATCTCGTGCGCGCCGATACCGCGCTGCCGCTGCTCGAGTGGGTCACCGATCGCATCGAACTCGTGTGGGGCGACCAGGACAACGTGCTCGGCGTGCGCCAGGCCGCCGCGTGGTCGGCCATCCTCGCGCGCGCCGATCTCACCGTCACGCTGCAGGCCGGCTGGGGACACTATCCGTGGATCGACACGCCGGCGGCATTCGCGCAGTGGCTCGAAGCGGGCGACGCCGGCTTCGTCGCGCACACCAAGGGCGGGCGCCTGGCGCTGGCCACGATGGCCGGCCTGCCCGTGCCGCCCGCGCTGTCGCTGACCCGTGCCGACGACCCGCGCCTGCCCGGCTTTCTCGCGAGCCAGCCCGACGCCGAGTGGGCGATCCGCTCGTCGAGCCACGGAGAAGACCAGGCCGATGCGGCCAACGCCGGCCTGCACACCACGTTCCTGCGCGTACCGGCATCGCAAGCGGCCGCGCGCGTGGCCGAGCTGCTCGACGGCGGCCTCGAGGAAACGGTCGTGCAGCGCTTCATCACGCCCGTGCTGTCGGGTATCGCGTTCGTGCGACATCTCGCGGTCGAAGTCGAATGGGTGGAAGGCCACCTCGAAACGCTCGCCGACGGACAAGCCAGCCCGCAGCGCGCGATCCTGTCGCGGCTCGGCGAGCCCTGGCAGCGCGGTACGTTCCCGACCGCGCACGGCCTGAGCGCGACGCAGCTGTGGGACTTCCTGCAGCGCGTGCTGCGCGCGTTCCACTACGTGCCGGGCGATGTCGAATGGGCGTGGGACGGCACGCGGCTGTGGCTGCTGCAGTACCGCCCGATCAGCAGCTACGGCTGGCACCGGCACCTGACCGCCGCGAACATCGCCGAGATCCTGCCGCCGCAGCCGAGCCGACTGGTCGAGTATGCGCAACGGCGTGCGGCCGGCAGCATCCCGGCCATCATGGCGCGCTGGGATGCACGGGTACTGCAGGATAACGAACCATTTACCGCGCTCTACGGTGGCGCGTCGTACATCAACAACGACCTGTTCCTCGCCCGCCTCGCCGACTGGGGCGTGTCGGCCGGCAACTACAGCGGCGAGATCGGCGGCGCGACACCGCCGCTGCGCTGGCGACCGCTGCGGCTACTGCGTTCGCTGCCGGTGTTCTGGCGCATGCTGCGCGTCGCGCGCGGGCATCTGCCGACGCTCGAGCGCGGCTTGCAGCGCTTCGACCGGGAACTCGCGACGCTCGTCGAGCGACGCGCCGACGGCCAGCAACTGGCCGACTGGTTCACGCGCTTCTACGTGTTCGTCGTGCAGGGCAACCTGTGCATCGCGTCATCGCTGGCCAGCAGCGGCGGCGCACTGTGGGGCCGTCCGCCGACCGCATACGGCCAGCTCGACGACAGCCCGCATCGCCTGCCGTGGGAAACCGATCCGGGCACCGCACGCCCGGCGTCCACCAGCCTGCCGTTGCAGGCGTTTCCCGACTGGCCGCTGCCGGTTCGCGTGCTCCACACGCTCGGCGCGCCGGGCATGCGCGGCTGGTATCTGCAGGTGCGCGAGTGGTATCGCGACAACCTGATGCGCGTGTTCTTCCGCCTGCATCATGCGATGCCGGCCGCCGACCGCGACACGTGGTTCGCGCCGCATCCCGAGCGCCGCGAACGCAACGGCAGCTTCTGGCAGGACGGCAGCGAAGGGACCGACGAGGCGGCCGGCTTCATGATCTATCCGGGCCACACCCAGGGTGTGCTCGGCCACGACATCCTGCTGGAAGACACGCTCGACCCGGGCCGGCATGCGCAGTACCAGGCCG
>NZ_CAJNKE010000149.1 GCF_905232215.1 Burkholderia sp. LMG 13014
CCACGGCGCCTCGTCGTGGTCGAGCGTTCGCCGGCGTTCGTCCAGCATCTGCGGCGGCGCTTTCCGGGTATCTCGATCGTGTCGGGCGACGCGCGGCAGCTCGAGCGGCTGCTGCCGCCCGATGCGCGCGTCGACGCGATCGTGTCGTGCCTGCCGCTGCGCACGCTGCCGCGGCAGGACGTGACGGCCATCGTCGATCAATGCCATCGCGTGCTGTCGGCCGACGGCGTGATGATCCAGTTCACGTACGACCTGCGGCCGCCCGGCCGTCATCCGCTGGGCGATTCGGCATTTGTTGCCTGCGGCAGCCGGATCGTCTGGGCAAACATACCGCCTGCGCGCATCGTGACCGTGCGCGGCATCACCGCCGAACACGCGGAATGACGCCGCCGCGCGGGGCGCCCGACCGTGGCGCCTCGCCGTTTCCTTTCATCAATCCTTCTAACCCTTCCAATTAGCATTCATATTGCCGTCACATCAGGTTCCTACCATCGCCTTTCATTTCGAAAGCAACAATGGCGGGGGGAACCGGCAACATGAATCGAATCAAACTGGCGGCGCTGCTGTGTGCGGGCGCCTTTGCACTGGCCGGATGCGGTAGCGACGACGGCCCGACCAGCAGCACGTCGCCCGCGCCCGTGCAGGCGGCCGCGCGCAACGTGATCTTTTTCCTCGGCGACGGCATGGGGATCACGACGATGACGGCCGCGCGTATCTATGCGGTCGGTGAAGACGGCGCGCTGACGATCGACACGCTGCCCGAAACCGCGTTCGTGAAGACTTATTCCAACGATGCGCAGGTGACGGACAGCGCGCCGTCGATGTCGGCGTACATGACCGGCGTGAAGACCAACAACGAAGTGATTTCGATGTCGCCCGACACGAAGGCGATCGAGCCGACCGCGAGCCTCACGGGCAACTGCGGCGCGAACAACGGCAAATCGGCAACGACACTGCTCGAGATCGCGAAGGCGCAGGGGCTGGCCACCGGTGTCGTGACGACCACGCGCGTCACGCACGCGACGCCGGCCGCGACGTATGCGCACGTGTGCCATCGCGACGCCGAGAACGACATCGCCGCGCAGCTCGTGCCGGGCGGCGCGGGCTACAACGGCGCGCTGGGCGACGGCGTCGACGTCGTGCTCGGCGGCGGCACGCAATTCTTCGTGCCGAAGGACGGCGGCGGCAAGCGCACCGACGGGCGCAACCTGGTCAACGAGCTGAAGGCGAAGGGCTATGCGTTCGCGCAGAACCGCGACGACCTGTTGGCCGCGGATGCGACGAAGGGCGGCAAGCTGGTCGGCCTGTTCTCGTCGAGCCACATGAGCTACGACCTCGATCGCGGCGCGACCAAGGAGCCGAGCCTCACCGACATGGCGACGCGCGCGCTCGACGTGCTGCAGAAGAACCCGAACGGCTATTTCCTGATGGTCGAAGGCGGCCGGATCGACCACGCGCTGCACGACACCAATGCGAAGCGCGCGCTGCAGGACACGGTCGCGTTCGACAACGCGATCAAGGCCACGATCGACAAGGTGCGCAAGACCGATCCCGACCTGAAGAACACGCTGATCGTCGTCACGGCCGACCACGACCACACGCTGGTGCTGAACGGCTATGCGGCGCGCACCGGCAAGACCGAGGCGGGCAAGCCCGGCGTGCTGGGCGTGCTGCGCAGCTACCAGACGGGTGCGGTCGCGAAGGACGCGGACGGCGCGCCGTACACGATCATCGGCTTCGGCAACGGCGAGAACCGCGTGCAGGGCAGCCGCGCGGGCACCGCGCTCACCGATGCGGTGACGGGCGCCGACGACTATCGCCAGGAGGCAGTCGTGCGCATGGACAAGGGCAACGAGACGCACGGCGGCACCGATGTGTTCCTCGGTGCGATCGGCCGCGGCGCGGATGCGTTCCACGGCGTGATCGAGAACAACAAGGTGTTCGAGCTGGTGCGCAACGCGGTGCAGCTGTGAGCGCCGACCATACGGGTACAGGGGAATACAGGATGTCGACCATCAAGTGCATCGCGGCGGCGCTGGCCGTCGCGGGTTTCGCGTGCGGCGCGGCGCAGGCCGCCGGCCAGGCGAAGAACGTGATTTTCTTTCTCGGCGACGGCATGGGGCCGACGACCGTGACGGCGAGCCGGATCTACAAGGTCGGTGAGTCGGGGCAACTGACGATGGAGAAGCTGGCTCGCACCGCGCGCGTCAAGACCTTCTCGAACGACGCGCAGACGACCGACAGCGCGCCGTCGATGGCCGCGTACATGACCGGCGTGAAGATGAACAACGAAGTGCTGTCGATGTCGTCCGACACGCGCGCGGTCGCGCCGGGCAGCGACGCCAACGGCAACAAGACCGTCAACAACTGCGCGCCGGGCAACGGCCAGCCGGTCGCGACGCTTCTGGAACTCGCGAAGGCACGCGGCAAGGCTGTCGGCTCGATCACGACGACCGAACTCACGCACGCGACGCCGGCCGCGACCTACTCGCACATCTGCCATCGCGATGCGCAGTACGACATCGCCGCGCAGGCGGCGCCGGGCGGCGCAGGCTACAACGCGGCGTTGGGCGACGGCGTCGACGTGCTGATGGGCGGCGGCCGCAATCACTGGACGCCGTTCGATCCGGTGGCCAACAAGCGCGGCCGCGCGGACGGGCGCAACCTGCTCAACGAGATGAAGGCGAAGGGCTACACCGTCGTCGCGACCAAGGACCAGCTCGCGCAGGCCGGCAACGGCAAGCTGATCGGCCTGTTCAGTTCGACGAGCCATCTCGAATACGAACTCGATCGCGCGGCCGGCAAGGGTGAAGGGCCGTCGCAGCCGAGCCTCGCCGAGATGACGTCGAAGGCGATCGACGTGCTGTCGAAGAATTCGAACGGCTACTTCCTGATGGTCGAGGGCGGCCGGATCGATCACGCGCTGCACGGCACCAACGCGAAGCGCGCGCTCGAAGACACGGTGGCATTCGACGAAGCGATCCGCGTCGCGCTGTCGAAGGTCGACCTGTCGAACACGCTGATCGTCGTGACGGCCGACCACGACCACACGATGACGATCAACGGCTATTCGAAGCGCGGCAACCCGATCCTCGACATCAGCCGCAACTATCGCGACGGCCAGCCGAGCAAGGACGCCGACGGCAATACCTACACGACGCTGGTGTTCGGCAACGGCGCGAACCGGCCGAACGTGCGCGCGTCGGTCGATTCGGCCACGGCGACGAATGAGGCGTACCTGCAGGAAGTCGGCGTGCGGATGGGCAGCGCGGGCTCGGAGACGCACGGCGGCGGCGACGTGATGCTGTTCGCCGACGGCGCGGACGCGAAGGCGTTCAAGGGCACGATCGACAACACGAAGGTGTTCGGTCTCGTGCGCTCGGCGTTCGGTTTCTGATCCGTTGACATCATGAGGAACGGGAACGCCCGATGAAACGTCAGCTTCTCTGTGCGCTCGCTTGCGGGTGGGTTGCGCTACCGGCCCTTGCAGCGGCCGATTTCGACGCCGTGCTGCTGCACGAGAGCCGCACGGTGTCGGCCGACGGCGTGACACGCACGACGCTGTATCGCGAACGGATGGTGCGGCGCGACGGGCACGTGTGGGTCGAGCGTGTGCTGCCCGTCGCGGTGGCGGGTAGCCACGACGACGATCACGACCATGACCACGACGCGGGCGGTGCGCGTGAGAAACCGCCGCGCGCCGGCGTGCAGCCGGCCGCCGCGCATGCCGGCCACAAGCACTTCAACTTCCAGGCGGCCGCGCGGCACGTGACGTCCGACGGCAAGACGACGCGCATCGAGTATGTGGATGCGGCGAACCGGACGGTCGTCAGCGTGCCGCCGGCCGAGTACGAAACCACGGGCTTCGACGGCTCGTGGGACAACGCGTACTACGTCACGCCGCCGTCGCAGTTGAAGCGGCTCGCGGTGGCGAAGCGTGGCGACGCGCCCGGCACGCGCTGGTACGAGCAGGCGGTCGACACGCCCGGCGCGCGCGGCGTGAACCGGATCCTGTGGAGCGAGAAGTGGCAGGCGCCGCTGTCGGTCGAGTACCGGAGCGCCGACGGCCGCGTCGTGCGCAAGCTGACGCTTACGCCGACGCCGGCCGCGCGGCGGGAGACGTTGCCGTGGCAGACGCTCGCCAGCTATACGCGCAAGGAATACGCGGATTATCTCGACTGATCGACGATTTCGACCATCTGTACGCGGGGCTTGCGGTCAGGCCGGCCGGTATCGTCAAGCGATACGGCCGGGCCCTGGCCGATTTTCTATTTCTTCTCGTGGCGCCGCGGCAGCGATCGCCGATGCGGGCTAGGAGCGCGCGCCGTCCGGCACGCGCGCGGAAGGCCGCGACGCGACCCGCTTGATGAAGCGGTCGAGCGGTGTCGCATAGCCGCGCCCGATCGCCGCGCTCAGCGCCGCCGACAACGCCAGATACGCGATCAGCAACAGCAGCTTCGTGTCGCCATGCGTGGCCGACGGCGGCCAGAACGTGCGCAGCCCGCCGAGCACGATCAGGTGGAACAGGTACAGCTCGTAGCTCAGCTTGCCGGCCCGGCACAACGGCGCGAGCAGGCGGCCCTGCACGCGTTCGCCGTTGACGTGCGCGCCGATCAGCAGCACGGCCGTGCCGAGTGCCATCGCGGTGACGCCGGCGACGTGGCTTTCCGCGATCGGCCAGGCCAGATAGAGCGCGGCCATCGCCGCCGCGACGGGCCACTGCACAAGGGGCGCGGCCAGCCGCTGCCAGCTTGCGCGCTCGGCCAGCAGCGCGGTGCAACAGCCGATCGCGATCCCGTCGAACGACGCGAAGTACGCATAGAGGAACCCGCCTTCTTCGCCGGCGTGCGTGAAGCGGTACACGGGCCCGATCGCGGCGATGACCACCCAGAACGCGACCAGCCGCGCATCGCGGCGCAACGCGACGCACAGCAGCGGGAACGACAGGTAGAACACCTCTTCGACCGACAGCGACCACAGCACGCCGAGCGCGTAGTTGACCCACCCGTAGGCACCGATCAGCACGTTCATCCAGAACGTCAGCGACGCGAGATTCACGAGCCAGAACGACACGGCGATGCCCTCCGGCGCATGGTTCTGGAAGATCGGCACGCCGGCCGCCGCGAGCCCGTTGACGAGCGCGAGCAGCAGGAGCAGGCACGGGACGATGCGCGCGACGCGCGACACGTAGAACGCGCGCAGGTCGACCGCGCCGAGGTGGCCCCAGCGGCGCCGCGCATTCGACGTGATCAGGTAGCCGGAGATCACGAAGAACATCGTCACGCCGTAGTTGCCGTTGCGTGCCACCGCGTGCACCGCATCCCAGCCGACCATGCGCGCAAGCGACGTGTCGCGCAGCGAGTAAGGAATGTTGAAGTGATGCAGCAGGACCAGCAGGATCGACACACCGCGCAGCAGGTCGATCCGCGCGTTGCGCGGGCCGGCGCTCATTGCGGCCTGCCCGTTTCGGCGAGGGCAGGCAGCGCGTCGAGGAACGCGTCGCGCGAGCGCATGCCGGCTCCCGGCTGCTGCTGGTGGTCGTCCTGGATCAGGTTCGCGAACACCACCGTGCGCGGCCCCTTGGTCGCCCAGCCGACGAACCATCCATACGCATGCTTGCCGTCGTACTTGAGGCCCGGCGAGCCGGTGCCCGTCTTGCCGTGCACGATCCAGCCGCCCGGCTGCGCGTCGAGCAGCGTGATGCGTTCGGTCATGTCGTACGCGTGCGCGCTGACGGGCAGCGTGCGGTTCACGATCTTCCGCATGAAGCCGACCTGTTCGAGCGGCGAGATCTGCAGCGACGAGTTGGCCCACGCACCCATCACGCCGCTCAGCTCGCCCTGCTTGCTGGTGACGTCCGCGTTGCCATAGCCGAATGCGTTCGTGTATTGCTGGAAGCGTGCCTGACCGAGTGCCTGCGCGACCTGCTCCGAATACCAGAAGATCGACAGCTTCATCCAGCGCGCCGGATCGGTCGGCTCGCGCCATGGCGCGCCGCCCCAGTCGGGGTAGCCGGCATGGAAGTCGAGCGTTGGCGTGTGCTCGTCCTTCAGGACGCCGGCGTCGTAGCCCATCAGGCTGATCGCCACCTTGAACGTCGACGCCGACGTCACGCGCGTCGTGCAGTCGCCTTGCTGCACGAGCACCTGGCCGGTGGCGGCGTCGGCGACGACGGTGCAGATCGGGCGGGCTTGGGAAGACGCGGCGGCCAGAAGGCCGGCGGCGAAGGTGAACAGCGCGCGGCGCCAGTGTTTCAAGTGACACTCCTCGGGGATGTGCGACCTGCGCGCGGTGCGGGCGGAAGGCGGCAGGTCGTGCGCAATGAAGGCGACGGCCGGCATCGAGGATCGAATGGATGGCGTCCGTTGCGAAGGTGCACAGTGTATCGACGGATGGCCGTCCGTTGACCTGTCACGGTTGACGGGGCGCGCGCGTTTTCTAACGGGGCTTGCCGCATCGACCCTGTCACGCACGGCCGCGCCCATGAAAAAGCCCGCCGGCAGGCTTGCGCTTGCGGGCGGGCAAAGACATTTCGGGCCGACCGGCGCGGGTGTCGCGTGAAGAACGGAGCACCGGGTTGCGTCAGAACTTGTGGCGCAGCGCGACGTGCACGGCGACCTGGTTCGACGTCGACGACGGCGCGTCGGTAACGGGGATGAATGCGTTGTCGAGGATCGAGTTTGTTTTGTCGCCGGCGATGTGCTGGTACGTGGCCTGCGAGTAAACGTCGGTGCGCTTCGACAGGTTGTAGTCGGCCACCGGCCCGGCCGAATGGATCTTCGGCTTCGCATTGCCGGTCGACGCGTCGTACTTCTCGAGCGACAGCACGTACTGCCAGAGGGATCCGAAAAAAGCGTCAATGGCCGCTAGATGGCGCCGTAGACAACCGGGACGACCCCATGCCGATGTCACTCATTCCTGCTTCCTCACGTCGATTCGGTGCCGACCGTCGCGGTCCATTCGGCAGGCGAGCGACCCATGAAAAACTGGTTTCGCCACGTCGCAATGCCAAGATTGACCGAGCGGACGCTCATCACGTTGACGCGATCCTGTTTTCGCAGCCAGGCCGACGCGGAAAGCGCTGCGTGCGCGACAGCGGTCGCCCCGGCCTTGTTCAGCAGTGTCGGCGTGCTCGCGAGCACGGTGATGGTGGCGATCGCTTCCGGCATCTGGCCCGCCGGACCGCTCACCCGCATGTTGCTGATCCAGACGCCGCTCTGGATCACGCCCGGAACGGTGGAGGTCGCACGCTGGATCTGACGGATATCGGCCATGCGATCGTCATCGATCAACCGCGTTGCCGCAAAACGACTGCCGGCGAACATAAGCAGGCCAAGGACGGCCAGGATCGCCCAGTGCTTGCGGCCAACCGGCGCGGCATGCTCGACGGGGGCCGCGACACGCACGACCCGGCTGGCGGTGAGCAGATCCTGTACGGACTGTCGGCTCGGCCGGTTGAAAACCAGCAGATACAGCAATGCCAGGCACCAGAAGAACACGACCGCGCCGTTTGCGGTGGCGAGCCATTCCATGCCCGGATCGCGAAGCGCGGGCAGGTCGATAAAGCCGATGCCGCCGAGTATCAGCGGAATGGCGATCAGCGCGTACCGTGCCCAGGCACGAACGTACCCGGGACCGGATTCGTCAGGGGCGGTGCTATCGGCAACACGGATCTTCATCACCCGCTTGCCGAGCGACTGGTGCCGATGCCCGCCCTCGAGCAGGCCAAAGTAGATGGAGCCGATCAGGAAGCCGATCAGCCTTCCCCATTCGCCAATCGTCGAAAGGGCATCGAAGAACAGGATCGCGATCGCCAGCCCGATCAGCCCGAGCAGGATTGAATCGATCGAAAAGGCGGCGGTTCGTCGCCAGAAGCCGGCGGCGCCATGTGATTTTGGGTCTTCATTGCGCTCCATTGCCGTCGCCCCCGATGCGTTATGTTCGTCGAGCCGTTTGAGCTCTTTGCGGCGCGCGGCCGCAGGATTGGATAGGCCGATACCGATACGATCGTGACAGGCAGATCATATCGACCGGCTTGACGCAAAATTGCAAACTATTGTGAGCAATGCGCAAGCGCGAACGGGCTTCATGCCGCCTGCGGCTGATCGGCGATCGACCCGAACGCGGCGAGGCGTGCACTGCCCGACGGGCAGCGCAAGCGCGGCGAGCGTATCAGCCGGGCGCGGGATCGAGACGGGCCCCAGCGGACATGCAAGGCTGGAAACGATTGTCGGGGATTTTCGTGCGGCCGTCGAACGCGTGTGTCCGGTTCGACGCGGTAGCCGCTGTTTCGCATGCGCGCCGCCAGTTGGCGATGAACCATGAAAAAGCCCGCCGGCAGGCTTGCGCTTGCGGGCGGGCAAAGACACCTCGGGCCGACCGGCGCGGGTGTCGCGTGAAGAACGGAGAACCGGGTTGCGTCAGAACTTGTGGCGCAGCGCGACGCGCACGGCGACCTGGTTCGACGTCGACGACGGCGCGTCGGTGCCGGGGATGAACGCGTTGTCGAGGATCGAGTTCGTCTTGTCGCCGGCGATGTGCTGGTACGCGGCCTGCACGTACACGTCGGTGCGCTTCGACAGGTTGTAGTCGGCCATCAGCCCGGCCGAATGGATCTTCGGCTTCGCGTTGCCGGTCGACGCGTCGTACTTCTCGAGCGACAGCACGTACTGCGCGCCGACCATGAACGCCGGCGTGATCTGGTACGAGCCGTTCAGCTCGAAGTTCTGGTACTTGATCGCGCTGACCGTCGCGCCCGGTGCAATGATCGCGCCCGGGTTGCCGAGGTAGCCGTTGCCGGTCGGGTTCTTGTAGTTCGAGTTCGTGTACGCGAAGCCGACCGTCGCCTGGCCGAACGTGTAGTTGATGCCCGCGCCGAACACGCGCATGCGCTCGGCGATGTAGCTCGCGTCGTTCGCGGTGATCGCGCCGGCCGAGCCGTCGCCCGGGCGGTTCGCCTGCAGGTACGCGGCGCCGATCAGCAGGCCGTTGTTCTGGTACTGCGCGCCGAAGCTGTACGCGCGGTTGTCCGAGAAGTTCGTGCTGTTGCTGAAGCTGTACGCGCCGCCGAACTGGAAGCCGCCGAAGTTCGGGCTCGCGTACTTCACCGTGTTGTCGAGGCGGAACGAGTTGTCGGTGTTGTCGTTGTCGAACGGGTGCGCGAGCAGGTAGCCGCCCCAGTTGCCGTTCGCCGTGGTCGGCGCGAGATAGTCGACGACGGAGTCGTACTGGCGGCCGAACGTCAGCGTGCCGTACTGCGTCTGGCTCAGGCCGACGTACGCCTGGCGGCCGAACATGCGGCCGCCCTGGTTGAGCCGGCCGGTGTTCACGTCGAAGCCGTTTTCGAGCTGGAAGATCGCCTTCATGCCGCCGCCAAGATCCTCGCTGCCCTTCAGGCCCCAGCGGCTGCCCTGCGCGTAGCCGCTCGCCATTTCGTAGACGTGTCCGGTGCCGACGTTGTTCGTGTAGTTCAGGCCTTCGTCGATCACGCCGTACAGCGTGACGCTGCTTTGCGCGAACACGGGGGCTGCGAAGGTTGCCGTTACGGCGAGCGCCGTCAGGGTCTTTTTCATTGAGAGATCTCCGGGATATCCAGCTTGTATCGGTTGTCGTGAGCGCGTCCGGCGAGGCGCGCCCCGTCATCCGGGGCGACCCGGTGCAGCGCGTACGGCGCCGGGTCGCGCAAGGCGCGGCGACCGGCAGCGTCGGGTCGTGTCTCCTCCGATGACTCCGCGCATTCTTCCCAAGCCGAAAAGGAATCGAAAGCGAGTAATTTCGATGGATGGGATCGGGTTCGCCAATGGGGGCGCGACAGGCCGTTTCGACAGCCGAAACGGGGGGCATGGCGCGGCGGCTCGACGCCGGTCGCGCAACGGCCGAACGGGGGGCGACACAGCGCGCGCGGGGCCGTGCTGGGGCTCGCGATATCGGCCGAGAGGCCCGTCCGGCGGGCCTGACAGGGTGCGCAGGGATCGATTGGCGCCGCCGATTGCAATGATCGGAATTACTCGTTTCCCTAAACATATTGGCGGCTGAAACATGCAGACTGACCGGACGTGACTGGATTCGCGATTCGCCGGTCGCCGCGCATGCCGCGACGCACAAACAACAGATTCGATTTGGAGACGACCCACCATGCAGATTCGACGACTGAAAACGGTCCTTCTCGCCGCCGCGGCGATCCTGTCCGCGCCCGCCGCCCACGCGGCCGGCGGCGCGTGTGCCGACGGCAAGACGGTCCATTTCGCGGGCATCACGTGGGAGAGCGGGTCGTTCGCGACGGAAGTGCTGCGTCAGATCATGGAGAAGGGCTACGGCTGCAAGACGGACGTCGTACCGGGCAGCACGGCCGCCACCGAAACGGCGCTCGCGCGCAACGACCTGCAGATCTGGGCCGAGCAGTGGACGGGCCGCAGCGAGATCACCGCGAAGGCCGTGTCGTCAGGCGCCGTGAAGCTGATCGGCGACACGCTGCCGGGCGGCACGACGGAAGGCTGGTTCGTGCCCGACTACGTGGTGAAGGGCGATCCGGCGCGCAATATCAAGCCGGTCGCGCCGGGGCTCGTGTCGGTCGACGATCTGCCGAAGTACAAGCAGGTGTTCGCCGACGAGGAGGAACCGGACAAGGGCCGCTTCCTGAACTGCCCGACGGGCTGGGATTGCGAGCGCGTGAACACGCGCCTCTTGCGCGTGCTGAAGCTCGACCAGTCGTATACGAACTTCCACCCGGGCACCGGTGCGGCGCTCGACGCGGCGATCGCGTCCGCGTACCAGCGCGGCGCGCCGATCGTGTTCTATTACTGGGGCCCGGCCGCGCTGATGGCGAAATACAAGTTCACCGCGCTGAAGATGCCGGCCTATAACGAAGCATGCTGGAAGACGTTGCGCGACGAGAGCAGCACGCACCAGTGCGCGTCGTCGTACATGGTGTCGCGGCTGACGGTCGGCGTGTCGAAGCCGTTCGCCGATGCGAACCCCGATCTCGTCGGTGTATTCGGCAAGGTGCGTTTTCCGATGGACTTCCTGAACCAGACGATCCTCGAGATGACGACGAAGAAGATCGATGGCGCGGCGATGGCCACGCAGTTCCTGAAGACCCGCCAGGACATGTGGAAGCAGTGGGTGCCGGCCGACGTCGCGCAGAAGATCGCAGGCAGCCTGAAGGGCGCGTAACCAGCGCGCGGCGGCGGGCCCGCGCCTGCCGCCGCCGTCACGCGCCTTCGCGGCGCGACGGAGAACGGACATGAACGGCTTCTTTCTGCACCTGTCGATCGCCGACTGGGTGAACAGCGCGCTCGAGACATTCGTCGCGCAATACGGCGACAGCTTCCATCATTTCAGCATACTGGTGCTGCGCTACCTGCTCGTGCCGCTCGAAGGCGCGCTGCGTGTCGCACCGCCGTGGCTCGTGCTGCTGGTCGTCGGCGCGATCGCGTGGAATGCGACGCGCCGCATCGGCCTCGGCGTGCTCTTCATGCTGCTGCTCTACGCGATCGGCTGCTTCGGCCTGTGGGACAAGCTGATGCAGACGCTCGCGCTGATGCTCGTCGCGACGGTGCTGTCGGTCGCGATCGGCGTGCCCCTCGGCATCCTCGCATCGCGCAGCGCGTGGCTGCGCCGGATGCTGCTGCCCGTGCTCGACGTGATGCAGACGCTGCCGAGCTTCGTGTACCTGATCCCGGTGCTGATGCTGTTCGGGCTCGGCAAGGTGCCCGCGATCCTCGCGACGATCATCTACGCGCTGCCGCCGCTGATCCGCCTGACCGATCTCGGCATCCGCCAGGTCGATCCGGACGTGACGGAAGCCGCGCGTGCGTTCGGCACGACGCGCTGGCAACTGCTGGTCAACGTGCAGTTGCCGCTCGCGCGGCCGAGCATCATGGCCGGTATCAACCAGACGACGATGATGGCGCTGTCGATGGTCGTGATCGCGTCGATGATCGGCTCGCGCGGGCTCGGCGAGGACGTGCTCGCGGGCATCCAGACGCTCGACGTCGGCAAGGGCACGCAGGCCGGCCTCGCGATCGTGATC
>NZ_CAJNKE010000150.1 GCF_905232215.1 Burkholderia sp. LMG 13014
GCTGGCGCCGCCGCTGCGCTCGGCCGGCGCACTGCCCATCAGCGCCTTGAGGTTCGGCGCCTGGAAGAAGCCGAATCCGGCGCCGCACATCATCATCCGCCACACGATATCGAGCGTCGAAGGCGCGGGCGGCAGCATGGCCAGCGATGCCATGCCGATGCACAGGATCGAGAGGCCGACGGTGCCGAGTATGCCGGCCGGGTATCGGTCGGCCAGGCGTCCGGCCACGGGCGCCATGATGGCCACCACGACAGGCCACGGCGTCATGAGGAAGCCCGTGTCGACCTGGCTGTTGCCGAGGCCGGCTTGCAGGAAGAACGGCAGCGACACGAACGCGAGGCCCTGCGTCGCAAACGAGCAAACCGACGTGGCGGCGGACAGGGAGAAGACCGGCCGTCGAAACAGGTCGGCGGCGAGCAGCGGAGCGGGGTGATGTGCCTGGCGCTTCAGCAGCGTGTAGCCGCAGGCTGCCGCGACGATCCATTCGGCGATGACCGTCGGCGACAGGCCGTCGTGCGAAACCGTTCCCAGTCCGAGGATCAGCAGTGCGAAGCAACCAGCGCACAGCAAGGCGGCGGCGATATCGAAGTCATGTCGGGCACGAGCGGTGATCGGCAGGGTGCGAACCGCCAATGCGACGGAAAGCAGGCCGACGGGAACGTTGATCAGGAACAGCCAGTGCCATGACGTGACCGACAGGATGGCCGACGCGACGGTCGGCCCGACGGTGAACGAAACGGCGACGACGAGCGCATTCAACCCGACGCCGCGGCCGAGCAGCCTGGCCGGGTACGCAAAACGAATCAGCGCGGTGTTGACGCTCATGATTGCGGCCGCGCCGATACCTTGCAACGCACGCGAAGCGGCGAGCGCGGGAAGCGACCCTGCGATGCCGCACGCGAGCGAGCTGGCGGTGAACAGAATCAGCCCGGCGATGTAAATGCGCCGATGGCCGAATATCTCGCCGAGCGACGCAAACGGCAGCAAGGTCGCGATCATCGCAAGCTGATACGCATTGACGACCCAGATCACCGAGGCAGGATCGGCGCCGATGCTTCTGCCGATGGTCGGCAGCGCGGTATTGGTAATGGCCGTATCGAGATTGGCCATCGCGACCGCGAGCGAGAGGGCGATCAATGCCGCGATTCGCTGTCGCGTCGGCAGGCCGTCGTGAAGGGGCGGGCTGACGGGAGGCAGGTGGGTTGTCGACATCGCGGGCAGCGCAGGTTGGGTGAATGCCCACTGTCGCATCCGCCAGGCAATTGATCCAACGGATGTTTGTGATGTCGATATTGACGCCGTGGATAGTGGTGTCGCGGTGGCGCGATCCGCGTTCATGCTGTCTTCCGCCGGCCGGCGCGCGACCTGCCACCGCCGCGCGCCGGCCTTTACGCTTCGCTTAGAACCCGCCCGACTTGATCAGCTGGTTGAGGTTCGCGATGTTCAGGCTGCCGAAGCCGGTCGTGTAATCCCAGCCGGTGCCTGCGTTGTAGCCATACCCCTGATAGCCGTTGTTCCCCGACACCACGTCGTAGCGCACGAGCGACGGGTTCGACGGAATGTCGGCGTAGAACTTCCCGGCCGGGAAGCCGAGGCCCGTGCCGTTCGCTGCGAGCAGGCGTGCCCAGAGGCCCGTGAAGATCGGCGCGGCGAGGCTCGTGCCGCCGATCTGCTGCAACTGGCCGTAGTTGTAGATGTACGCGCCGGTGCTTTGCGCGGCGTCGAACGCGACGTCCGGCAACTGGCGGTTGCTGCCCGACTGCCACGACGGCGCGGGCAGGATCGTGCTGACGCCGCCGCCGGTCGCCCACAGCTTGCCGTTCGAATCGAGCCCTTCGTTCCACACCGTCTCGCTCGAGAACGCGCCCGCCGACGACGTATAGAGCGTCGTGCCGCCGATCGCGAGCACGTGCGGCGACGAGGCCGGCCACGACACCGTGTAGTTCGCGCCGTCCGGATAGCCGCGGTTGTTGCACTCGTACACGCCTTCGTCGCCTGACGAAACCGAGAACGTCTGGCCCTGCGCCGCGGCGGTCGTGAAGATCTGTTCCTCGGCGTCGATCGTGCCGTCCGCGTTCGCGTCGGTCTCGCACCAGCCGAGCGACACGTTGATCACTTTTGCGGTGTTGTCCGACACCGCCTGGTTGAACGCCTGCGTGAGCCCCGTGTTGCCGGAGGCGTTGAGGTCCGCCATGTAGAACACGAGCTTGCCGACCTGGCCGCCGGCCGAGCCGACGATCGACTGGCTGTCGAGATCCCATTCGCCCTGGCCGTCCTGGTCGTCGGTGTAGCTGCCGCCCGAGCCGTTGGTCTGGACGGTCTGCGTCGACACCGCGCCGTAGCCGTTGCTCGACGTGAACTGCTTCAGGTCCTGCAGCGTCTGCGACACGCCGCCGATCGTGATGATGCCGACGGTCACGCCGGCCGCGGTCGGTACGCCGGTTGCGTTGTAGAGGCCCGGGAATTCCTTCGGATAGTGGCCGGTTGCGGTGCCGGCCGCGAGCGCCTGCGGCTTCGACACGTTGCCGATGCGCAGCAGCGGCCGCGCGTGTGCGACGCTCTGCAGCCCGAGCACCGAACCGACGACGTCGCCGAGCGCGCGCGGCACCTGCGCGGTCGACGTGTTGGCGAAGCCCGAGCGGCCCGCGTAGTCGAAGTGCACGAGCGACGTGTTGAAGGCGGCCTTCACCGTGCCGGCCGTGCCGCGTGCGGATACCAGTAACCGGTTCGGTGCGACCTCGACGTTCACGAAGCCGCTCTTGTGCAGGTAGTCGACGACCGACTTCACCTGCGCGTCGGTCGGCGCGTAGCTGGCGAGGAACTGCGCATGCGTGAGGTACTGGCGGTAATGCGCGCTGCCCGGCCTGTTCACGTCGCGCGCCAGTTGCTTGAGCTGCGCGGCATTGCGAAGCTTCAGGCTGACGACGACGTTGGTCGTTTCACCGGACGCGAGTTCGAGCGACGGCGCCGCGCTGCGCGCCATCAACTGCGGGCCGGTCAGAAAGGCCTTCGTATGGGTGTCGACCCAGTCCGTCGCCGCATGCGCCGCAGCGGCGGCGAACACGAGCGGTGCCACGCACGCAAGGCGGCGGGGCGACGGCAGGGGCAGGGCAAACCAGGCGTTCCTTTTCATCGGGAGTCCTTTTTAGGAGAGACGACGTTGCTGGAGCCCCCGACCCTTGTGGGGTCGCGAGCGGTGACGAGCGTAGGGCGTCGCCGCGGTTCGGGTAGCTGCCAGTTTCCATAGCTGTCAGTTCTGACATCGGCGCTTCCACGCGCATGCGTTGCGTCGTCCGGACAAGCGATCGTGGCCGTGGCGAACGGAACCGGTTCGCGACACGAGGGCACGGCAAGGCGCGACGTTCGCACGCACGAGTCGTTCGTCGCGGCGCCGGAACGTGCGCGATCGCGGAGCGGATCGACCCGTGAACGCATCGCGCGCGGCCGGTCGTTGCCGCGTGCCGCGTCGCACTATGTGGTCAAACGAAGCGGCACGGCAGGAACGGATTCGTGCGTGCACAAAAAAGGGGCTGGTCGATCGCAAACGTTTCCCGAACTGTGGAACGGTGCTTCCGACAGTCTTGCGGGCTGCTTTCGGATCGCATGCTGCGGTTGCAAATTAGAGGAAAGGCTCGAATCCGGCGGCGTGCGCGTGCCGACGCGGCGCACGGCAGGCCCGTGCGAGATCGCACGACGCCGTTCGTGAAATTCCGCCTTGACGCGCGTCGATCAGCGGATATTCTTCGATTCATAACCATCGGGTTATGGATTTGGACATGCAGAACGCACACGACATGCTTTTCAGGACGCTGGCCGATCCCACTCGCCGCGCGCTCTTCGAGCGGCTGTGCGCGGACGGCGAGCTGACGGTTGCCGCGCTGACGGCCCATGCGGGCGTCTCGCAGCCGGCCGTCTCGAAGCATCTCGGTGTCCTGAAGCAGGCCGGGCTCGTGAGCGACCGTCACGAAGGCCGGCAGACGCACTACAGCGCACAGCCTCAAGCGCTGGCCCCGCTGATCGACTGGACGAGCCAGATGGCCGGCTTCTGGCAGAACCGGTTCGATGCCCTCGAAGATCTTCTGAAAAGGATGGATCAGTAATGAACCAGGCCACCACCGAAACGCGCTCCGTCGTCGTCGACCGGGAGCTGCCTCATCCGCCGGAGAAGATCTGGCGCGCGCTCACGCAACCGCACCTGATCGAAGCGTGGCTGATGAAGAGCGACTTCGAGCCCGTCGCGGGCCGCGCCTTCAGCTTCCGCGCGGACTGGGGTTCGGTCGACTGCCAGGTCCTGACGATCGAGCCGCCGCGGGAGTTGTCCTATACGTGGGCCGCGTATGGCCTCGAAAGCGTCGTCACGTGGACGCTCACGCCGACGCCGGCCGGCACGCACCTGCGGATGGAGCAGGTCGGCTTCCGCACGGAGCAGGAGCAGGCGTATCGCGGCGCACAGCACGGCTGGGTCCGGTTCTTCGACACGCTCGAACAGGTGCTGGCCCGCCCCGACGAAGGCACGGAGGCGCGCGCATGAGCACAACGGACCTCACGCCGTCGGCGCGTATCGACGCGCTGATCGCCGGCATCGCGGACTGGCGCGGCAAGACCTTCGCCGACCTGCGCCAGACGATCCTCGCTGCGCAAGCGGGCATCGTCGAGGAATGGAAATGGATGGGCAGCCCCGTGTGGGAATGCGACGGGATGATCGCGGTGGCGAACGCGCACAAGGGCAAGGTGAAGCTGACCTTCATGCACGGCGCGCAGCTGCCCGATCCCGACCAGCTGTTCAACGACGGTCTCGACGGCAACGCGCGGCGCGCGATCGACTTTTTCGAAGGCGACCGGGTCGACAAGCGGGCGTTGAAGAATCTGGTGCGTGCGGCGATTGACTACAACCGCACGCATCTGAAGAAGAACGCGCGGGCGGGCGTCGGCAAGAAGATGCCTCGCGACCGGGCGGCCTGACGCACCGGCCGCGGGCCGATCCGTTTCAGCGCGAAAGCGATGCGACGGCTGCGCGACTCACGGCGCCGGAGACAGGTCGCGCAGGAACATTGCCGATTGTGGCCGGGTTGCACCGTCGGCAGGTCGCGTCAGACCGACGGTATGGCAGACGGCGGCCGCTCGAGAATGACTTCCCAGGCAGCTTTTTGCTGGTGATATTTATCCGTCGTAACGTGCTCCAGCGAGAGCGTCTTCCAGCCGTCGGCAAACAGCCGGCGCACGGCATTCTCGTCGAAGAACCGTTTCGGCTGCCCGTCTACCAGAAAGTAGCCGGGCTCGATTTCCTCGTATCCCTGCGCACCGAAGTTGTCGTCCAGGGTGGAGTTCAACCTGCACAGCAATACGCCGCCCGGTTGAAGCGCCGATCTGACGCGCTCGACGATCGATACGGTTTCGTCCCAGGAAAAGTAGTGCAGCGACAGGCTTGCCAGTACGACCCCCATCTTCGTCGCGTCGTCGGGAAGGGGATCGCGGACGTCGCGTCGCGTGATGTTCGCGGAGGGGACCCTGATTTTCGTCGCTGCCACCGCCGTGCGGGAGAGGTCGAAGCCGATCACCTGCAGGCCGGCCTTGGCCAGCGTCGCGGTGTCGTCCCCGTACCCACAGCCGATCTCGAGCACGGGCCGTTCACCGGCTCGGGCCTTGATCAAGGTCAACCATCGGTCCAGCCAGGGATCTGGAAACATGGAGTACGCATTCCGGAGCGTGTTGCATGAACGATTTCGGATGCCTGCGCGACGTCGCGTCGAAACACATGCAGCCCGCTCGGAGCATACCTGATGCGCGCGTGAAATTCGGGTCGGTAGTCCGATTGCCGGCAATTCCGAGTGCAAGGTCGACGCCGGCGGCGCCAGACCGAACGCGGACACTTGCATCGCGCCGAGCCGAAATGCGCGACGAAAAAAAAGCCCGACACGAGGTCGGGCATCCAAATCGGCCGCAACCGCCGCGAGGCGGCTGCGGCACCTGCAAAAGCCGCGCGCTTACGCTGCGAGCAGCGAGCGCAGCACGAACGGCAGGATACCGCCGTGCTTGTAGTAGTCGACTTCGATCGGCGTATCGATGCGCAGCAGCACCTGCACGCGCTGCGATTCGCCGTTCTTGCGGTTGATCACGAGCGTGACGTCCTGCTGCGGCTTGAAGTCGTCGCCAAGGCCTTCGATGTCGTACGTCTCTTCGCCGGTGATGCCGAGCGACTGGATGCTGTCCGAGCCCTTGAACTGCAGCGGCAGCACGCCCATGCCGACCAGGTTCGAGCGGTGGATCCGCTCGAAGCTGCGTGCGATCACGGCCTTCACGCCGAGCAGTTGCGTGCCCTTCGCGGCCCAGTCGCGCGACGAGCCCGTGCCGTACTCTTCGCCCGCGAACACGACCGTCGGCGTATCCGCGCCGACGTACTGCATGGCCGCGTCGTAGATCGACTGCTGTTCGCCGCTCGGCTGGTGGATCGTCAGGCCGCCTTCGACGCGCGAGCCGTCTTCCTTCGCCGGGATCATCAGGTTCTTGATCCGGACGTTCGCGAACGTACCGCGCATCATCACGTCGTGGTTGCCGCGGCGCGAGCCGTAGCTGTTGAAGTCGGCCTTCTGCACGCCGTTTTCCTTCAGCCACTTGCCTGCCGGCGAGTCTTCCTTGATCGAGCCTGCCGGGCTGATGTGGTCGGTCGTGACCGAGTCACCGAAGATGCCCAGTGCGCGCGCGCCCTTGACCGTCGGGATCGATGCAGCCGGTTCCATCGAGAAGTCGTTGCCGAAGAACGGCGGCTCGGCGATGTACGTCGACTTCGGCCAGTCGTAGACCTGGCCCGTTTCGCCCTCGATCTTGCTCCAGAGGTCGCCCTTCTTGGTCAGCTTCGAGTAGTTGTCCTCGAACTTCTTCGGATCGAGCGCGAACTTGAGCAGCGCGTGGATTTCGTCGCTCGTCGGCCAGATGTCGCCGAGATAGATATCGCGGCCGCCCTTGCCCTTGCCGACCGGCTCGGTCATCAGGTCGCGCGTGATGTTGCCGGCGATCGCGTACGCGACGACCAGCGGCGGCGACGCGAGGAAGTTCGCGCGGATGTTCGGGTGGATACGCGCTTCGAAGTTACGGTTGCCCGACAGCACGGCTGCCGCGACGATGTCGTTCTTCGTGATCGCTTCGTTCAGCTCCGGCGTCAGGTCGCCCGCGTTGCCGATACAGGTCGTGCAGCCATAGGCCGCGACTTCGAAGCCGAGCTTCGACAGGTAGGGCAGCAGGCCCGTCTTCGTCAGGTACTCGGTGACGATGCGCGATCCCGGCGCGAGCGAGGTCTTGATCTTCGGATCGACCGTGAGGCCGGCCTCGACCGCCTTCTTCGCGAGCAGGCCAGCGGCCAGCAGCACGCTCGGGTTCGACGTGTTCGTGCACGACGTGATCGCGGCGATCAGCACGTCGCCGTTCTTCACGTCGACGCCGTTGCTCGTCGTGTATTGCGTGGCCAGATCGTCCGCCTTCTTCGCGAAGCCGTTGTCTGCCACCGGCTTCGAGAACAGGTCGGTGAACGTCGACTTGACGTTGCCGATCTCGATGCGGTCCTGCGGGCGCTTCGGGCCGGCCAGCGACGGAGCGACCGTTGCCAGATCCAGCGTCACGACCTTCGTGTAGTCGATGTCGCCGGCCTTCGGGATGCCGAACAGCTTCTGCGCCTTGAAGTAGTTTTCGAACGCGGCGATTTCCGCCTTCGTGCGGCCCGTGCCTTCGAAGTAGTCGATCGTCTTTTCGTCGACCGGGAAGAAGCCCATCGTTGCGCCGTATTCCGGCGCCATGTTGCCGATCGTCGCGCGGTCCGGCAGCGACAGCGACTTCGTGCCAGCGCCGAAGAACTCGACGAACTTGCCGACGACCTTTTCCTTGCGCAGCATTTCGGTGATGGTCAGCACCAGGTCGGTGGCCGTCACGCCTTCGCGCAGCTTGCCCTTCAGCTCGACGCCGACGACGTCAGGCGTCAGGAAGTACACCGGCTGGCCGAGCATGCCGGCTTCAGCCTCGATGCCGCCCACGCCCCAGCCGACCACGCCGATGCCGTTGATCATCGTCGTGTGGCTGTCCGTGCCGACGAGGGTATCCGGGTAGTACACGGTGTCGCCGCCGTCCGCCTTCTTGTGGACGCCGCGCGCGAGGTATTCGAGGTTCACCTGGTGGACGATGCCGACGCCCGGCGGCACGACCTTGAACGTGTCGAATGCCTGCATGCCCCACTTCATGAACTGGTAGCGCTCGTTGTTGCGCTGGAATTCCAGTTTCATGTTCAGGTCGAGCGCGTCCTTCTGGCGGAAGTAGTCGATCTGGACCGAGTGGTCGACGACGAGATCGACCGGGACCAGCGGCTCGATCTTCTTCGGGTTCTTGCCCGTGCGCTCCGCGACGCCGCGCATGGCCGCGATGTCGGCGAGCAGCGGCACACCCGTGAAGTCCTGCAGCACGACGCGCGACACCACGAACGGAATCTCGTCGACGCGCTTGGCCGTCGGCTTCCAGTTCGCCAGCTGCTCGATGTGCTCTTCGGTGATCTTCTTGCCGTCGTAGTTGCGCAGCACGGACTCGAGCACGATACGGATCGACACCGGCAGGCGTTCGATCTTCGTCTTCAGCTCCTTGCCGAGTTGCGGCAGCGAGTAGAACTTGCCTTTGCCGGAACCGCTGTCGAATTCCTTGAGGGTCTTGTGGAGATTGTGGGCCATGGTGATTTTCCTGGGTTTAAGGCTAGGAAACAACGTGTCCTGTAGATGACGGCTATATCACATACAAGTCGACGTACTGATCGACCGGCATCGCTTCGAGCTTTGCCTGGTCCAGCGACACGTCGAGAATCGCTTGTTGCTGCTTTGCCGGGAAGCGGCGGGCGAGGTTGGTCCTGAACTTCTCGACCAGGAGCGGGATGCCTTCGGTGCGGCGTCGCTGATGGCCGAGCGGGTATTCGACCGCCACTTCGGCAAGCTTCGATCCGTCCGCGAACTCGATCGTCAGTGCATTCGCGATCGATCGCTTGTCCGGATCGTGGTAATCCTTCGTGAACTGCGGATCCTCGACGCATACCGTCTTCGCGCGCAGCGCGTCGATGCGGGGATCGGCGGCGGCCGAATCTTCATAGTCGGCCGCGGTCAGCCGGCCGAACAGCAGCGGCACGGCGACCATGTACTGGATGCAGTGATCGCGGTCGGCCGGATTGGCGAGCGGGCCCTGCTTGTCGATGATGCGGATCGCGGCCGCGTGCGTGCGGATCGTGATCCGGCTGATCTCGTCGGTCGTGCGGCCCGCGGCGGCGAGCTGCGCGTGCAGCTGCAGCGCGGCCTCGGCGGCCGTTTGCGCGTGGAATTCGGCGGGGAACGCGATCTTGAACAGCACGTTTTCCATCACGTACGTGCCGTACGGGCGCTGGAAGCGGAACGGCTTGCCGTCGAACAGCACGTCGTAGAAGCCCCAGGTCCTGGCGGTGAGCGCCGACGGATAGCCCATTTCACCCGTTTTCGCGATCAGCGCGAGGCGCACCGCGCGGGAGGTCGCGTCGCCGGCCGCCCATGACTTGCGCGAACCGGTGTTCGGCGCGTGGCGGTAGGTGCGCAGCGCCTGGCCGTCGACGAACGCGTTGGACACCGCGTTGATCAGCTCGTCGCGCGTGAGCCCGAGCAGCCGGCCGACGACGGCCGTCGACGCGACCTTCACGAGCAGCACGTGGTCGAGCCCGACCGCGTTGAACGAATTCTCGAGGGCGAGGCAGCCCTGGATCTCGTGGGCCTGGATCATCGCGACCAGTACGTCGCGCATCAGGAGCGGCTTCCGGCCGGCCGCGACGGCCGTGCGGGAGAGCCAGTCGGCCGTCGCCAGGATCCCGCCGAGATTGTCGGACGGATGACCCCATTCGGCGGCGAGCCAGGTGTCGTTGAAGTCCAGCCAGCGGATCATCGCGCCGATGCCGAACGCGGCCTGGACGGGATCGAGCTGGAAGGACGTGCCGGGCACCTTCGCGCCGTTCGGCACGATCGTGCCGGGCACGACGGGGCCGAGCAGCTTGGTGCAGGCAGGGTAGGACAGCGCCTCGAGTCCACATCCGAGCGTGTCGATCAGGCAATGACGCGCCGTCTCCAGCGCGAGCGCGCTGTCGAGACCGGTGTTCAGCACGTAGTCGACGATATCGACGAGTACCGTATCCGGAGCAGGGCGGACGTTGGAGACCGGGGCGGACATCGAGGGGCCGATGGAACGCGCTTAGTTCGTTGCCGGCTTCAGCTCGTTCGACTGCGTCGGTGCCGGCGTGCCTTGCGTCATTTCCGGCGTCACGCATTCGTCCGCGAGGCGCTCGCCGCCGTTTGCGTCCGAGAACAGCATTGCCTTGGTCGGGATCACGATCAGCTTGAAGCCTGCTGCCGGATCGTAGAACGTGTCGGCGCCCGTCGTCGTGGCTTGACGCGGCAGCTTGTAGTTCTTCTTCGCCCAGTGAACCGTGACGACCTGGTCGCGCTTCATGTCGCCGGCGAGGTCGAACGACAGACCTTCCTTGCAGGACCACTTGACCGCGCCGTCCGGTACCGGATCGACCTTCGCTGCGGCACGTGCCTGTGCCTTCTTGCTACGCGGGATGATGCGCTTGGCCGGCGCCGGGCGCTTGGCCGTTGCCTTCTTCGCGGTCGTCGTAGTCGTACCCTGGGCAAACGCGCTCGGAGCCGACACCAGCATCGTGGCGGACAAGGCGCCGATAGCGGTAGCGATCAGGAGTTTCTTCATGGAGTCAGAACCTTTCGATAATCAGTTGACAAGGGCCGGCAATCGAAGCGGCCGGCCGGTTTGAAACTGCACGCGCCCCGAAAGCGCGCAGCGGCCGCTATTTTCACCTATTTGACCGCATACATATCAGGTTTTCGGGCTCCGTTACGTTTTTTGTCGTTTCGCAAAACTCTATCCGGTTCGCGCGTCGTCGAATGCATGAATCTCGTGTATCGGCCGGCGGCGCGCGCTTACGGCGTGCTGCCGGTGGCGGCCGGCCCGAACAGCGGCGCGGCCTCGGCCGGTACGGGCTGGCCGGTGGCCTGCGCGCGGCGCAGCACCGACCAGTAATACCGGTAGCTCGCGCGATCGTGCAGCGTATCACCGTGGCGCGTCGGCCCCCAGTCGGCGGCCTGCGCGGCCAGCAGGATCTCGGCGGCCAGCGCGACTTCGTCGGTGCGCGGCGCGAATGCGTCGACGATCGGGCGGATCTGCGCGGGATGGATGCTCCACATCCGCGTGAACGCGAATTCGTCGCGCGCGCGGCGTGCATCGCCGGCGACGATGCCCATGTCGCGCACCTCGGTCGTCACGTTGTGCGACGGCGTCTTGCCGTGTGCGTGGCAGGCCGCGGCGATTTCCAGCTTCGCGCGGCGCACGAGCGGATGCTCGAACTGGCCCGGCGAGCGCATCGCGGAATCGGGAATCGCGCCATGGTGCGCGGAGACGAAATCCATCAGGCCGAAGCTCAGCGTGCCGACCGTCGGCAGCGCGGCGAGGGCGGCCGCCTGCGCGAGCGCGCCGTGCGTCTCGACCAGCACGTCGACCGGGATCGGCTGCGCCATGCCGAGCTCGCGGCGCGTGCCTTCGATGAACGCGGTCATTTCGGCTGCGTCGGCGGCACTCGCGATCTTCGGGAGCGTGATGTAGGCGGGAGCGCGCGGCGCACGCAGCACGATGCGCACGTCGTCGCGCCAGTGCGGGTGGGAAAAGTCGTGGATACGGACGCCGACGCGGCCGAAGCGGTTCTCGGCGCTGCCGAGCAGTTCGGCGACGAGTGCCGCGTGCGCGGCTTCCTGGCCGACGGCCGCGCCGTCTTCGCAGTCGAGCGTGATGTCGAAAACGGGGCCCGTTTCGGCCTGCAGTGCGAGCGACTTGCGCATCAGCTTTTCGCTGCCCGCGTAGTGATCGCAGCAGGGCAGGATCGCGGGCGGGGACGCCCCGTCGTACAGCACTTGTGCAGGAGTGAGCGCGGCCATCTCGTCTACGTCAGGGAAACGGGTCAACGTGGAGAAAATCGG
>NZ_CAJNKE010000151.1 GCF_905232215.1 Burkholderia sp. LMG 13014
GCCGTCATGCTGCGCTGGTTCATGTTTGCGCTTCCGACCGTAATGAATACGTCATCGATGATCATCAGCTTCGAGTGAATGTAGATTTCACGGTAGGCCATATCGTGACCGGGGATCGGTCCGCTGGCACGTAGTCGAGCAAGCCAGAGCGTGATTCGCTCAGCAGCAGGTTGTGCGCGTCGGCGGCGATCCCGCACGCATACACGTGGCGGCCGATCTCGTAGTCTGACTTGATCATCCGGACATCGTCGATGATGTCGATGCACACGCGCTCGCCTGGCGTCTGCGCATGGACCATGCATACCCACCGGCGCTTCGGGCGCAGTGAGCCATTCGACCAATTTGGGGCGAACCGGATACCACGCCTTGGCTATGACCTTGCCTACGTGATCCCTATCCCTGCCCCTGATGTGTCCAGTGCTGATTCTCAGCAAGAGGCCAGGAACGATGCCTTTTCAGCGCGGAGGCTGACCACCCAGTCCGTGATAACCGGAAAATGCAATGTCGAATCCGTATTCACCCATGCTGGTACACCCTCCTTCTGTCCGAGTCTTCCAGGTGTCAGCGATCCTGCTTATGCTTAGGACCACGACACAGTGGTTGAGCGACTGACCAATGTGCAACCGCATGTTGCATGGTGCCCGTGCAACGCGACCGGAGCACCACTGACCATGCCGTTCGCATCGCCTTCAGCGATCGTCTGCATTCCGTGCTGATGGCATTCGACCGTATCGCCTTTGCGGGCGATTGCCTTGCCGTCAACCACATCGGCATTCGAACCTGCCGTAACCGTACCGCCATGCGGCGCGAGCGTATCACCCACCACAATTACCTGACGAACCATGTGCTTTTCTCTCTCGCGTGTGGCAGCGTGCCGGCCCCGTGCGCTTACATACCGATCGTATAGATGCCAGGCATACCGGTTTCCGCATTCGGACTGCCTAGATAAGTCCACTGCATGTCTCTCGCGGCTACATCAATAAAACGGTCTCCGGGTTGCGGAAATGCTTGCCCTTTTTCGACGAAAGCCTGCTGGTCCCAGCGGTTGTACAGCGTCTCCATCGGGTGATCAGCTGCGACCCGACTTTCCCATATCCCTGTTTGGGGGCAACGTTGTTGGCCGTTACACCTGACTGACGACGCGGGTTCCGGGACTTCACGCAACAGACCGGCTTCGACCATGTGCGTCAGGAAATCGTGTTGCTGTGGTGGAAGGGCATAGGCCTCGCCAAGGTAATGCCACTGCACCTGCTCGGCGGCCAGCCACTCGAATGACGATGCCTCGAAGCGCTCACCCGTCCGATAGCGCTCCGGCGTATTCCGACGGGCCGGGAGCAGGTCGGACTTGGGGGTAGCTGCGGGACCATACAGCGCGAGCCAGTAGCCTTCGCGCGGCACGGGATTGTTGCCCGCGGCCACCATCGTGCTTTGCTCTCGTGTGGCCACGGCATACCCACTCGGAATGAATTCGCGGCCTTGCAGCGCAGTGGTCTTTTGCGGTTTGGGGGACGGCGTCACGGCCTTTGCGCCATTGATCAACGTCTGTACGCTACCATCCCACTTCGGCAACGCTGCGGGTGGCAACGGAAGTACCTTGTCGAGATTAGGCAACTTCAGGCGACCCTGATAGAACTCCAGCGCATCTCCAAGCTTGCTGTAACGTTCAGCACGCGCCTTGTCGATATGACCGACCAAATTAGTTCCATCAGCGAGGTCTAAGCCCCGAAACTCTGGTGCCAGGCTATGCGCGCATTTTGCACTTCCGAGTTTTACACCCTCATGCAAAATTTTTAGGGCACGCGACTTACCTTCAGGGGTATTGTCTCTTGCGTAGACGTGACCCAACTCGTCTGCCGCGTCTCCATATCCCTGTGCGAAGGCGCATTCAAGCATTTGCGTTGCAATAGGCAGATTTCCCCAGAATTCACCGCCTGGATCGTCATATGCAGCATCCGTCTTTGTTCCGATAAATGTTTGCGCAGATGGGCTACCCATATCGGCGGCGCGCTGAAAGAAGGTGTAAGCACTGGTGGCGTCGCCACCTTTGATCAGTCCATTCTGATGGTAGATTCCCATCATGTCGTAGGCGTCAGGCACGTCCAGTTTCATTGCCTTTTCCACCCAGCGAATCGCGATCTCAGGATCATGGGTTGGTACGCCTCGACGATCGCTCAATATCAGCGAGGCGATATTAAGCATGGCCTTCCAGTGATTGCGTTCGGCGGCTTGTGTGTAGAGCTGGTAAATCTTCGCGTAATCGCGCTTGTCATAGTCGATGTTGGGATCATCGAGTGCCAGCGCTTGTTGGAACCACAACTCAGCTTGTGGATCAACGGGCGGTACGTGTTGTGCCTGATACACACAGGTGAAGGTTTTGCGATGTGGGCTGAACAACGGCAGTTTTTCGTAACGTGGCAGGTCGGACATGGATGCGCTCAGCTTGCTAGTCAGGGCTGTAAGGGGGTTACCGTGCGAATCTGTTGCCAGCACACAGAGACTGGCGAACAGGAGTCGCAGAAAGACGCGCAGAAATTTCGTGTCGAATCGATTCATCTCAGGCGATGGCTGAAGCGTCTGACGTTGACGGAACGGTCACTTGGGCGTGCATCGTGCCTGTAGCGCGGTGATCTTCAAATGGAAGCAGGAAACCCTTGAGCGCCATTTTCCCACCCTTCCAGGTACTACGATTTTTTGCCATCCGTCTGTTCCAATCCTCAAAGACATTAGGAATTTCTTTGAAGTCTCCACTACCCGGGATATCACCGCCCGAGTGGAGCTTGAATATTCTTTCCCGCAGTGGGGCGGCGTAGTCCAATCCAGTCGCACCGATGTTGATCTCGCTGTCCGCCGTCATGCTGCGCTGGTTCATGTTTGCGCTTCCGACCGTAATGAATACGTCATCGATGATCATCAGCTTCGAGTGAATGTAGATTTCACGGTAGGCCATATCGTGACCGGGGATCGGTCCGCTGGCACGTAGTCGAGCAACACTGACCTTGATTCCATAGGTGGATGCCAGTTCCTGCACACTTGGGTGATCGAGAACCTTGACCTGCGAAATGACCGGACCCACTCCTGTCTCACGTGTGTACGAAAACAGCTTCGCGTCCGGATAGTCTTGAGCCCGATGATTTTCCTTGTCGTAAGCCCCCTGATTAGACATGGCCGGGTTGTTCTCGGTCGGATCGCTTGCGCCAAACTCGGTCAGCATGTCATAGGTGCGGGGAATCATTCCGTCATCCTCGGGATGCGGAATGACGATGAACATGTAGAGGATTCCCATCTCGCTACTTGGTCTTCCGGACTTTTCTGCCCAAGCCTTCCAGTGGCCCTGCCGCGCCTCTTTTAATTTCTGGGCAAAGGTTGGATAGAAGAAATATTGATTCTCCATGTAGATGTAGTTGCGCGCCCAGGAACTTGCATGGATATAGAGTTCCTTGATCGTTTTATCCTTGTCCCTGGGATGTGTACGCACAATCTGGACAGCGTGATTTGGATTGTAAGGTGCTTTCTGAATATTGCTCGGTATCTCCGCATGCTCCGGCATCCGGTGCGTAGCAGGGGCGTAGTGATTCCAATCTCGCGCAAAGTTGTCATACACCCGCTTTAAGGCAGGGCCGAACAGGCGGCACGCATAGTCCTGATAGGGGCGGACATGTTTATAACCCTTTGTAGGCGGCTGCTCCAGCGTCGCCTCCTCATGAGCCTGCTCTGCTCCCAATGTTTTCTTCGTCAGTAGTTCTCGCACGGAATCATCGATAGCGTGCGTCGTTGTATCCCAATAGTCGGTCACGGAGTTCAGACCCATCACATAGCCAACCGCCTTGTAGCCGTTGTTGTAGTCGTAGTCGATCACAATCGGCTTTTGATGATGGGTCGGGTAGTCCACCATCAAAGGACGTTCTTTGGTCGGCAATTTCCCGTCTTGCGGTTTAAATTCTTCATCGGACAGCGCGTGCGCTGCGTCCGCCGAATCGACCGAACGGAAAGTGACCAGCAGGTTCTTGTTCGTTCCGCTGCAATTTCCCTTGGGATGGTGTCTTTTCCACCAATCGATGCAGTATTGCTGGCGTTTTTTGCTGTCGTAGGGGGAATTGGATGTGCCAACGAGAAACGCGGGAAAATGAGTAATCGGGTTATGTCCGGTGTCGGAATAGCCTGGGACATTGTTCTGCTTTGCCGAACCGGTTTCGTCGTACCAGACCATCAAGCGAACCGTTACGCCCTTGTTTGCGACTTCCTCAAGCAGTTCGCCATATGTCTGATGCCCGCGTGGCCATTCCGGTGCATCTTTGTCGCGGATCAGCTCCATGCCCGGGTCGAAGCCCCAACAGCAGAGATTGACTGAACCCTTGGCAAGCTTCAGGTCGTTCGCGATGTTCGCGAACCCTTCTTCGCCACAGATCAGGAAATCGAGGTGGTTTTCAAAGGTGATGGGCGCAATGTCCTTGCGCGTTTCCAGCAACCATTGTGCCGATGACTTTGCAGTGCGTAACTGCTCATCAATCGCAACAGCTGCCGGATTTTGGGTTTTCAGGGTACTGTCGGCCACGTTCAGGTCCTCTTTGTCAGTGAGTCAGGAAGGATGCGGTTAGCCGTCTAGCCGTTCGCCTCGATTGGTTCGCTGGTCCGTATGGTCAGGATCACCCTGGAGCGAGTCCTTGACCTTTAGGTCAAACTGTCCGCCGTTGGCGAGTTTGACCTGATAGGCCGGCGTACCGGGCTCATGGTCTTTCACGACGACTCGTCCGAACTCATCCGTCACCCCTTGTCCGATTTTTGCTCCACCCTTGTATAGATCGTACGGCTCGCTCACGTATTGATGTGCCTCACCGGGCAACGCCCCCAACGCGAAGTGTAGTTGCTCCTTTTCTGGTGGTAGCGCCGGAATATTCGGCGTACTAACACTATCCGGTCCCGTGAGCGTGCGGGTCGCCGAGTGCACCTCGAAGCCGCCCGACGTGCCGCTCTTGATCTGTCCTGCTGTCCAGCGGGTATAGCTGCCACCACCGTTGATCTCGACTTCCTGCTGAGCGCTGATGGTGATTTTGTTCGCTGTTACCGTCACGTTCAGTTTCGCCAACAGATTGATACTGTCCTTCAGGGCCTTCACGTCGATGTCGCCTGCGGCTGCAACGAGTCGCATGCCTGCTTCGGCGACAAACAGGCGCAACGCGCGGCGCGCACTTGCGAAGAAACCACCACCCGTACTGACCGACACATGCGCGCCGGCGGTAACGGACGTACTCTTGCCGCTGCTGACGTGAATCAGTTCCGGTGTGCTGGTAGCGACACCGGCAGGACTTGCGAGCACCAAGTGCGGTTGCTCGAACTGCTTCAATGAACCACCACCCTGGATGCCTTTCGCCTGCGCCTTCAGCGCTCCGGCGATGGATTTTTGCTCGCCGTCCTGCGCGCCCGCCGATTGTGCGGACTGCGCGAGGCTCGTTGCGGTGTCCTGGGCATTTGCCAACTGAAGATTGACTTCATCGACGCTGAATGCATCGCCGCTCGCCCCGGGCCGGGGATGGGTCGTCAGGAGCAGCCCGCGTGCACCGCGCACGGCCGCATTGCCGTCAGTGCGAAGCTCGACCCCTTCGCCGCGCTTCTCGCCGCGACCGGCCGGTTCACTCACGCGCGTGATATAACCTGCGTGGAAGCCCGACTCAAGGTGGTCGCTGCGTATTTGCGTTTGCACCTGCCCCTGAGTGTCGTCTTTCAGCCAGACATTGTTTTGCACACCGCCGATTTCTTTACTGACGAATCCCGATAGCGGGTGCTGGTCGGGCAAGTTCCACTGCGGCCGATTTGCGCCGTTTCCGACGCGGGCCGTGATGATCGGTCTATCCGGATCACCATCAAGGAACGACACGACCGCTTCGTCGCCGATTCTGGGGAGCTGGATGCCCCCGAAGCCGCCGCTTGCCCACGGCTGCGCGACACGCACCCAGCACGAACTGCGCTCATCGCGCTCGCCGATCCGATCCCAATGAAACTGGACCTTTACGCGACCAAACTCGTCGGTATAGATTTCCTGACCTTGCGGCCCGACGACAGTTGCCGTCTGCATCTGCATGACAGGCTTGCGATGTTCGAACGGACTGCGGAAGGGCAAGGACTTGCGTTGCGTTTCGATCTCGACGAAGTAAAAACCCGTGGAGCCGTCCGGATGAGTGACACTAGCCGCCTGCGTTGCGTCTGCAATCTTGCCTTGGAGGCTACCGGGCAAGTTCGCATGATGGCTGGACCCCGGAAGATTATTTTCAATCAGCCAGTTGGCCTCCAGAACCACGAACTCGCGTCGAGATGTGGAATCCTGATCATGCTCCGGGTGTCCGGTTAGCTCGAACCATCGTCCGGCATCGACTCCACGCAAGCCGCCTGTGCCATAAAACCGTTCTGCGCGTGACTCCCATTCCTCCATGCGGATTTTAGTCAGGTGCTCACCGCGATCGTCCTTCAGATACGTATAGGGGCCGGTGTATTCGTAGACTTCCAGCTCCTCCGGCAACTCGTGCGACAGTGTGGGCACGTGGGTGCCTTTCGGATTGGCGAGTGATGATGGACTCTTATAATCGAACGTCCGGGTCGCCAGCACGGCGCTATGCAAACTTCGCGTGCCCGACCAATGCAGCAGCGCGTCAATCTCGCTGTTCAAACCGTCGCGTGAGAACGATACCGTTTGCGGCGCCAGCGGTTCACACGTGTCCAAGTGGTCGGTGATCGTCAGTGTGTGTGACTTGCCGTCCGCGGCTTGTTTCCAGATACCGAACAGGCCCTCCGCTTCCATCAACCGGTGAACAAAGGTCCAGTCGTCTTCATATTGCGTGCAGTACGAACGTGGTTCGAGGGGCTTCGAAATTGCGAAATTGAACTGTCCTTTCGCTCGGGAATGCGCATTGAAAACGTCGGTCAGGATTTGATCGATCGTTTTATCCTGCCAGATGCGCTGGTCGCGGCGAAATTTGAGGAAATACATCCACGATGCAAAACGAATCTGGTAACTGGTCAACCCGCCTTCCGAGCCTAACCGCCTGACCGAATAAACATAACCGTGGCGGGGGAGATAGGATTGATTGGTCTGATGGAGCCAGAGGGTGACAGGCTGACCAATCAACTGTTCTAGCTTGATATCGCTGTTGGTCGACTGGACATCGAGCGTGAATTCAAAATGTCGGCCAATGCGTGACCATCCAGCAACCCGTTGCGGTAACAGTACGTCCGGGCCGAGCGGCGTATCGAGCTTGACCAGCCTCTCATTCTGGATCAAGCCGCCACGAATTGCCCTCACAATATCCTGCGCACTCATGTTCCGCCCCTTTATTATTTTTGCCCACGTATCGTCATTGATTTGACATACTGGACCGGCCGATTCTACAGCCTATTGGCCTGACGATTGCAAGAAATGGCAAGGTGTAGAACGCTGATTCCGGTGCTTTATCTGAAAGACTCGAGCCCGAGCAGCGGCGTGCGCACGCACGAGATGTGGCCGATCCACTGGAACTGCCTGATGCGCAAGGATCACCCACTCGCGAAGGGGCCGCTCACGCTGAAGCGCTTCCTCGCGGCGCGGCATCTCGACGTCGGGTTTTCCGGCATGCGGGTGCCGGTGTACGACAGCCTGCTCGCCGCGCACGGCCTGCAGCGCAATCTCGTCCTCACGCTGAATGCGTACTCGCCCGCGCTGGCGATCATCCGGGAATCGGACTTCATCGGCGTGCTGCCGACCACGCTGCTCGATCTGTCGATCCATGAAAAGGAACTGGTGTCGCGGCAACCGCCGGTGCGCATGCCCGCGCGGCCTTACTGCGTGATCTGGCATCAGCGCTGGGACAGCCACCCCGCGCACCGCTGGCTCCGGCAGACGATCGTGTCGCTGTTCACGCGCCCGGCGGAGCAGGCGGGCAGCACGGCGCGCCGGGCCACCCGGCGCGTCGCCCGCTAGACACGCGGGTGTGCCGCCTCAGACGTTCGACACCAGCAGCCTGATCCCCGCCACACCGAACACGACGGCGAGGCACGCTTCCATCGCGCGCCGGCCGCGCACGTACAGCCGGCGCGCGCCGTCCATCGAGAACACGAGCGCATAGCCGCCGAACACCAGGCACCCGATCACGAGGCAGCCCGGCACGACCGCGCCGTGCGACGCACCCGCGCCGTTCGACGACAGCGCGACGATCGACACCCACACGAGGATCGCTTTCGGATTGGTCAGGTGCAGCATCGCGCCGCGTACATAGAAGCGCGACAGCCGCTGCTCGCCCGCTGCGTTCAGCGACGCCGCCGCCTTGCCCGACAACGCCGTGCGCCCCGACTTGAACGCGAGCCACAGCAGGTACAACCCGCCGAACAGCTTGATCGCGACCAGCAGCTTCGACCACGCCAGCAGCGCGGCCGACACGCCGAGCGCCGCCACCGTCGCCCAGAACATCGACCCTGAAATGACGCCGAGCGCGAACGCGAGCGCCGCCTTGCGCCCCTGGTTCGCGGCAACCGACATGATCGCGAGATTGCTCGGCCCGGGGCTGGCCGTACCGATGAAATAGGCGGTGTAGGCCAGCAGCAGGTTGGCCGAGAAGAAGGCGTGGACGCTCATGTCGAACCTCGCAGGGATGATCAGGAGATTGTTGGCAAACGCGCGCCTTCTGCCCATGGACAATTGGCCGGCAATTCGCTGGGCCAGTTGGGCGGACGGTCGCGCCACCGGATCGCCGCTGGCGAATCCGTCTCGGTTTTGAAACACTCGTCACATTCGCCAGCGGTTTTCGCCGGCCGTCGCGGCCGTCCCGTCCCGCCGCGTGCGGCCGGCCGAACGCTTGGCAGGCGCAGGCGGCACGCACCGGCCGCGCCGTTTCGTCGATCCGACGAGGAACACACCGCGCAATTTATCCCGCCGTTACGTTACATCCGTGAAGCATTTCGCCCCGCCGCACCGCCCGTCGCACCCGACCGGCATCGCGCCGCGCATCTCGATGGCCGCCTCGCGCCCCTCCGCCACCCAGTACCGGCGGGACTCGGCACCCTGCACCGCAGCGCCGCTCAACCATGCTCGACCATCGTTTCGCGGCGCTGGTACGGAACCTGCATTCCGTTCGGGGGACAGCCGCGCCGTTCACCGCGCGGACACGAATACACCCTCGGGCGCATCCACCGGATACGCCCGATCGATACGCGCAAGCAACGAGGCCCTTCATGGATGCGCTGCCCAATTCGTCCGACACGTCGTTCCAGCTCTTTCTCGCGAAACTGCTCGAACAGCCGTTGCCCGACTGGACCGAAAAACAGCAGATGGAACTCGAGATGGCGCGCTCGCTGTCCACCGAAATGGTCCACCTCGCCGAGGACATGCGCGGCCGCACGCCCGATCTCGCGCGCTGCCTCGTGCTGCTCCGCTACGCGAAGGTGCTCGACTTCATGCTGACGTCGCTCGCCGCGCACCGCGACATTCATCCGCAGACGCTGCGCACGCTGTTCCGGCTCGCGAACCTGAAAGTCGACGATGCGTATCCGGCCTGAGCCGGTACCACGCAGCGGCTGCCGCGCGCGGCAAGCGCAGCCACGGCAGCCATGCCCGATTCGCGCGCATGCCCGATAATCTCGCCGCATGAGCATCAGGAACCGGAAATCCCGGCTGGCCGGCGCACTCGGCGTGTTCGTGAAGCGCTACGGGCGCCGTGCGCAGAAGCATCTCGACCCGAACGATCGCCGCTACGATCACGACATCGAGCGCACGATGCGGCGCTTGTCGCCGGCCGACCTCTCCGATCTGCTGGCCGACGATGACGCCAGCGCGGACGACGCCGACGCCGGTTTCGCCGATGTGAAACGCACGCCGTGAACGCGCTCGACTTCGACCGGATCTGGCCGGCCATCTGCGAAACCCCGGCCTGGTCTGTGACGAAAGGCCAGGGCAGCTTTCTCACATTCGAATTCGGGCAACCCGCGCTGCATGTCAGGGAGCCGCTCGCCGGCGCGCGCGGCTTGTCGGCGGCGGCGCGCGACCGGCTCGCGTCGCGGCACGTGACGGTCACCGGCAACGGGCATCTGTGGATCTGCTACTGCCATTGGTCGATCGCGCTCGATGGTCACGAGCTCGCGCACAGCGAATCCCGATCGGGCGACATCGCGGCCGCCGCGCAACGTCTCGACGGGCAGATCCTGCAATCGGTCGCACCGCGCGCCCAGCCGGGTTCGTGGGCGTTCGACTTCGACCTCGGCGGCAAGCTGACGACCTGGCCCTACGGCGACGACCCGGCGGACGAACAGTGGCATCTCTACGACCGTCGCTCGGGCAACGTGCTGACCGCCCGCGCGGACGGCACCTGGTCGTATGGCCCGGCGAACGCACCGCCCGGCAGCGGCGCGTGCGGCTCCGACTAGCCGCCGCGGATACGCCCGATCCGCTGCCGGCGGCACGCCGGGCCGATGCCGCGCATCAGCGTGACGGACGGCCCCTCCCCGCAAACGGAGGTACAATCGCGCGCCATGAATGCACTTCGCCGCTTCCTGCTCCGGCACGGTGTCGCGCGACAGCTTCTGTGGGGGTTCCTCCTCGTGACGCTGCTGTCCCGCGCGCTGATGTCGGGTGCCGTGATGCTCGATCCGGATGGTCCGGATGCGGGCTCGGTGGTGCTGTGTTCGGGCCGCGGCCCGTTGATCGTCAACGTGGCTGCGCTGGCTGCCCGTTTCGATGCCGGCGCGCCGATCACACCGGCCAACGACGCGCTGGCGCTCGCCGACGCGCTCAAGCATGACGCGCATGCCGACAACACGGCGTCCTCCGGAAACGGCGACAGCCTGTGTGCATTCGGTGCCGCGCTGTTCACGGCGCTCGCGTCGTTCGTGCTGCTGGTGTTGCTGTTTCCCGCCGCCGCGCCGCGGCGCTTCCGGATTCACTTCGACAGCATTCCCTTCGTGCGATCGATCTTCGACGATCGCCCACCTTCCCGCGCGCCTCCTCTGTTCTGCTGACGGTTCCGTCCAGCGGCTCGTGCACGTCGATGTGCATGGGCCTGCACGCCATTCGTCTCGTACGACCTGATTCAAGCGTTCACCCGCATGCCCGCATCGCGCGGGCGACGCCGTCATGCGCCCCTTTCGCGCATGGCGTTGCGCCGCCCGTTTCGCCGATGCGCGCAGGCGGGCGCGACGCACGTTGACGTCCGCCGGCCCGCGCCGGCGTGGCCGCTCAACGAACACGAGGAGCTGACACCATGTCGACCACCGTCGAGCGGGCGATCTCGCCCGCCCAATCCGCCCACGCCGGTTACCGCACGCTCTGGCGCTGGCACTTCTATGCCGGCCTGTTCGTGATGCCGTTCCTGGTGGTCCTCGCGATCACCGGAACGCTCTATTGCTTCCAGCCGCAGATCGAGCCGCTGCTGTATCCGCACCGGCTCGTCGTCGAGCCGCGTGCCACGCCGCGGCTCGATCCCGACGCGCTGCTCGCGAACGCGCGCACCGCGATGCCGGCCGGCGCGACGCCGGTTTCCGTCCAGGTCTCGACCGCGCCGGACCGCAGCGCCGAATACGTGTTCCGGCTGCGCGACGGCAGCCGCGAGAGCGTGTACGTGAACCCGTACGACGGCAGCGTGCTCGGCACGCTGAGCGTCGAGAACCGCTTCATGCAGATCGACCGGATGCTGCATCGCAAGCTGCTGCTCGGCAAGACGGGGGAACTGCTGATGGAGCTCGCCGCATGCTGGACCTTCGTGATGATCGGCACCGGCATCGCGCTGTGGTGGCCGCGAGGCGCTGCGCGCGTCGGGCAGGCACTGCGCCCCGACCTGTCGCTGCGCGGCCGGCCACTGTGGAAAAACCTCCACGCGACAGCCGGCATCTGGCTCGCGGCGGGCACGGTGGCGTTCATCCTGACGGGGCTGCCGTGGTCGGGCTCATGGGGCAAGAACTTCAAGGCGCTGGCCGCGACCGT
>NZ_CAJNKE010000152.1 GCF_905232215.1 Burkholderia sp. LMG 13014
CGGTTCCGCCAGCGCGCGCCGCTGCCGTGACGCGCAGCCGGCCCGTCGGTGTCGAAGAATTCGCTCGCGAACAGCGCGCAGATCGCGTCGCCCGTCACTTCCTCGCCGGACGCGTCGGCGAGCGTCTGCACCGCATGGCTGAATTCGATCTGCACGCGGCGCGTCGGCGTGAAGCCCATCCCGCGTTCGAGCAGGAACGTCGCGCCGCCCTTGCCGGACTGGCTGTTCACGCGGATCACCGCGTCATAGCTGCGGCCGAGGTCGGCCGGGTCGATCGGCAGGTACGGCACTTCCCAGGCCGCGTCGGGGCGCTGCTGCGCGAAGCCCTTGCGGATCGCGTCCTGGTGCGAGCCCGAGAATGCGGTGAACACGAGGTCGCCTGCGTACGGATGGCGCGGATGCACGGGAATCTGGTTGCAGCGTTCGACGACGCGGCGCACGGCGTCGATGTCGGAGAAGTCGAGGCCCGGATCGATGCCCTGCGTGTAGAGATTCAGCGCGAGCGTGACGAGATCGACGTTGCCGGTGCGCTCGCCGTTGCCGAACAGGCAGCCCTCGATGCGGTCGGCGCCCGCGAGCAGCGCGAGTTCGGCCGCCGCGACCGCGGTGCCGCGGTCGTTGTGCGGATGCACGGACAGCACGATGCTGTCGCGATACGCGAGATTGCGGTCCATCCACTCGATCTGGTCGGCGAACACGTTCGGGCTCGCGGCTTCGACGGTGGCCGGCAGGTTGACGATCATCTTGTGATCGCGGGTCGGGCGCCAGGTTTGCGCGACCGCGTCGCAGATCTCGCGCGCGAACGTCAGCTCGGTCATGCTGAAGGTTTCCGGCGAGTACTGGAAGGTCCACTGCGTGTCGGGGCGCGCGGCGGCGTGTTCCTTGATGATGCGCGTGCCGTCGATCGCGAGCGCCTTCACGTCGGCCTTCGACATCCCGAACACGATGCGGCGGAACGACGGGCAGACCGCGTTGTACAGGTGCACGATCGCGCGCGGCACGCCTTCGAGCGCGTCGAACGTGCGGGCGATCAGGTCTTCGCGCGCCTGCACGAGCACTTCGATCGTCACGTCGTCGGGAATCCGCTTGTCGTCGATCAGCTTGCGGACGAAATCGAAGTCGGTTTGCGACGCCGACGGAAAACCGACTTCGATCTCCTTGAACCCGATCGCAACCAGCATCTCGAAGAATTCGAGCTTCTGCTCGATGCTCATCGGCTCGATCAGCGACTGGTTGCCGTCGCGCAGGTCGGTGCTCATCCAGACGGGCGCGCGCTCGATGGTGCGCGACGGCCATTTGCGGCCATTGAGGCGGACGGGCTCGAACGGGCGGTACTTGTCTTGCGGATTGCGCTGCATCTTCTGGACCTCGGGTCTCAAGTCGCGAGCGAAGACGGGCGGCATGGGCGACGGTTGGCGCTGCCTCGCTCCGCGGCACGTAAGCGCGCTGCGGATGCGGATGATCTTCGCGAATCGGCCGACGGATAGACGGACGAATGCTGACGACTTCGGGTTGTAAAAACTGCGAGAGGGGTACTGCGAGGAACTGCTCGGAGGGACCGTGCGGACAGCACACGGCGCTACGAAAGCCTTAGGCTAGTCGTAGCGATAGCGGCCGCGCTAGGCGGCCGGAGGTAATTCGGAGGGTGTTCGGAAAGGAACGCATGACGGCAACTCTATGCCAGGATGCGCTCGCGTGTCAAATGCCCTGCAAGCGGGGCCGGTTCGCGAGCGTGCCGTCAGCGCGCGATACGGGCGATCTGCACGATCGTCGCGACCTGCCGGGCGACCGTGTCGGGCACCGGCACTTCGCCGCGCAATACGGCGTCGGTCCACGCGGCCGTCGTGGCCGCATCGCGCGATTCGGGCAGCGCGACGGGGGACGCATCGGTCGACGAGCGCTCGGCCTCGATCAGCGTGTCGCATACGCCGTCGTGCAGCCAGTCGACCTGCACCTGGCGTCGCGTATCGGCAACGGCTTCGCCCTCGGTGCCGCGAGCCAGCAGCGCGCCGCCGAGCGCAGCGTCCGGATGGTCGCGGAACAATTGAGCCAGGCTGTCGCGGTACGGCGGGTGCGTGTAGTTGACGAGCCGCAGGCCGGCCGGCGCGAACGGCTGCAGGATCTTCACGAGCGTGTGCGTCGAGTTGCGCACGCCGAGCACGCTGCGCATCGACAGCAGATGCGCGATACGCGGCGCCAATACTTCGATCGACGCGAACGCGACGCGGCGCTCGGCAAGCGTGTCCTCGATCGCATCGTGCGACGTCGACGGCGCGAGCGACAGCGCCGAGAAGATCTCGGCGCTCGTCACACGGCCTGGATCCTGCTCGACGCCATGCACGAGCACCGGCACGCCTTCGCGCGCGAGCAGCAGCGCGAGCAGCGGCACGAGGTTCGGCTGCTTGCGCGCGCCGTTGTAGCTCGGGATCGACACGGGGCGGAACGCGGCGTCCTGCACGTGCACCGGCGCGAACGACGCCTGCGCGGCGGCGAGCATCGCAGCCAGCTCGTCGGCGGATTCGCCCTTCAGCCGATAGGCGATCAGGATCGCGCCGAGTTCGACGTCCGACACGCGCGCGTCGAGCATCGCGCGATAAAGCTCGAACGTGTCCTCGGCGGACAGTGCGCGTGCGCCGTGCGGGCCGCGGCCGATTTCCTTGATGAAGCGGGCGCACGGGAACGGAACGGCAGCGGGATCGTGGGAAGCGGTCATCGGGGCGTGGGGCGGGCGGCCGGCATCGGGCCGCGCTGTGAACGGTGAGGAATGCCCCGAGTATCGCACGGGTGAGGCTGTCGCCAAGCGAGGCCGCGCAGCGCAGCGCGCTACACTCTGGTTCCCGGCGGTGCGCGCGCCGGCTGCGCCGCGCCCGTGCCGTTGCCGGCCGAATACGACTACGAGAGACATCCCATGAAGCTCTACAGCTATTTCCGCAGTTCCGCGTCGTACCGCGTGCGGATCGCCCTGAACCTGAAGCAGCTGCCGTTCGACTATGTGCCCGTGCACATGCTGCGCGACGGCGGCGAGCAACTGAAGGACGCGTACCGCGCGCTGAATCCGGACGCGGTCGTGCCGACGCTGACCGACGGCGACGCGACGCTGCAGCAGTCGCTCGCGATCATCGAATATCTCGAGGAAACCCATCCGGAACCGGCGCTGCTGCCGAAGCAGCCGGTCGATCGCGCGTATGTGCGTGCGGTCGCGCTGCAGATCGCGTGCGAAATCCATCCGCTCAACAACCTGCGCGTGCTGAAGTACCTGAAGCACACGCTGCAGGTGCCCGAGGAGGCGAAGAACGCGTGGTACCGGCACTGGATCGAGGCGGGCTTCGAATCGCTCGAGACGCGTCTCGCGAGCGATCCGCGCACCGGCAAGCTGTGCTTCGGCGACACGCCGACGCTCGCCGACGTGTGCCTCGTGCCGCAGGTGTTCAATGCGAACCGCTTCTCGATCGACACGACGCGCTATCCGACGATCCAGCGGATCGTCGACCATGCGGCGACGCTCGATGCGTTCAAGGCCGCCGAGCCCGGCGTGCAGCCTGACGCCGAGTGAGCGAAGCGCGCCCCCGCGGCGCGCATGAAACAGGGCGCCCGAAGGCGCCCTGTGCGAGGCGGGCCGGCGGTGTTCAGCCGAGCAGCGCGTCCGCGAATTCGACCGCGCTGAACGGCTGCAGATCCTCGACCTTCTCGCCGACGCCGATGAAGTAGACGGGCACCGGACGCTGCCGCGCGATCGCAGCAAGAATCCCGCCCTTCGCGGTGCCGTCGAGCTTCGTGACGATCAGGCCGGTGAGGCCGAGCGCGTCGTCGAATGCCTTGACCTGCGTGAGCGCGTTCTGGCCGGTGTTCGCGTCGATCACCAGCAGCACTTCGTGCGGTGCGCCGTCGTGCGCCTTCGAGATCACGCGCTTTACCTTCTTCAGCTCTTCCATCAGGTGGAGCTGCGTCGGCAGGCGGCCGGCCGTGTCGGCCATCATCACGTCGATCTTGCGCGCACGCGCGGCGCTGACCGCGTCGAAGATCACCGCGGCCGGATCGCCGCTTTCCTGCTGCACGACCGTCACGTTGTTGCGCTCGCCCCAGACCGCCAGCTGTTCGCGCGCGGCCGCGCGGAACGTGTCGCCCGCGGCCAGCAGCACCGACTGGTCGAAGCTCTGCAGATGCTTCGCGAGCTTGCCGATGCTGGTCGTCTTGCCCGCACCGTTCACGCCGGTGATCATCATCACGAGCGGCTGCGCGCGGCCGAGCATCAGCGATTTCTCGAGCGGCGAGAGCAGCTCGACGAGCAGGTCGTGCAGCGCGGCCTTCACCTGCTGCGGATCGGTCAGGCGGCCCGCGCGCACCTTTTCGCGCAGCGCGCCGAGCAGGTACTCGGTCGCGTCGACGCCCGCGTCGGACATCAGCAGCGCGGTTTCGAGCTCCTCGTACAGATCCTCGTCGATCTTCGTGTTGACGAACACGCCGGTGATGCTCGAGCCCGTCTTGGCGAGCCCCGTTTTCAGGCGCGCGAGCCACGATTTCTTCGCGGTGGCGTCCTGCAGCGGCGGCGGAACGATTTCGACGGTCTCGACGACTTCGTCGCGGCCATCGTTGGTCGGCGTGACCGTCATCACGACGGCCGGCGCGGCCGGTTGCGCGGGCGCTCGCGGCACTTCGGCCACAGGCGGAGCCTCGACCACGGGCGCATCGGACGGTTCGTCCGTTGGCTGCGCGTCGGCCGATTGCGATTCCGCCGGATCGGGCTCCTGCGTTTTCTTGAATCGTTTGAAGAAGCTGAACATGGTCTGACGTCGGGAAGAGGACGGGCCGCCGCCAGGGGCGGGCACCGGACGGGCCGTTCTGCGTTCGCGCGGGCGCGGCGCACGGCGGCCGAAACCGTGCATTTTATCAGTGCGGCGGGGCGCTCGCGCCAGTGTGCATCGCCGCTGTGGTAACGTGCGCCTGTTTAGCGGTGCGCCCTCTTGCGCGCCCGGTCCCTCCGTCGTCGATATTCCGTATGTCCCGTTCCTCTCCCGGCCGCCCGGCGGCCCCTTCCGGCCGCGGCAAGCCGCACACGATCCGCATCATCGGCGGTGACTGGAAACGCACGCCGCTCGCCGTGCTCGATCTCGACGGCCTGCGGCCGACGCCCGATCGCGTGCGCGAGACGCTGTTCAACTGGCTTGGCCAGGATCTCGAAGGCTGGCGTTGCCTCGACCTGTTCGCGGGCACCGGCGCGCTCGGTTTCGAGGCCGCGTCGCGCGGCGCGGCGAGCGTCGTGATGGTCGAGCGCCATCCGCGTGCCGCGCAACAGCTGCGTGCGATCAAGGACAAGCTCGGCGCGCGTGCGGTCGAGGTCGCGGAGGCGGACGCGTTGCGGCTCGCGGCCGGACTCACGCCGGGCGCGTTCGACGTCGTGTTTCTCGATCCGCCGTTCGACGACATGGCCGTGCTCGAGCGCGCGATCGCGCTGGCGGCACCGCTCGTCGCGGCGGGCGGCGCGCTGTACGTCGAGACGGGGGCGGAGCTCGATCCGGCCGCGCACGAAGCGCTCGCAGGCTGGCAGGTCGTGAAGCACGGCAAGGCCGGTGCGGTTCACTATCATTTGCTGCGGCGCGAAAATGATGAATAATGCGCGTTCCATACGAGGCGGCGCGCCGCAAAGGCGACGCATGCCCATCTCGGCAGCGGCGTGCGCATCGCACGGCTGCCATCCCGTTTGCGTGATGACAGGAGGAGCGACATGGTAGTCGCCGTGTATCCCGGTACGTTCGATCCGCTGACGCGCGGGCACGAGGACCTCGTGCGGCGTGCGTCGAGCATTTTTGATACGCTGGTGGTCGGTGTTGCCGACAGCCGCGCGAAAAAGCCGTTCTTCTCGCTGGAAGAACGTCTGACGATTGCGAACGAGGTGCTCGGCCATTATCCGAACGTGAAGGTGATGAGTTTCACCGGCCTCCTGAAGGATTTCGTCCGCACCAACAATGCGCGCGTGATCGTGCGCGGCCTGCGCGCCGTGTCCGATTTCGAATATGAGTTCCAGATGGCGGGGATGAACCGCTACCTGCTGCCGGACGTCGAGACGATGTTCATGACGCCGTCCGATCAGTACCAGTTCATCTCGGGGACGATCGTGCGCGAAATCGCGCAGTTGGGCGGCGATGTCAGCAAGTTCGTGTTCCCGTCCGTCGAGAAGTGGCTGACCGAGAAAGTCGCCGCGATGGGAGGCCCTGCCGCGTAATGCGGCGCCGGCCGGTTTCGTTGGGAAGCCGGCCGCCGGCCTGAAGAAGTGAGATCAGTATGGCTTTGATGATTACCGACGAGTGCATCAATTGCGACGTGTGCGAGCCTGAGTGCCCGAACGGCGCGATTTCGATGGGCCCGGATATCTACGTGATCGACCCGAACAAGTGCACCGAGTGCGTCGGCCATTTCGACGAACCGCAGTGCCAGCAGGTGTGTCCGGTCGAATGTATTCCGCGCGATCCGCAACATGACGAATCGCACGCGCAATTGATGGAGAAGTATCACGCGTTGACCGCCGGGAAGGGCGACGACGCGTCGTGACCCGGAGGTGACGCGCGCGCTCGAGTTCGTCGGCACGCACGTCACGCATCCCGATCGGCGCCGCCTGGCGCCGGTTCTTTCGTGTCAGGCCAGCAGCTCGCGCAACGCCGCGACGAGCGCATCGCATTCGGCGTCGGTGCCGACGGTGATGCGCAGGTGCTGGTCGATCCGCGGCAGCCGGAAGTGCCGCACGAAAATTTCCCGTCCCTTCAGTTTCGCCGCAATCGAGCCCGCGTCGTGCGCGGGATGGCGTGCGAACACGAAATTCGCGGCGGACGGCACGATGTCGAAGCCGAGTGTGTCGAGCGCGTGCGTGAGCCGCGTCCGGCTGTCGATCACGCGCCGGCAGGTTGCGCTGAAATAATCGGTGTCTTCGTATGCTGCCTGCGCGGCGACTTGCGCGAGCCGGTCGAGCGGGTACGAGTTGAAGCTGTCCTTCACGCGGTTCAGCGCGTCGATCAGCGCGGCATCGCCGAACGCGAAACCGACGCGCATGCCCGCGAGCGAGCGCGCCTTCGACGTCGTGTGCACGACGAGCAGGTTCGGATGGCGGTCGATCAACGTAATCGCGGACTGCGCGCCGAAGTCGACATACGCCTCGTCGATCACGACGACCGACGATGGATTCGCGGCCGCGATCCGTTCGACGTCCGCGAGCGGCAGCGCGCGCCCGGTCGGCGCGTTCGGATTCGGAAACAGCACGCCGCCGGCATCGTCGAGATAGTCGTCGACGCGGATCGAGAAGTCGTCCGCGAGCGGCACGATCGACGTCTGGACGCCGTACAGGCGCGCATAGGTCGGATAGAAGCTGTACGTGATGTCGGGGAAGCGCAGCGGCCGGTCGTGCTTGAGCAGCGCCTGGAACGTGTGCGCGAGCACCTCGTCGGAGCCGTTGCCGACGAACACCTGGTCGGGCTTGATACGGTGATGCGCCGCGACCGTCTCGCGCAGCGCGTGCGCAACGGGGTCGGGATAGCGGCGCAGCGTGTCGCCGGTCTCGCCGAGTTCGCGCGCGATCGCCGCGACGACGCGCGGCGACGGCGGATAGGGATTCTCGTTGGTGTTCAGCTTGACGGGGTGCGCGAGCGCGGGCTGCTCGCCCGGCACGTAAGGCACGAGTTGCTGAACGACGTCGCTCCAGTAACGGCTCACCGCTTGGCTCCTGTCGGGCAAAGCGACCAGATTACCGCATGTGCGCGCAGGGTGGGGGCGGGCGGAGCCGCCCGGTGACGCCGGACGGCTCGATGCACCGGAGCGGTGCGATGCGGTCAGTTGCGATGCAGCTGCATCGTCGCGCGGTCGAGTTCGCCCTTGACGACCATCGGCATCACCGCGAGTGCGCGTTCGATCGACGCGTCGATCACGTCCTGTTCCTCGCGGCGCGGCGGCTTCAGCACGAAGTTCGCGACGTCGGGCTTCGCGCCCGCGCGCGCGCTTTCGGGAATCAGGTCGCGCGGATGGCCGATGCCGATCCGCAGCCGCCAGTACTGCTGCGACGACAGGTGCGCGGTGATGTCCTTCAGGCCGTTGTGGCCGCCGCTGCCGCCGCCGAGCTTCAGTTTCACGGTGCCGGGCGGCAGGTCGAGCTCGTCGTGCGCGACGAGGATCTGGTCGGGCAGGATCTTGAAGAATTGCGCGAGCGCGACGACCGACTGGCCGGAGCGGTTCATGTAGGTTTGCGGCTCGAGCAGGTGGACTTCCTCGCCGTGCAGGCGCGCTTTCGCGTAGAAGCCGTGGAAGCGGCGTTCGTCGCGCAGCGTCGTGCCTGCTTCGCGGGCGAGCTGGTCGATCAGCCAGAAGCCGGCGTTGTGGCGCGTCGCGGTGTATTCCGCCCCGGGATTGCCGAGGCCGACGATCAGTTTGATCATGACGTTTCGAAGGCGGCAACGGCCGCCTGGGCGCAGAAAAAGAAAAACCCGCCGGGCAAGCCGCGGCGGGTTGCGTCGACCGTTTCGTGAAACGGATCGATGGGGCGCGTAAGCAGCCCGCTTAGGCAGCCGGCGTTTCGCCTTCTGCTGCGTCCGACACGGCACCAGCCGGGACCGTCGCCGATGCGACAACCGGGTTTTCCGCGTCGACGTGCGCGACCAGCGCGACGCCCTTCGGCAGCGTGATGTCCTTCGCGTGCAGCGATTGACCCGCTTCGATCTTCGACAGGTCGACTTCGAGGAACTCCGGCAGGTCAGCCGGCAGGCACTCGATTTCGATTTCCGTCGCGACGTGCGAAACGATCGCGCTCGACAGCTTCACGGCCGGGCTGACTTCCGCGTTCAGGAAGTGCAGCGGTGCCTTCGTGTGCAGCTTCTTCTTCGCGTCAACGCGTTGGAAGTCCACGTGCAGCACCAGTTGCTTGAACGGGTGGTATTGCACGTCGCGCAGCAGAACCTGTTGCGACTGGCCAGCCACTTCGAGATCGAGGATCGACGAGTGGAATGCTTCCTTCTTCAGGGCGTGCCACAGGGCGTTGTGATCGAGTTCGATCTTTTGCGGGGCTGCTTCGCCACCGTAAACGATACCCGTGGTCTTACCAGCGTTGCGCAGGCGGCGGCTCGCACCCGTACCTTGCTCTTGGCGCTCGAAAGCGACGACTTTCATGTAATTCTCCAATGGCTGCCCGCGACCAGGCAGTAAAACGGGGCCGTCAAACAGCGGCCCCCGATGAAACGGCCGGGGTTTCGTCTATCCCGTCCGATTGTGCAAAAAGCGAAGCGTTGCCGCTTCGCTTTCTGCGCATGCTTTGTTCAGTCGACTCGCGATCAGGATTCCGCGAACAGCGACATCACCGAATCGCCGCGGCGGATCCGCGAGAACGTTTCGGCCAGCAGGCTCGCGCTCGTCAGTGCACGGATCTTCGAGCAGCCCAGCGATTCGGCGGACAGCGGGATCGTGTCGGTGACGACCAGTTCGTCGAGTGCCGACGCGGCGATGCGATCGGCTGCGCCACCCGACAGCACCGGGTGCGTCGCGTAGGCGAATACCTGCTTCGCGCCGCGTTCCTTCAGCACTTGCGCGGCCTTGCAGAGCGTGCCTGCCGTATCGACCATGTCGTCCATGATCACGCAGGTGCGGCCTTCGACTTCACCGATGATGTTCATCACTTCGGAGACGTTCGCTTTCGGGCGACGCTTGTCGATGATCGCGAGATCGCAGTTGAGCTGCTTTGCCAGTGCCCGGGCACGCACCACGCCGCCGACGTCCGGCGACACGACGAGCAGATCCGAGTAGTTCTGCTTGCGCAGGTCACCCAGCAGGATCGGCGTTGCGTAGATGTTGTCGACCGGGATGTCGAAGAAGCCCTGAATCTGGTCGGCGTGCAGATCCATCGTGATGATCCGCTCGACGCCGGCGATTTCCAGCATGTTCGCGATGACCTTCGCCGAGATCGCGACGCGCGCCGAACGCGGGCGGCGATCCTGACGGGCGTAGCCGAAGTAGGGGATGGCTGCAGTGATCCGGCCGGCGGATGCGCGCTTGAGCGCATCGACCATGATCATCAGTTCCATCAGGTTGTCGTTCGTCGGTGCGCACGTGGATTGCAGGACGAAGACGTCCTTGCCGCGCACGTTTTCCTGGATCTCGACCTGGATCTCGCCGTCGGAGAAACGGCTGACCATTGCTTTGCCGAGGGGGATTCCAAGGATATTGACGACTTCCTGGGCGAGCGCGGGATTCGCGTTGCCAGTAAAGACCATCAGGCCATCATGGCTGTGGCTGCTCATCGTGCACCTGCTTCAGGCTTGGGCGGGAAATGCGGGAAAAATTTTTGGCAGGGGAGGAAGGACTCGAACCCTCGCATGCCGGAATCAAAATCCGGTGCCTTGACCAACTTGGCGACTCCCCTACACTCAACTGATAACTTCACCGGACTTGTGTAGGCCATCCGGCAAAGTAAAACTTCATGACGCGAAAGCGAAGAGCGGATGCTCGTTCAGACTCTCGGCAACTGCACCATTCCAACCGGTGGGCAGCTTGGCTTGCGCCGCTTCTGCCTCATGCTTGCTGCGAAACGCTGCAAACACGCTTGCTCCGGAGCCGGTCATCCTCGCGGGGGTCACATCATACAACCATTTGACCACCTGCGCAACTTCCGCGTACTTACTTGTCACAACTTGCTGCATATCGTTCCGACCGAAACTATCTGGCCATCCCGCGTCGCTGCTTTGCTGTGCAAGAAAGTCCGTAATTGTGACGCGCTTCGAATCTCTTGTCAACAACTTATCTGAAAATATTTCAGCGGTTGGGACGTGAACGCGAGGCGTTACAACCAAGAACCAGCGAGTCGGCAATTGTACCTCAGCTAATTCTTCTCCGATACCCTCTGCGAACGCATTTTTTCCAAAAATAAAAAACGGGACGTCTGCGCCGAGTTTTACCGCGAGCGACTGGAGCTCGGCACGCGGCAGGTCGAGTTGCCACAGGCGGTTCAGCGCGAGCAGCGTCGTCGCCGCGTCGGAGCTGCCGCCGCCGAGGCCGGCTCCCATCGGCAGGCACTTGTCGATCTCGATGTCGACACCGAGCGCGGTGCCCGTATGCGCTCTCAGCAGGTTGGCTGCGCGCACGACGAGGTCGCTTTCCTCGGGCACGCCGGGCACGTCGGTGACGCGCGCGACGCGACCGTCGTCGCGCAGCGTGAAGTGCAGCGTGTCGCCCCAGTTCAGCAGCTGGAACACGCTCTGCAGATCGTGATAGCCGTTCGGACGGCGGCCGGTGATGTGCAGGAACAGGTTGAGTTTCGCGGGCGCAAGGCAGTTGCGCAGCGAGCGGGTCGAATCGGTCATGCGTATGTCTGGGCTAGGCGGGTGCTCACTGATCGAGCACGAGCTTGATGTCGAGCGGCGGTGTCGCGCGCACGAGGTTGACGCGTTTGACGCCCGTGGCCGGGGCATCCGCGTAGGCGAGGTAGTCGATCGTCCAGCCGTCCTGGCGGATCTGCTTGACGCGCGTGCCGTCGGCCGGATCGCGCACCGTCTCCGCGGGCGTCGCGGGCGCGGCGGTCGGCAGCAGCCAGTAGCGCAGGCCCGCGAGCGGCAGTTCGAAGCCGAGCGTTTTCTGCATCAGGTCGCCGACGTCCGGCGCATATTGCGTCGGACGGTTCGGCAATTCGAGCGACGCCGCTTGCGGCGTCGACTTCACGACCGCGAGCGTCTGGCCGAGCGGGCTGCGCAGCTCGAGCGACACGTCGTCGCCATGCTCCTGCCAGTCGAAGTTGCCGTACACGTTCTGCTGCTTGCCGAGACGGTCGTCGTACTGCACCGCGAAGCGACCATGGTAAGCGTGCGTGGCGGC
>NZ_CAJNKE010000153.1 GCF_905232215.1 Burkholderia sp. LMG 13014
CGCTGGCCGCGCGGCACCGGCCGATGTCGGCCGCGTACCTGCAGCGCACGCTGTCCGACTATTTCCGCGTGCCGGTGAAGATCGACCAGTTCGTCGGCAAGTGGTACGACGTGCCGCCCGACCAGCTGAGCGTGCTCGGCGAGGTCAACGCGGTGCTCGGCGCGACGGCGCTCGTCGGCGAGCGCGTGTGGCAGCGCGACATGCGCGCGCGGATCGTCGTCGGCCCGCTGTCCAAGCGCGACTACGAGGCGTTCCTGCCCGGCGGCGCGCAGGCCATCGCACTGGAGCGGATGCTGACGCTGCTCGCCGGCGTCACGCTGGAATACGAGGTGAAGCTCGTGCTCAAGCGCACCGAGGTGGGCGCGAGCGTGCTCGGCGCGGGTTCGCGGCTCGGCTGGGACGCGTTCCTCTGCACGCGCGACGCGGTCGAGGATCGCTCCGACGCCCGCTACGAGCTGCACGTGATTCACTGATTCCGAACGACAACAAACACGCAATCGAACCTGAGATCGACGCCATGAGCACGCCTCTGAAGACCCTGATCACGAAACTGAACCCGCTGTGCCGCCACGCGACCGAGCGTGCGGCAAGCGCGTGCCTGGCGCGCGGCCACTACGAAGTCGATCTGGAGCACCTGTTCCTCGCGTTGCTCGACGAAGCGACGGGCGACCTGCCGCTCGCACTGCGCGCGAGCCGCGTCGATCCGCACGCGCTGCATGCCGATCTCGAGCGCGAACTGACGCGCCTGAAGACGGGCAACACGCGCACGCCGGTGTTCTCCGTGCACCTGATCGCGCTGTTCGAACAGGCATGGCTGATCGCGTCGCTCGACTCGCAGCTCGGCCGCATCCGTTCGGGGCACCTGCTGCTCGCGCTGCTGACCGCGCCCGATCTCGCGCAGTTCGCACAACGGATGTCGTCGCAGTTCGCGGAAATGAACGTGACGGACCTGAAGCACAAGTTCGACGAGATCATGGCCGGCTCGAGCGAAGCCGAGCCGCGTCAGGCGGACGACGAAGGTAGCGACGTCGCGCCGGCCGCCGACGGCATGGCACCCGCGGCCGGCCCGTCGAAGACGCCTGCGCTCGACACGTACACGACCAACCTCACGCAGCGCGCACGCGACGGCAAGATCGACCCGGTGATCGGCCGCGAAGCCGAGATCCGCCAGGCGATCGACATCCTGATGCGCCGCCGCCAGAACAACCCGATCATGACCGGCGAGGCCGGCGTCGGCAAAACGGCGGTCGTCGAGGGCCTCGCGCTGCGCATCGCGGCCGACGACGTGCCGCCGCCGTTGCGCGGCGTCGCGCTGCACGTGCTCGACATGGGGCTGCTGCAGGCCGGCGCGAGCGTGAAGGGCGAGTTCGAGAACCGCCTGAAGAGCGTGATCGACGAGGTGAAGAAGAGCGCGCATCCGATCATCCTGTTCATCGACGAGGCGCACACGATCATCGGCGCGGGCGGCCAGGCCGGCCAGAACGACGCGGCGAACCTGCTGAAGCCGGCGCTCGCGCGCGGCGAGCTGCGCACGATCGCGGCGACGACGTGGAGCGAATACAAGAAGTACTTCGAGAAGGATGCGGCGCTGGCGCGGCGCTTCCAGGTGGTGAAGGTCGAGGAGCCGAGCGAGCCGCTCGCGGCCGCGATGCTGCGCGGGATGTCCGGTCTGATGGAGAAGCACTTCAACGTGCGGATCCTCGACGACGCGATCACCGAAGCCGTGCGCCTGTCGCACCGCTACATCAGCGGCCGCCAGCTGCCGGACAAGGCGATCAGCGTGCTCGACACCGCGTGCGCGAAGGTCGCGCTCGCGCACAGCGCGACGCCGGCGGCGATCGACGACACGAAGAAGCGCATCGAGCGGATCGATGCGGAAATCGCGTCGCTGGAGCGCGAGGCGGCCGGCGGCGCGTCGCACGACGAGCGGCTCGGCGAGCTGCGCGGGGCGCGCGACACGGCGCTCGAACAACTTGCGAAGGACGAAGCGCGCTATGAAGCCGAGCGCGCGATCGTCGCCGAGATCACCGTACTGCGCGACACGCTCGACAAGGCGCGCGGCCCGTCGGAAGACGGCAAGCCGTTCGACGTGCAGCTGGCGCGCGACAAGCTCACCGAATGCGTCGCGGCGCTGCATTTGGTGCAGGAAGGCGAGCCGATGGTGCCGCTGCAGGTCGACGGCCACGTGGTCGCCGAGATCGTCGCCGCGTGGACGGGCATTCCGCTCGGCCGGATGGTGAAGGACGAGATCGACACCGTGCTGAACCTGCAGCCGCTGCTCACCGCGCGCGTGATCGGCCAGGACCATGCGCTCGACGCGATCGCGCAGCGCGTGCGCACCGCGACCGCGAACCTCGAGGATCCGAACAAGCCGCGCGGCGTGTTCATGTTCGTCGGGCCGTCGGGCGTCGGCAAGACCGAGACGGCGCTCGCGCTGGCCGACATCCTGTACGGCGGCGAGCGCAAGATGGTCACGATCAACATGAGCGAGTACCAGGAAGCGCACAGCGTGTCGGGCCTGAAGGGCTCGCCGCCGGGCTACGTCGGCTACGGCGAAGGTGGCGTGCTGACCGAGGCCGTGCGCCGCAACCCGTATTCCGTCGTGCTGCTCGACGAGGTCGAGAAGGCGCACCCGGACGTGCTCGAGATGTTCTTCCAGGTGTTCGACAAGGGTGCGATGGACGATGCGGAAGGGCGCGAGATCGACTTCCGCAACACGCTGATCATCCTGACGTCGAACGTCGGGTCCGCCGCGGTGATGCAGGCATGCCTGAACAAGCCGGCCGAGGAACTGCCCGATCCGGATGCGCTCGCGGAGACGCTGCGCCCGCAGCTGTACAAGACCTTCAAGCCCGCGTTCCTCGGGCGGATGAAGGTCGTGCCGTACTACCCGATTTCCGACGACGTGCTGGCCGAGATCATCGAGCTGAAGCTCGAACGGATCCGCCGCCGGATCGAAGCGAACCACAAGGCCGCGTTCGAATGGGACGAATCGCTCGTCGATGCGGTGCTCGCGCGCTGTACCGAGGTCGATTCGGGCGCCCGCAACGTCGACCACATCCTGAACGGCACGCTGCTGCCGGAGATCGCGGGCCACGTGCTCGGCCGGATCGCCGACGGCGAGGCCATCGCGCGCATCGCGGTGCGCGCGGACGAGGCCGGCGAATTCACGTACACCGTCGAATGAGCGCGGCCGCGCAACACAAGCATTGATGAACTGACCGAACCATGCCGATCAATCTCCCCGAGCTGCTGACGCCGATCAGCGACGCGTCGCCCAGCGGCGACGACCTGCTGTTTTCGAACGAATTCGACGCGATCCAGGACGCGCGGCGCTACGACGATCCGACGCTCGACCAGGGCGAATGGGTGACCGAGATCAAGGAGGCCGACTGGGGCTTCGTGGTCGACCATGCGGGCGCGCTGCTGCGCACGCGCACGAAGGACCTGCGGCTCGCCGTGTGGCTGACCGAGGCGCTCGCGCTCGAGGACGGCATCACCGGCCTCACCGAAGGCTATGCGCTGCTCGAGGGCCTGTGCCGCGACTTCTGGGACACCGTGCACCCGCTGCCCGAAGACGACGACATCGAGCACCGGCTCGGCAACGTTGCGTGGCTGTCCGGCCGCACGGCCGAGCTGCTGCGCGCGGTGCCGATGACGGACGGCGCATCGAACGCGTTCAGCACGCTCGACTGGGAAGTGGCGCAGCACGTCGCGCAGGCCATCAAGCGCGACCCCGAACACGCGGACGAGATCGCGCGCGGCAAGCCGTCGATCGAGCAGATCGATTCGTCGCGGCGCGTGACGTCGATCGCGTTCTACACGGCGTTGCTCGCGAACCTGAAGGCGTTCGAATTCGCGCTCGATGCGTTCGAGGAACGGCTCGTCGAGCGCGCGGGCGATTCGGCGCCGAGCTTCCGGCAGGCGCGCGACGCGTTCGAGACCGTCTACCGGCTCGCCGAGCGCTTTGCGCGCGAGCAGGGCTACACGGGCAGCGCGCCGCACACGCAGTCGGCATCGCAGGCGCAGCCCGAACGCATCGAGCCGGTGTTCGGCAACCCGATCCAGACGGAGGAGACTCACGTGCAGCCGCAGCCCGTTCCGCGCGCCCCGGTGACGCAGATGATCGCCGGCATCCAGAACCGTGCGCAGGCCGTCGACCAGTTGCGCGCGGTCGCCCGCTATTTCCGCCAGACCGAGCCGCACAGCCCGGTCGCGTACCTCGCCGACAAGGCCGCCGAATGGGCCGACATGCCGCTGCACAAGTGGCTCGAGAGCGTCGTCAAGGACGACGGCTCGCTGTCGCATATTCGCGAGCTGCTGGGCGTGCGGCCCGACGAGCAGTCGTAAACGCAAAACGGGCGGCGCATCGCTGCAGCCGCCCGTTATCCCGCGCCAGGTTGCGCCTCGCGGAGCAACCTGTGCCGTCCGTTACTGCCCCACCCGGAACTCGATCCGCCGGTTCCGTGCCCGCCCATCCGCCGTATCGTTCGGCGCGATCGGCTGATCCGGCCCGACGCCCGTCGTGGTCATCTGCTGCGGCTGAATGCTCTTCGTGATCAGGTAGCCCTTCACCGCATCCGCGCGCGCCTGGCTCAGCGCGATGTTCGACGTGCGGTTCCCCGAGTTGTCGGTGTGGCCGATGATGTCGACCGTGCGGTTCTGCATCTTCGCGAGCGCGGCCGCCATCTGGTCGAGGATCAGCTTGCCCTGCGGCGTGAGCGTCGCGCTGCCGGTCTCGAACTCGATCGTCCGGTTCGCGAGCGTCTGGTCGAGCACGCCCTGTTCGGACGCCGACACGCGCAGCCCGTTCTTGATCGTGTACGTCGGGTTCAGCGTGTTCGCCATGTCGCTCGCGAGCTGCTGGCGTTGCGCTTCGTTGTGCACCTCGCCCTTCATCTCGATCTGCGTGCCGTTGATCTTCAACTGCCCCTTGCTGATCTGCTTGAGCTGCGCGCCGAGCAGTTTCTGCACGTTCGCGCTCCAGTTCGGCGGCGTTGCAACGTCACCCACTTCGATCTGGTCGACGACGTTCGTGGCGCCGTAGGTGTCGCGCAGCTTTTGCAGCACGGCGGCCTTGGTCGCCTCGTCGGGCACCTTGCCGCCGACGACCACCTGGCCGGGCGTCGCGGTCGCGGGCGGTGGCGTGAGGGTGCTCGCGGTGCCGGCCGTGCCGTGGATGACGGCGCCGGAGGCCGACCCCGGTGCGGCGCCGGTGTTCGCGGACAGCGCGGTCGTCGTGACCGTGCCGTTGCCGACCGGCGTGACGGTCGCGCCGGTGTTCTGCGCGAGGGCCGCGCCACTGGCGAACAGCCCGGCAGCGAGAAGGGTGGCGACGGCGGGCGAGAGCGCGGCCGAAAAGCGCGTGCGCCGGTCGTGAATCGTGCGATGCATCCCGTCAGCCTCCGATGAACGCTTCGCGGAACGCGTCGATGGCGACGCGCAGCGAGAGTTGCGGTTGGTCGAGGTAGCTGACGAGCTTGCTGATCTGGTGATCGTTTTGCGCATGGGCGTCGATCCACTCGGGATCGTCGATGTCGATGTTGTGGGCGGCGTAGGTCTGCGGGTCGACGACGCTCAGCAGCGTCTTTGCCGACGCGCCGTTGAAGCCGATGATGAGCCGTTCGCGCTCGGCGATCGTGCCGATGAAGATCGCGAGCTCGAAGTCGGCCTGCGCGACGAACGGCGCGATCAGTTCGAGCCAGAACGCGGCGACGAGGCTGCGGTAGAACGGATCGACCGGCAGCGGCAGCGTGAGGCCGCGCTCGATATGCGACGAGCCGCTCTGCATCACCGGCCGCAGCAGCGAGCCGAGCGCGAGCATCGCGCCGCGCAGCCGCACGGGATGACCGCTTTCGAGCAGCATCTCCTGGAGGCCGTACAGCGACTGGTGTTCGACGAAATCGTTGAAGGTGCCGTCATGCGATGTGCCGGGGCCGCCGACGTCGATCGGCACCTGCGTGTCGCCGAGCGCCTGCAGTGCGCCGGGCGGCTCGTCCTTGCCGAGCAGCGGCGGGATCTGCGTGGCGACGCGCGACCACAGCCGCGCGAACGCGAGCGGGCTGCGCGCGAGGAACGCGAGCGGCCGGTCGACCTCGAGCGCGGTTGCGCCGAGGAACGGGAAGCGGCGCATCGACACGTCGTGGCTCGCGACCATGTGGCCCGCGATCGCGAGCCTGCTGCGCGAGCCGAGGAACGCGAAATGCATCGGCTTCGCATCCTCGTAGACGAGCTTCCAGCGCGGATCTTCCGCGAGCAGTTCGAGCGCCTGTGCGATCCAGTGGTCGAGCGTCTGCAGCAACTGCGGGTTGTGCGGGCTCTTCACGAAGTCGCCGCGCGACGGAATCTTGCCGAAGTAGGCGATTTGCGCCTGTACGGTTTGCGTCATTGCGCCCCCTGGGCATTCGTTGCGTTGGCGGCCGCGACGGCCGGCGCTGCGGCCGGCGTGCCCGTGCCGGCGGACTGGGTCGCGTTCTGCGCGGCACCCGCGCTCGCGTCGGCGACCGACGACGGCAGCTGCAGGCCGCGCAGGCTCTGCTGCTGCGGCTGGTCACCGCCACCGCCGGACGGCTGCGACGTGCTGATGATGCGCATCGTCACCGACACGTTCACGCTGCCCTGCGCCCACGTCAGGTCGAAGGTGCCGTCCGGACGGCGCTTGCGTTGCGCCGAGTTGATCAGCTTCTCGAGACCGTAGCGGCCCGGCTCGTTGACGAGCTGCACCGTGCGGCCGTCGAAGGTCGTCGCGGACAGCGTCGCGCCCGGCGAGCCCTGCGGGTTCGGCCACACGAAGTTGGTCCACTGCGGCGGCGTGTTGCGGTAGCGCAGTTGCTGGCCGTCGATCGCGATCGTGTATTCCGTCGTGCCCGTGCTCGGCTGCGGCAGGATCTGGAACACGGTCTGCGGCTCGGACGACGCGGCCGCGCTGCCGGCCGCCCCGCCGGCGAGCGGCGCGACCCAGCGTGCGAAGCCGTTCGTGAAGTCCGGCGTGAGGCCGATGCCCATGTCGCCCCACGTGCGGGCGGCGAGGGTATCGCCGCGGCGCACCGCGAGCGGCCCGAGCGTCGTGCCGACGAACTTCGCGATCGAACCGTCCGGACCGAACACCTGCGCGATTTCACCGGCGCCGGCCTCGACCTTCGCGCTCGCCGCGAACGGGTACTTCGTCGCGAGCGAGTTCTGGAACGGCTGGTAGACCTGCGCGTTCCACACCTTGTTGACTTCGGCGCTGGCCGGCTGGATCACGACCGCGAACGCCTGCATCAGCGGCCGCACCAGCAGCGGACGCAGCGACTTGCGTTGCGAATCGGTGAGGCCCGTCAGCATCTGCTCGTCGACGAGCTTCAGCGAATCGGCGAGTTCCGAACCGTTGCCGTCGAGCGTCTGCTGCATCAGCTGGCGCGCGCCCGGGCCCGGGTCGCCCTGGTTCTTGATCACGTTGAAGCGCGTGCGGACCTTCGACAGCGAATCCATGTAGCCCTTGAGCATCGACGTGCCGTCGTGCGTCGCGACGATTCGCGCGAGCCCGATGAACTCCTGGCCGATCGGACCCATCGGCACCTCGGCCGGATTGCCGTTGATGTCGATGTTGGCGGCCGCCACCTGGCCGGCCTGCGAGCGCGAGAACAGTTGCTTGACCCAGTTCACGACGCCCGTCTGCGCCTTCTTGATCGTCACGTTCGCGAGCGACGGGTTGTCCCACGACGTCTGGTCGTACGCGGTCTCGAGGATCTTGCGGATCGGCGAGTCCTGCGGGTCGCCGAGGCGGTTCATCCCGTCGACGGCCTGGCCGAAGCTGGTGAAGCCCTGTACCGCGATGCCCTGCATGAACTTCTGCCAGTGCTGCGCGTATTCGGTCTTGTACATGCCGACGAGCGTCTTCTGGATCTGCTCGGGGCTGCCTTCGAGCGTCAGGTCGTCCTGCGTCGACGTGTTCAGCACCCAGTCCTTCGCCTGCAGTTCCTTGGTCGCCGCGTCGCGGATCGCCGGCTGCACGTAGTCGAACCACGCTTCGCGCGTGAACGTGCCGGGAATCGCGTAGCTGCCTGCCACGAGCCCCTGGTTGCCGTCGCCGACGATGCGCGCGATGGTCATCGGCGCGAAGCGGGTCGACGCGCGTGCCTTGATTTCCTCGTACACGCGCTGGCGGGCCGGCATGCCGCGCACGACGTGGCGCAGGTTCTCGCGGGTCTGGTCGACGAGCGCGAGGTTCGCGTCGATCATCGGCCAGTCGTCGTCATTCACGCGGGACAGGTAGAACGAGATCATGCGTTCCGCGCTCTTGATCATCTCGTCACGCGGCATGTTGCCGCGATTCGTCTCGAGCCAGCCGCGCCAGAAGCGGGCGAGCTGGTCGGTCAGGTGCGCCTGCTCGACGTGACGCTTGTCGGACAGCATCAGGTACGTCTTGAGCGCGTTGTACGCGTCCTGCACGTTGGTCGGCGACGCATCGCTGTAGAGGCCGCCCTGCGGTGCGGCCGGCTGCTGCGCGGCTGCGACGGGTGCGGTGCCGGACGCGGCCAGTGCGGCACCGGCCTGCGGCGCGGCGCCTGCCGCGTTGGTCGAGACCGGCATCGTGCCACCCTGCACGGCGCCCGATTCGGGCGGGCGCGTCATCGGGACGAGCTGTTCGGGGTGCGCGTTCACGTCCTTCATGAACGACGCGAGGTTCTGCGACACCGGGGCCAGCAGGATCTGGCGCACGCCGTTGTAATACTCGGTCAGCAGGTGCTGCTCGAGACGGTCGCCCTGGTACAGGCCGAGCGACACCGACAGCGGCTTGTCACGGCGGAACTGCTCGAGCTGCTCGATCCGGTCTTCGAGGATGTCCATCGCCTGCAGGCGCGACTGCAGGTCGTTGCGGCCCTGCTGCAGGCGCGTGACGTTGTCGAGGTCGGCCTGCACGTTCGTGACGAGCTGCTGGTTGCCGATCGTCGACCAGGTCCAGCCGCCCAGCGCGAGCGCGAGCGCCGCGACGAAGCCGAAGAAGGTTGCGTAGCGCAGCCGCGTCTTGGTCGGGCTCGCGAACTGCCGCACCGTCTGGCGATCCGCGAAGATCACCTTCGAGAACAGGTCGCGCAGGAAGAAGCCGTTCTTCGAGAACGCACTGTGCGGCTTCGGCAGCGCGGCGCCGTCGAGGCCGAAGCGGTGCGCGATACGCTGCGCGGCCGCGCTGTTGGTTTCGCCTTCCTGCAGCGCGCTGGTGAAGTAGAAGCCGCGGAAGATCGGCTTGTACTGGAACGGGTTGTTCTCGAACAGCGTCGCGAGGAACGCGCGCAGCGACGGCTTGATCGTCGAGAATTCGAGCGGGAAGCTCAACTGGCCCGGCGACAGCTGGTTGCCGCGCGACAGCGACAATTGCGCGACGCTGATCTCTTTCAGCCCTTCGTAGAGTTCCTCGAAGTGCGTATCGAACTGCGCGACGACGTCGCGCTTGTCGTCGGGCTCGTAGGGCAGGGTGGCGCCCCACACGCGGTCGTATTCGTGCTTGTCGCTGCTGCTGAAGAATTCGGTGAAGCCGGTGATCAGGTCGGCCTTCGTGAACATCACGTAGACCGGCGCGAACACTTCGAGCTTCTCCGTCAGCTCCTGAACGCGCTGGCGGAGGTTTTTCGCGAGGTTGATCGCAAATTCGGGGCGGTTGCCGGTGAGTTCGGCGATGCTCGCGGTGACGATGATGCCGTTGATCGGCGCCTTCGGGCGATAGCGCTTCAACAGGCCGAGGAAGCCGAGCCATTCGCTGCGGTCTTCTTCATGCACCGAATAGCGGCCGGCCGTGTCGAGCAGGATCCCCTCGGTCGTGAAGAACCAGTCGCAGTTACGCGTACCGCCGATGCCGTGGATCACGGCGCTGTTCTTGTCCGCGAACGGGAACTGCAGGCCGGAATTGAGCACGGCGCTGCTCTTGCCCGCGGCCGGGTTGCCGATGACGATGTACCACGGCAGTTCGTACAGCGCGGAGCCGCCCGACACCTGGCCGATCTTCGACGTCTTGATCGTCTTCACCGCGTCCGACAGGCGCGTGCGCAGCACGTCGAGGTCGGCGGTCTTCGAGTCGGGCGCGAGCGCGGCGGCGGCGGGCGCGGCGATCTTGCCGGTTTCCGCCTGCTCTTCCAGCACCTGGCCGAGCTGCTGGTTCGCGCGCTTCACGCGCCAGCGGCGCACCAGCGCGACGACGAGCCACAGCGCGAGGATCGCTGCAAAGGCGATCGCCGCCCACAGGAGCGGCAGCTGCAGCATGTCGGCGACGATGAAGAGAATGGCCGCTAGCGCGACGATCCCGACGATCGAGAGCGTACGCGGATGAGTCAGCACGTTGAGGATGCGTTGCATAGGACGTTCAGGTTCCGGTGCGATTCGGTGAGGCGACGCAGGCGCGCCGAGCGGCAAGGGTGGCGCCGCGATGTGTCGCCACGCTGTCAAACGGGATGAAGGGGGCTGGCATCAATGCGCCCGCGGCATCGGAGAAGGCGCGCGCATTAATGAAAGGACGCTGTGAGATTTAAAACGGAAGCGGCGGCCGGAAAAAATCGCGCACCGGAATGCATGATTTTTTGCGCCGCCCATATCGTTTCCTGCCGGGATATTAAAAAGCCCCATGCCGCCCTCATTATTTCCTGTCCGGCAGCCTTGGCTAGCTGCCGCGTCCCAGTTTAAAACCGGGTTTATGGTATTCCACGTGCCCGAGATCCATCATTTTCCAGCGGCCGCCCCAGGTCAGGCCGACCTGTTCGGCGACCTGGCCGTACAACTGATAGCCGCGCATCGCCCACGGATCTTTCTCGGAAATGACCAGTTTGCCGTCGCGCAGGAATGCGTTGTCGGCCGCCAGCCCGAATTGGTGATAACTCTGGAAGGCCGCCGCGTTGGTCACGCTACCGCCCATCTGCGCAAGCCGGTTCTGCCGTTCCGGGCTCCGATAACCTTCCAGCAACGCCATTTCATAACCATATTGTTCGTGCATGATCTTGTAGACCAGCAGCAAACGCGTACGGAAATCCGGATCCAGCAGGTTCCAGTCGCGGCTCGCATCCTTCAGCGCCGGGCGTACCTGTTCGACTTCCTTGGTGGCGAAGACTTCCGGCGGCAGCGGCGGGGGCGGCACGAGTTGTTCGCCCTGCAGCAGCGCGGCGATCTTCTCGTCGGGCACGCGCGCCGTGTCGTCGTACTGGAACAATTGCCGGCCGCGTAACGCAATGGCGACCAATGGCGGCGTCGCAAGAATACCTGCCGATACCATAATCATCAAGCGCCGCCGAATCAGTAAATTTTGCACGTCGTTTAAAGCACCGCGCGTAACGCTTGCCGATTTAACAATCTGACTTCGCGTACGCGTGGCGCGATCGTTCGCACGGCGCGTGAGACGGCCGTGAAACTGGGCGACGGATTCGAAAACGGTCGCGCGGATACCCGGTAAAAGCAACAGTGCCGCAACCGCTACGGCAAGGGCGAAATAGGCGACGAGTGCGACGGCAATCAATGAAATCCCCGGAAATTGGAATTGATTGTGTTTTGCAATGCTTGCTCTTAGAATCAGGCTGCTTCGAGAGGCCGGGCTATATTATCGCGGTGAATTAAACCAGGATTCAATGAGACGCTGAATGAGTGCGCCGGAAAATTCAAATTCGAAATCTCCGCCCAGCCTGCTGTCCGATACCAAACCGGCAGGCGACGGAAGAGCTCAGCAGTCGCGCATTCTCGCGAATCTGGAAGGACGTGTCACGCCGCCGGCCGAACCGCCGCGCCGTTCGCTGAAGGCCCCGATCGCCGCGGTCGTGGCCCTGGTGGTTGCCGTTGGGAGCTGGGGCGCGTGGCGCGTGCAGC
>NZ_CAJNKE010000154.1 GCF_905232215.1 Burkholderia sp. LMG 13014
ATAGTTGTCGTCGACGACCGCCTTGCCGAATCCGAACCCGGGATCGACGCAGATCCGCTCCGGCGCAATCCCCGCCTCGCGCAGCGCCTGCGCGCGCGCGGCGAGAAAATCGCGCACGTCGGTCACGACGTCGCCGTAATCGGGTTCGCCGACCTGCATCGTCTGCGGCTCACCGAGCATGTGCATCGCACACAGCCCGCAGTTGCCCTCGCGCACCGCGTCGATCGCGCCCGGCTGGCGGAATCCCCAGATGTCGTTGATCAGGTCGGCGCCAGCGGCAAGCGCCGCGCGCATCACGGCCGGCTTGTAGGTATCGATCGACAACGGCACATTCAGCGGCCGCAGCGCTTCGACGAGCGGGATCACGCGCGCGAGTTCCTCGTCGAGCGGCACGGGCGGCGCGCCGGGGCGCGTCGATTCGCCGCCGATATCGAGGAGGTCGACGCCTTCGGCAATCATCCGCTCGGCCTGGCGCAGCGCATCGTCGCGCGCGAGGAAGCGGCCGCCGTCGGAGAATGAATCGGGCGTCGCGTTGAGGATGCCCATCACGAGCGGGCGTTCGAACGTCAGTTCGAAGCGGCCGCACTGGAGTGGCGCGGGAATGAATGGGGAAACAACGGAATCGGACACGAGCAACTGGCGTGAATGAATGCAAAACGGGCCGGTGTGAAGCCACACCAGCCCGTGAACGGCGCTAAAGCGCTGAAGCGGAGATTATGCCGCCGGCGAAGCAGGTGCCGGTGCGTTGCCGGGCTTCACCTCGGCGCTGCTGCCACCGCCCGACGAATCGCCGCCGACAGCCGGCGAGCTCTTCGGGGAGCGCGGCGGACGGCCCTCCATGATGTCGTTGATCTGATCGGCATCGATCGTCTCCCACTCCATCAGCGCAGCGGTCATCGCTTCGACCTTGTCGCGGTTCTCATCGAGCAGGCGGCGCGCAAGGCTGTACTGTTCGTCGAGCACGCGGCGGATTTCCGAATCGACCTTCTGCTGCGTCGCTTCCGAGATCGTGCGCGTGAAACCACGGCCGAACGGCGATGCATCATTCTCGTCGTCGACGTAGACCATCGGCCCGAGCGCGTCGGTCATGCCGAAACGGGCCACCATCGCGCGTGCCGTCTGCGTTGCCTTGTTGAAGTCGTCCGATGCGCCGGTGCTGACGAGATTCATGAACAGCTCTTCCGCCACCCGGCCACCGAACAGGATCGCGAGGCGATCCATCAGGTAGTCCTTCGAGTACGTTTCGTTGTCATGCTCCGGCAGCTGCCACGTGACACCCAGCGCGCGACCGCGCGGGATGATCGTGACCTTGTGCACGGGGTCGGCCTTCGGCAACAGCTTCGCGATCACCGCGTGGCCCGACTCGTGATACGCGGTCGCGCGCTTCGCTTCCTCGCGGATCACGGCCGACTTGCGTTCCGGACCCATGAAGATCTTGTCCTTCGCGTCCTCGAAATCCTGCATTTCGACGATGCGCTTGCCGCGGCGTGCCGCAAACAGCGCAGCCTCGTTCACGAGGTTCGCGAGATCAGCGCCCGAGAAGCCCGGCGTGCCGCGTGCAATGACTGCCGCATCGACGTCGTTCGAGATCGGCACCTTGCGCAGGTGCACGCGCATGATCTGCTCGCGGCCGCGGATGTCCGGCAGGCCGACATAGACCTGACGGTCGAAACGGCCCGGACGCAGCAGCGCCTTGTCGAGCACGTCGGAACGATTGGTCGCGGCAATCACGATCACGCCCGAGTTCGCCTCGAAGCCGTCCATCTCGACGAGCATCTGGTTCAGCGTCTGCTCGCGTTCGTCGTTACCGCCGCCCATGCCGGCACCACGATGACGGCCGACCGCGTCGATTTCGTCGATGAACACGATGCACGGTGCGTGCTTCTTCGCCTGCTCGAACATGTCGCGCACACGGGCCGCACCGACGCCGACGAACATTTCGACGAAGTCCGAACCCGAGATGCTGAAGAACGGCACCTTCGCTTCACCCGCGATCGCGCGGGCCAGCAGCGTCTTGCCGGTACCCGGGGGGCCGACGAGCAGCACGCCGCGCGGAATGCGACCGCCCAGCTTCTGGAATTTCTGCGGATCGCGCAGGAAGTCGACGAGCTCGGACACTTCTTCCTTCGCTTCGTCGCAGCCCGCGACGTCGGAGAAGTTCACCGCGTTGTTGTTCTCGTCGATCAGCCGCGCTCGCGATTTGCCGAACGAGAATGCGCCGCCTTTGCCGCCTCCCTGCATCTGCCGCATCATGTAGAACCAGAACACGATGATCAGGATCGTCGGCCCGAGGTAGTACAGCGCGGACATCAGCGCGTTCGGCTCGTCATCGGCCTTGCCGCTGACCTGCACGCCGTACTTCATCAGATCGCCAACCATCCAGATGTCGCCGGGCGACACGATCTGGTACTTCTGGCCATCAGCCGGAGTGACGGTGAGGTTGCGCCCCTGAACGATGACGTTCTTGACCTTGCCGTTCTTGGCGTCGTCCATGAACTGCGAATAGGACACGCCTTCCTGGACGCGGGGCTTGTCGAACTGCTTGAACACCGTAAACAGCACCAGTGCGATCACCAGCCACACCGCTGCCTTCGAAAACATATTGTTGTTCAAAGCACCACTCCTTCACTCGTAGACGAGCGCCTACATTTTCCTTGCGGCGCCCCTCGGTCATTCTAATCCAGTCCGACCACCCTCGCCATAAGCATTGACAACCGCCGCGATAGCGCTTCGCTTGTCTGGCAAGGGCCGGAGCCCGTTTGCGGCACCTCGCTCCACATCAGCGCGGATGCTTCAGTTGCCGACCCAAAATGAACGTTTCGGACGATTTGTCGCGGGACGCCTTGGGCTTGCGCGGCGCGACGATCTTAAACTGCTGTTTGAATTTCTCGACGATCTGGCTGTAGCCGCTGCCGTGAAAGCATTTCACGAGCAACGCACCGTCCGGCTTCAGATGATTCTGCGCGAATTCGAGCGCCAGATCGCACAGATGCTCGATGCGCGCCGCGTCCGCCGAGGCCACGCCGGAGAGGTTGGGGGCCATGTCGGAAATAACAAGGTCTACCGCACGCCCTTCGAGCAATTCCTCGAGCTGGTGAAGGACTTCATCCTCGCGGAAGTCGCCCTGCAGGAAGTGGACATCGGCGATCGGCTCCATCGGCAGGATGTCGAGCGCCACGATCGTGCCGTCGATGCCGCCTTCGCGCTCCACGTCACGCTTCTTGCCCTGCGCGAGCTTGTTGCGGGCATACTGGCTCCAGCTGCCCGGCGTCGCGCCGAGGTCGACGATCACCTGGCCCGGACGGATCAGCTTGTCCTGCTCGTCGATTTCCTTCAGCTTGTACGCGGCGCGCGCGCGATAGCCCTCCCGCTGCGCCATTTTGACGTAGGGGTCGTTGATGTGGTCGTGCAGCCAGTGCTGGTTGAAGCGGTTTTTTGCCATTCGAGAGAGAGATTGCTGCTAATTGCTTCGTGAAGCCGCGCTTTTAGCGGATAATACGCGTCTTCTTCGCGCGGCTGCGGCCCCTTTTCAGGCCCATGCCGCGATTTTACGTGGTTTCGGCGCACGGCTGACGCGGTAACTTCCCGCGATCGCTATTCAGTCAGCGCGCCCTTATTTAGATTTCGACATTTCCATGCCCGCCCTTTCGCTTTCTCCCGCCGAGCGCTCCGCGCTGCGCTCCCAGGCCCATGCGCTCAAGCCCGTCGTGCTGATCGGCGCCGAAGGGCTGACCGACGCCGTGCTGAAGGAAATCAAGGTGCACCTCGACGCGCACCAGCTGATCAAGATCCGCGTGTTCGGCGACGAGCGCGACGAGCGCATCGCGATCTACGACGAGATCTGCGATCGCCTGAGCGCGGCGCCGATCCAGCACATCGGCAAGCTGCTGGTGATCTGGAAGCCCGAAGCCGCCGCAGCGGCCCCGGCTCGCGGCCGTCGTGCCGGCACGCTGCCGAGCGCGGCCGAAGCCGTCGACGACAAGAAGGGCCGTGCACCGCGCACCGTCAAGGTCGTCAAGGTATCGCCGAACGCGAGCCCCGTGCGTCGCCCGCGGCCGACGAAGGTCGTCGTGCGCGGCAACGAGCGCGTGACGGCAGGCGGTAACGTGAAGCGCGCCAAGAAGCGCCAGGCCAGCACGAAGCGTCCGTTCCAGGACAAGTAAGCATCGAGACGGCACGGCTATACCGTACCGCCACCCTGCCCGCGGGCCCGGCATCGACCGGGCCTGCGCGGCACTCGCGTCAGGCGTCGCGCGCCGGCAGGCGCCAGATCAGCATCAGCCCCAGCACACTCTCGACGAGGTAGAACACGCTCGAGACGCCGTGCAGCATCCCGAAGCGGCTCGCATACGGCGAGTTCGCGATATCGGTGCCCGCGTCCATCGCGGCCACCCGCAGCGCGTTCATGAACGGCTGCAGCGCGAAATACCCGACCAGCACGCACACGACCATCGCGGCGACGATCCAGCGCACGCGGCGATAGTCGCTGCTGCCGCGCCGTACCTGCTGGTTCGACAATGCGAGCAGCAGCACGCCGCACACGACACCGAGGATCGCCTCGATACGGAACAACTGGGCGGCGACCGAACCGGCCGTCATCCGCTCCAGCGTCTTGAACAGCACGGGCGCGACCGCATACCCGATCGTCAGCAGGCTGCCGACCCACACGGCCGACAGCAGACGGAACACGCGATGCGGCATCACGTCGCCCCGCTTCAGATGTAGCTGACCGAGATGATTTCGTACTCGCGCACGCCGCTCGGTGCCTGCACGGCCGCGACGTCGCCTTCGGACTTGCCGATCAGTGCGCGTGCGATCGGCGAGCTGACCGAGATCAGGCCGTGATCGATATCGGCTTCGTCGTCACCGACGATCTGATACTTGACGGTGTCGCCCGACTCGAGATCCTCGAGTTCGACGGTCGCGGCAAAGACCACGCGGCCATCTGCGTCGAGCACGGAGGGGTCGATGACCTGCGCGGCGGACAGCTTCGATTCGAGGTCGGCGATGCGACCCTCGATGAAGCCCTGCTTTTCCTTCGCAGCATCGTATTCGGCGTTTTCGGACAGATCGCCCTGTGCGCGGGCCTCCGCGATCGCGTTGATCACGGCCGGCCGCTCGACGGACTTAAGGCGCTGCAATTCATCGCGCAGGAGTTCCGCGCCACGCTTTGTCAACGGAATGGTGCTCATAAACGGCTCAATCGCTAAAAACGGCTATAAAAAAAATCACCGCGATTAAGCGCGTTTCCGATGCACTGGAAACACCGCCTAATCGCGGCACGTATTGCTTCGACAGGTAACTGACTGCTTAGTTTAGGCGAGCGTGAAGACCTTGTAAATCATAGACTTCCAGATCCTTCAGGTAGCGCAAGCCTTCAACCGCCGCGCGCGCGCCCGACATCGTCGTGTAGTACGTGACCTTGTGCGCCTGTGCGCTCATGCGGATCGAACGCGAATCGGCGATGGCCTGGCGCGTTTCGTCGACCGTCGTGAACACGAGGGCGATCTCGCCGTTCTTGATCATGTCGACGATGTGCGGACGGCCGTCCTTCACCTTGTTCACGACCTTCACCGGCACGCCGGCCGCTTCGATCGCGGCAGCCGTACCCTTCGTCGCAACGATCGGGTAGCCGAGGTCGTGCAGCATGCGCGCGACTTCGACGGCCTTCGGTTTATCCGCGTCCATCACGGTCAGCAGCACCGTGCCCGACTCCGGCAGGCGCGAACCGGCCGCGAGCTGCGACTTGAACAGCGCTTCGCCGAACGTCTGGCCGACACCCATCACTTCGCCGGTCGAACGCATTTCAGGCCCGAGGACCGGATCGACGCTCGGGAACTTGACGAACGGGAACACCGCTTCCTTCACGCTGAAGTACGGCGGCTCGACTTCCTTCGTCACGCCCTGCTGTGCGAGCTTCTGGCCGACCATCGCGCGCGCCGCGATCTTCGCGAGCGGCAGGCTGGTTGCCTTCGACACGTACGGCACCGTGCGCGATGCGCGCGGGTTCACTTCCAGCACGTAGATGATGTCCTGCTTCGAACCGTCCGCCTGCGGCACCTGCTGGATCGCGAACTGCACGTTCATCAGGCCGACCACGTTCAGCGCCTTCGCCATCGCACCCGTCTGGCGCTTCAGCTCGGCCACGGTTTCCTTCGACAGCGAGTACGGCGGCAGCGAGCATGCCGAGTCGCCCGAGTGGACACCCGCCTGCTCGATGTGCTCCATCACGCCGCCGATGAACACGGCTTCGCCGTCGCAGATGCAGTCGACGTCGCACTCGATCGCGTCGTTCAGGAAGCGGTCGAGCAGCACCGGCGAATCGTTCGACACCTTCACGGCCTCGCGCATGTAGCGCTCGAGGTCGCGCGGCTCGTGGACGATTTCCATCGCGCGGCCACCCAGCACGTACGACGGGCGCACGACCAGCGGATAGCCGATTTCTTCCGCGAGCGCGAGCGCTTCGTCTTCGGCGCGTGCGGTGCGGTTCGGCGGCTGGCGCAAGCCGAGGTCCTGCAGCAGCTTCTGGAAGCGCTCGCGGTCTTCGGCCGCGTCGATCATGTCCGGCGACGTGCCGACGATCGGCACACCGTGCGCTTCGAGGTCGAGCGCGAGCTTCAGCGGCGTCTGGCCGCCGTACTGGACGATCACGCCGACCGGCTTTTCCTTGTCGACGATTTCGAGGACGTCTTCCAGCGTCAGCGGCTCGAAGTACAGGCGATCGGACGTGTCATAGTCGGTCGACACCGTTTCCGGGTTGCAGTTGACCATGATCGTTTCGTAGCCGTCCTCGCGCATCGCGAGCGCCGCGTGCACACAGCAGTAGTCGAACTCGATGCCCTGGCCGATCCGGTTCGGGCCGCCGCCCAGCACCATGATCTTCTTGTTGGTGGTCGGCTGCGCCTCGCACTCTTCCTCGTAGGTCGAGTACATGTACGCGGTTTTCGTCGCGAACTCGGCCGCGCAGGTGTCGACGCGCTTGTAGACCGGGCGCACGTTGAGTTCGACGCGGCGCTTGCGGACGTCTTCCGGGCTCGCGCCGAGCAGCTTCGCGAGGCGGCGGTCGGAGAAGCCGCTCTGCTTCAGGTAGCGCAGCTCGTCGAACGACAGCGACGCGAGCGTGCGGCCGCCGAGCGCCTTTTCCTTCAGGATGATCTGCTCGATCTGCTCGAGGAACCACGGATCGATCGCGGTTTCCGCGTAGATTTCCTGAGCCGTCATGCCGATGCGGAAGGCATCGCCGACGTACCAGATGCGGTCCGGGCCCGGCTCGTGGATCTCGATCGCGATCTCGTCGCGGTTGGTCGACTTCTCGTCGAGACCGTCGACACCGACTTCGAGGCCGCGCAGTGCCTTCTGGAACGATTCCTGGAACGTGCGGCCGATCGCCATCACTTCGCCGACCGACTTCATCTGCGTGGTCAGGCGCGAATCGGCTTCGCGGAACTTCTCGAACGCGAAGCGCGGGATCTTCGTGACGACGTAGTCGATCGTCGGCTCGAACGATGCCGGGGTCTGGCCGCCGGTGATTTCGTTCTTCAGCTCGTCGAGCGTGTAGCCGACGGCCAGCTTCGCCGCGACCTTCGCGATCGGGAAGCCCGTTGCCTTCGAGGCGAGCGCCGACGAACGCGACACGCGCGGGTTCATTTCGATGACGACCATGCGGCCGTCCTTCGGGTTGATCGAGAACTGCACGTTCGAGCCGCCCGTGTCGACGCCGATCTCGCGCAGCACCGCGAGCGATGCGTTACGCAGGATCTGGTATTCCTTGTCGGTGAGCGTCTGCGCCGGCGCGACCGTGATCGAGTCGCCGGTGTGCACGCCCATCGGGTCGAGGTTCTCGATCGAGCAGACGATGATGCAGTTGTCGGCGCGGTCGCGCACGACTTCCATCTCGTATTCCTTCCAGCCGAGCAGCGATTCTTCGATCAGCAGCTCGCGCGTGGGCGAGAGATCCAGGCCGCGCCTGCAGATCTCTTCGAACTCTTCGCGGTTGTAGGCAATGCCGCCGCCCGAGCCGCCGAGCGTGAACGACGGACGGATCACGACCGGGTAGCCGCTGCCACCGGTGAGCGCCATGATCTCGGCGTGCACCTGGGTCGCTTCTTCCATCGAGTGCGCAACACCCGACTTCGCGGAACCGAGACCGATCTTGGTCATCGCGTCCTTGAACTTCTGGCGGTCTTCCGCCTTGTCGATCGCTTCCGGCGACGCGCCGATCAGCTCGACGCCGAACTTCTCGAGCACGCCGTGGTGGTGCAGGTCGAGCGCGCAGTTCAGCGCGGTCTGGCCACCCATCGTCGGCAGGATCGCGTCCGGGCGCTCCTTCTCGATGATGCGCGCGACGACTTCCCACGTGATCGGCTCGATGTAGGTCACGTCGGCCGTGTTCGGGTCGGTCATGATCGTCGCCGGGTTGCTGTTGACGAGAACGACCTTGTAGCCCTCCTCACGCAACGCCTTGCAAGCCTGCGCGCCCGAATAGTCGAACTCGCACGCCTGGCCGATGATGATCGGGCCGGCGCCGATGATGAGGATGCTCTTGATGTCTGTGCGTTTTGGCATGGCTGGTGAATTCAATAAGTAATCGTTGTCGTGGGTCGGCCGGCTGCGCTCAGCTCATCGTGGCGAGCGCAAGCTTCACCGAGAAACCGATGAACAGGCCGCCCACGCTGCTCGCCGCGCCCGCTGCAAGCTTGCGGCGGCGGCGGAAGTGCTCGGCGAGCCGCGCACCCGCGAAGATCAGCGTGCTCAGGTACAGGAAGCTCGCGCATTGCGCGATCGCCCCGAGCACGACGAACGACAGCGCAGGATGCGGAAATGCCGGGTCGACGAACTGGATGAAGAACGAGATGAAGAACAGGATCGCCTTCGGATTCAGCAGGCTCACGATCAGTGCCTTGCGGAACGGCCGCTCGCCGTCCACCGCGGGCGCTGCCTCGGCCGGCGCATTCGCCGGCGCGCGCAGCTTTCGCCACGCGCTGCGCAGCATGCCGGTGCCGATGTAGAGCAGATACGCGGCGCCGCCGTACTTGACGACGGAGAACAGCAGCGGGTTCGCCTTCAGCAGCGACGCGACGCCGGCGGCGGACAGCACCATCAGCACCGTGTCGCCGACGAACACGCCGCACGCCGCGCGATAGCCGGCCTTCACGCCGCGCTGCGCCGCGAGCGACAGCACGTACATCGAGTTCGGCCCCGGCAGCAGGATGATGAAGATCACGCCGAACACGTAGGTCCAGATATCCGTGATGCCGAGTGCGTGGCCGAACATGATGTGAATCTCCCGTCCTTCAGTTGCGTCGGTGACGTTAAGCGTTGCGCTGCTTCGCCGCGTCCATCAGCGCGGTGAAACGGTCGAACAGATAGCCGATGTCGTGCGGGCCGGGCGACGCTTCCGGGTGGCCCTGGAAGCAGAATGCCGGCTTGTCGGTCAGCTCGAAGCCCTGCAGCGTGCCGTCGAACAGCGACACGTGCGTCACGCGCGCGTTGGCCGGCAGCGAATCCGCATCGACCGCGAAGCCGTGGTTCTGCGACGTGATCACCACGCGACCGTCGCCGAGATCCTTCACCGGGTGGTTCGCGCCGTGGTGGCCCGTCTTCATCTTCAGCGTCTTCGCGCCGACCGCGAGGCCCATGATCTGGTGGCCGAGGCAGATGCCGAAGGTCGGCACGCCGCGCTCGATGAACTGCTTCGTGGCCGCGATCGCGTAGTCGCACGGTTCCGGATCGCCGGGGCCGTTCGACAGGAACACGCCGTCCGGATTCAGCGCGAGCGCATCTTCCGCGCTCGCCTGTGCCGGCAGCACCGTCACGTGGCAGCCGCGTTCCGCGAGCATGCGCAGGATGTTGTACTTGACGCCGAAATCGTACGCGACGACGCGGTACTTCGGCGCTTCCTGCATCCCGTAGCCGCTGCCGAGCTTCCATTCGGTCTGCTTCCACTCGAACGGCTTGGTGGTCGACACGACCTTCGCGAGATCCATGCCCGCGAGACCCTGGAACGAGCGCGCGAGCTCGATCGCCTTCGCTTCGTCGTCCGAGCCCGTCAGGATGCAGCCGCTCTGCGCGCCCTTGTCGCGCAGGATGCGGGTCAGCTTGCGGGTATCGATGCCGGCAATCGCGACGACGCCTTCGTCGCGCAGGTAGTCGCCGAGCGTGCGGTCCATGCGGAAGTTCGATGCGAGCGCGGGCAGATCACGGATGATCAGGCCGGCGGCATGGACTTTCGTGGCTTCGACGTCTTCGGCGTTGACGCCGACGTTGCCGATATGCGGGTAGGTGAGCGTGACGATCTGGCGCGAGTAGCTCGGATCAGTCAGGATTTCCTGATAGCCGGTGATCGCGGTATTGAACACGACTTCGCCGATCGTATGGCCTTCGGCCCCGATCGAATAACCACGAAAGACCGTGCCGTCGGCGAGTGCAAGCAAGGCGGGAGTAAAAGACGGCAACACGGGAGGCTCCTTGGGGAACACCCTGCTGCCGACCTGTTTACCCTGCCGCGCGCGCACCGCGCTGCGTGGGCGCGCGCGGTCGCTTGCTGGACGCGGCCTGCTTTGTCGAGACGCGAACCCGGCGCGTGGCGCACGAGGCTTCGCGGCATCGCCCGGCTGGCGGCGTGCGGCGGATGAACGGGATGAATGAGGTAGGCGCTAGGGTGCGAGGTTGATCAGCACAAACTTTCAAATTATAGCCCGAAAATGGCCCTATCTTCAATCGATTTGGCCGTCCGATCGTGCGCCCCGCCATGCCTGGCGGCACGGCGCAACGCGCTGCGGCCCCGTTTCCGCGGCCGCCCTACCCGCCAGCGTACCGCCGGATCAGTGTGCTTGGCCAGCGCCGCGCGCGGGCCAGACGTACCAGACCGCGCTCGCGAGCTGCAACGCGAGCAGCACGCCCCACGCGGTGAAGTGCGCGGCGGCCGGATAGCGGCCGTCGATCGCGGGCCAGTGCGACAGCACCGCGCCGACACCGATCTGGAACGCAAAGATCAGCAAGAAGATCACGAGCGTGAGCGTCGTGTTCGCGCGGCCGATCAGATGCGCGGGAAAGTGCCCGGCCATCACCGCGTAGGTCAGGATGCCGACACCGCCGAACATCCCGTATGCCGCCCACAGCACGGCCGGCGGCAACGGCACCCCCGCGACGATCGCGATCTGTGTCGCGACGAACAGCGCCATGCCGACGCCGCAGAACGCGTACACGGACACGCCGCGCCGCTCGAGCACCCGCGCCGCGGCGCCGAAGCCGACGCAGCCGGCCATCATCGCAAAGCCGAGCACCGACACGAGGCGCGCGGCATGCGGCGCATCGAACCCCGCGACATCGCGCAGGTACGGCCCGACCCACAGCGACTGCATCGCGTAGAACACACCCTGCGTGACGACGGAGAACGACGAGATCTTCCAGAACGCGCGGCTGCTCAGGATATGCCACGTGCCCTTGAACTGGCTGACGAGCCCGCCCTGGTGGCGCACCTGCTTCGCTTCCGGCGCGCCCAGGCCGATCGATGCCGCGACGATCACCGTCAGCACCGCGAGACCGAAACAGATCGCGCGCCAGCTCGTCCAGCCGAGCAGCCAGGTCAGCGGCGAGCCGACCATCACGCCGCCAAGGCCACCCACGGCCATCACGAGGCCGTTGACGAGCGGCAGCCGGCCGACCGGGAAATGCTGCGCGAGCGCCTTGAACGCCGCGCCGAGGCACACCGAT
>NZ_CAJNKE010000155.1 GCF_905232215.1 Burkholderia sp. LMG 13014
GCGCATCGGTGTCGCCCATGCCGTGGATCGACAGCGGCTCGCGCAGCGTCTGGTCGACCGTGAAGCGCGGATGCAGCGACGCGTACGGATCCTGGAACACCATCTGCACGTGACGGCGGAACGCACGATCGGGCGTGCCGCCCACCGGGCGTCCGTCGATCGACAGGCCGCCGGACGCGAGCGGCACGAGGCCGGTCAGCGCGCGCAGCAGCGTCGACTTGCCGCAGCCCGATTCGCCGACGAGCCCGAACACCTCGCCGTCGCGCACCGCGAAGCTCGCGTCGCGCACGGCGTCGACGTGACCCGTGCGGGTCGGGAAACGGATCGATGCGTGATCGACGTCGATCATCGTGCGGCCTCCTGTCGATCGGCGGGCGTGCCGGCGTGCGACGCGGGCTCGAGCCACGCCGGATCGCGCCGCAGCACGGGCAGTTCGTCCGGCGGGTTCGCGAGCGGCGGATTCGCCGCGAGCAGCCCGCGCGTATAGGGATGGGATGCGTCGCGCAGGTCGCGCGCGGCGCAGGTTTCGACCACGCGGCCCGCGTACATCACCGCGACGCGATCGCAGAACGACATCACGAGCGGCAGGTCGTGGCTGATGAACATCAGGCCCGTGTTGTGCCGCGCGATCATCGCGTCGAGCACCGCGAGCACCTGCATCGACACGGCGACGTCGAGTGCGGAAGTCGGCTCGTCGGCGATCAGCAGGCGCGGACCGGTCGACACCATCATCGCGATCATCACGCGTTGGCCCATGCCGCCCGACAGCTCGTGCGGATACGCATCGGCCACGCGCGCCGGGTCGCGGATCTGCACCGCCGACAGCGCGTCGACGATCCGCTCGCGCAGCGCGCGGCCGCGCAGGCCCGGCTCGCGCAGCCGGAACGCTTCGCCCATCTGCTTCGCGACCGTCATCACCGGGTTCAGCGAATATTTCGGGTCCTGCAGGATCATCCCCATCTGGCTGCCGCACAGCCGCCGGCGCTCGACCGGCGCCATTGCGAGCAGGTCGTGGCCCGCGAAGCGCATCGTGCGTGCCGACCAGCGCGCGGCGTCGGGCAGCAGGCCGAGCAGCGCGCGGCCCGTCAGCGATTTGCCGGAGCCCGATTCGCCGACGATGCCGAGCCGTTCGCCGGGGGCGAGTGTCAGCGACAGGTCGCGCACGGCATCGGTGACGGTGCCGTCGTGCCCGCGAAAGCCGATCTTCAGGCCGTCGATTTCGCAGAGCGGCACGGGCGAGGGGGCGGAATTCAGTGGCATGTCACGCTCCATGACGCGGATCGAAGACGTCGCGCAGCCCGTCGCCGAGCAGGTTGAACGCGAGGCTCACGAGCAGGATCGCCGCGCCGGGCAGCGTGGCGACCCACCACGCGTCGAGCAGCACGTTGCGGCCCGACGCGACCATGAAGCCCCACTCGGGGCTCGGCGGCTGTGCGCCGAGGCCGAGGAAGCCGAGGCCCGCGACGGTCAGGATGATGCCGGCCATGTCGAGCGTCGCGCGCACGATCACCGACGACATGCACATCGGCATGATGTAACGCAGCAGGATGCGCGGGCCCGACGCGCCCTGCAGCCGCGCGGCGTGGATGTAGTCGGCCTGTGCGATGCGGATCGTCTCCGCGCGCGAGAGCCGCGCATACGCGGGCCACGCGGTGATCGAGATCGCGACGACCGCGTTGATCACGCCGGGCCCGAGCGCGGCCGCGAACGCGAGCGCGAGGACGATCTTCGGGAACGCGAGCGCGACGTCGGTGATGCGCATCAGCACGCTGTCGACGAAGCCGCCGCAATAGCCGGCCGTCGTGCCGATCAGGAGGCCGATCGGCACGACGATCACGACGACGAGTAGCGCGATGCCGAGCGTGAGGCGCGAACCGGCGATCAGTCGCGAGAGGATGTCGCGGCCGAGCTGGTCGGTGCCGAACCAGTGCGACGGCGAGCCGGGCGGCAGCAGGCGGTCGGACAGCACCTGGCGCAGCGGATCGTGCGGCATGACCAGCGGGCTGATGATCGCGACCACGATCAGCGCGACGAGGATCGCGAGCCCGAACAGGTTGAGCGGGTTGGTGGCGAACCGGCGCCAGCGTCGGTACGCGAGGCCGAGCGCGGCCTGCGAGCGCGACGCGGGTGCGTCGGACAGCAGCCATGCGCGCAGCGTGAGGCGCTCGGCGTTCATGATTGGATGACCTTCGGCATGGGCGATGAAAGAAGCAGGGTGGAAGCGGTCATGTCGATGCGGCCCTCAGCGCGCCCGCGGATCGAACACGCGGTACAACGCGTCGGTCAGCAGGTTGACGGTGATGAACATCGCGCCGATCACGAGCGTCGCGCCGAGCACCGCGTTCATGTCGGCGTTCAGCAGCGCGCCGGTCAGGTACGAGCCGAGCCCCGGCCACGCGAACACGATCTCGGTCAGCACCGAGCCTTCGAGCAGGTTGCTGTACGTGAGCGCGATCACGGTGAGCAGCGGCACCATGATGTTGCCGAATGCGTGCCGCCAGATCACGCGCCGTTCCGACAACCCCTTCGCGCGTGCGGTGACGATGTATTCCTGGCTCAGCTGGTCGAGCATGAACGAGCGCGTCATGCGGCTCAGGTAGGCCACGGAGTAGTAGCCGAGGATCGCGGCCGGCAGCGCGATGTGCGACACCGCGTTGCGGAACACGTCCCACTCGCCCGCGAGCGCCGAGTCGATCAGCAGGCTGCCGGTGCGCGTATCGACCATCCCGTCGTACACGGGATCGAGCCGGCCGGGCCCGCCGACCCAGTGCAGCCTCGCGTAGAACAGCAGCAGCCCCATCAGTCCGAGCCAGAACAGCGGCACCGAATTGCCGATCAGCCCGACGAAGCGCGCGATGTGGTCGATGGGCCGGTTGTGCTTCACGGCGGCCGCGACGCCGAGCGGCACGCCGATCGCGATGCCGATCAGCGTCGCGATCGTCGCCAGTTCGAGCGTGGCCGGGAATACGCGCTTGATGTCGTCGAGCACCGGGTTCGCGGTCAGCAGCGACATGCCGAGATTGCCGTGCAGCACGTCGCGCGCATAGATCAGGAATTGCGTGACGAGCGGCTTGTCGAGCCCGAGCGCGATGCGTTCGGCCGCGTACGCCTCGGCCGACGCGCGATCGCCGAGGATCGCGAGCACGGGATCGATCGGCACCTTGCGGCCGATCACGAACGTCAGCGCGAGCAGCCCCACGAACGTGACGGCGAGCGTAAGCGCCCAGCGCAGCACGCGCAGGGCCCAGCGCACGGCCGGGCGCCGCGCGGGCAGCGTGCGCAGTGCTTCGAGGGAGGAGACGGGAGTCGACATGCGGCGAATCTTATTGCTTCTTCAGGTTGCGGTACGACACGAGATCGTTGATCGGCCCGACGTCGAGCCCGCTCACGCCGGGCCGCGTCGCGACCTGCGCGACTTTCTCGAACATGATCACGAACGGCGAGCGCGCGAGCATTTCCTTCTGCATCGCCTGATACCGTTGCGCGCGTTTCGCGGCGGTCGGTTCGGCGAGCGCGGTGTCGGTTTCCTTCGTCAGTTGCGGGATGTCCCAGCTGTTGCGCCAGGCCAGCATTTTATAGCTCGACTTGTCGGAATTGTCGGGATTCCACGCAAAACCCTGCGCGTTGCTGTGCGGATCGATATAGTCGGCCGACCATTCGCCGATGTAGATGTCGTGCTGGCGCGCGCGGTATTTCGCGAGCGTCTGCTTGTTGTCGCCGGGGATCAGCTGCACCTTGATGCCCGCCTGCGCGAAGTTCGCCTGCACGGCCTGCGCGATTTCGGTGTACGGATAGTCGTTGCGCACGTCCATCGTCACCGAAAAGCCGTTCGGCACGCCGGCCTTCGCGAGCAGCGCCTTCGCCTTCGCAATGTCGAGCTTGTACGGGTTCGCGTTCAGCGTGCCGAGGAAGCCTTCGGGCAGGAAGGTCTGGTGCACCTTGTAGGTCGTCTTCACCACGTTGCCCTGAATGCCGGCATAGTCGACGAGCCACTTCAGCGCTTCCTGCACGTCGGGTTTCGCGAGCGTCGGGTTCTTCGTGTTCAGGCCGAGATACAGCAGCGTCGCCTGCGGCGAGGCCGACACCTTCGCCTTGCCGGACTTCACGACCGACGCGAGATCGTCGGGGCTCAGGTCGCGCGCCGCATCGACGTCGCCGTTCTCCAGCAGCAGGCGCTGGCTCGCGGCTTCGGGCACGTGGCGCAGCACGATGCGCTTCATCGCGAGCGGCAGCCGGTAGCCGTCGAAGCGCTGCAGCACGAGGCTGTCACCGGCGGTCCATTTCACGAGCTTGTAGCCGCCCGAGCCGGCCTCATTGGTCTTCAGCCACGCGTTGCCGAAGTCGTTGCCCTGCTGGTGCGACAGCAGCAGCTTCTTGTCGAGCACCGACGCCGGCCACGAGCCGAGCACGTTCAGCACGAAGGTCGGCGCGTACTTCTGGTCGGTCGTGACCGACACCGTCAGGTCGTCGAGCTTCTTCACATTGGCGACGACGTTCGCCTTCGTGAGACCGATGCCGGTCAGCACGGCGGCCGGGCCCTTGTCGAGCAGCACCGCGCGCTGGATCGACCACGCGACGTCGTCGGCCGTCAGCGGGTTGCCCGAGTGGAACTTCAGGCCGGGGCGCAGCTTGAACGTATAGGTCAGCCCGTCGGGGCTCACCGTCCACGACTGCGCGACGTCCCCGTTGAATTTCGACGGGTCGCGCAGGTCGACGCGCACGAGCCGGTCGTACGTGTTCGCGACGTATTCCTCCGGTACCAGCTCGTAGATCTCGCCCGGATCCAGCGTCGTGAATTCGTCGAGCAGCGTGGCCATCACGAACATGTCCTTCGGCGTTTCCGCGCGCGCGGCGGAAAGCGGAACGGCGGCGAGTACGGACGCGGCGGCCAGCGCCGCGACGAGCCGGGATGTCAGCAGTTTCATGTGCGCTCCATCTGTCGTTGAAGTCGTTGAAAGCGTCGAACGTGAACGGTGAAGGGAATGCGTATGGCCATCACATCAGGTGCCACGGGCCGCTGTCGGCGTTGTCGATCTGCGGCAGCGCGCGCGAGCCCGGCAATTCGTAGTGCCACCACTCGCTGTCGATATGTGCGAAGCCGGCCGCGTGCATCACGCCGAGCAGCAGCAGGCGGTTGCGTTGCACGGCTTCGGGCAGCCCCGCGTGGAAGTGGCCGGAGGCTGCGACCATCTCGTCGAATCCGGTGCCCATGTCGAGCGGCTCGCCGTCCGCGCCGACGAGCGTCAGGTCGAGCGCGGTGCCCCGGCTGTGATTCGAGCCGCGGCCGAGGTCGGCGATGAAATTCGGATCGGGCAGGAAATCCCACAGCACCTGCTGCGCCTGCGGCGGCCGGTACGCGTCGTAGATGCGCAGCGTGAAGCCGGCCTGCGCCGCGATGTTCACCGCGCGGCGCAATGCGGCTTCGGCCGGCTCCAGCAGCAGGCAGTGCGCGTGGCGGTAGATCGGCTTGCCGGTCAGGTTGCGGTCGGTCGCGTAGACGAGATCGATGTCGACGCGATGCGTGGCGGGCGTGATTTCAACGAGGCGGTGAGTATTCATCGGCGGTTCGCAAGGCCCTCGCATTCAGGATTCGAATTGATCGAACGTGTGCTGCAGTTCGCGGTTGCGCGCGACGCGCCGGTCGATCGCGGGGCCGAGGCGGTCGACCACGGCCGTGATCAGCAGGTTGAACAGGCAGGTGAGCGGCGCGAGCGAATCCCAGAACTGGCCGACGTCGGTTTTCACCTGCAGCAGGTCGGCCGGCCAGTCGCGTGCCCACGGGCACGAGAGATCGGTGACCAGCGCGAACGGCTGCCCGCGCTCGGCGGCCGCCTGGCAATAGCGGCGCGCGCTGCGCGAATACGCGCGCGTATCGGTGACGATGCAATACGGCCGCTCGAATTCGGAGTTCAGTGAATCGACGTACGAGCCCGACTGGCCGTCCGAATAGAACACGCGCGGGCGCAGGTATTCGAGGTAGCTGCTGAATGCGTTGCTGATCCCGCGCGTCGACTGGATGCCGAGGATGAACACGGCATCCGCATGGGCGATCCGGTCGGCCACCTGTGCGAACACCGGGCCTTCGGCGAGCCGGTACACGTGACGGATCGCATCGAGCTCGCGTTCGAGCGACGACGCGAGCGGGCCTTCGGTGCCGCTGCCGTTGGGTTCGGCCGGTTGCGTGCCCGCGACGCGGCGGTATTCGTCGAGCCGGTCGGTGATCATCCAGGGGCGGTCGCCGCCGCCGCCGCGCAGCTCGCGCTTCAGGTCGTCGAGATTGCGATAGCCGACGCTGCGCAGGAACCGCCCGACCGAGATGCCGCTGGTGCCGGCCTGCTGCGCGATCTGGTCGGCCGTCTCGAGCCCGAGCCGGTCGAGGTTCGCGAGCATGTAGCTCGCGATGCGCTTGGCGGTCGGCGTCAGCTCGGCATAGCGGGATTCGACGGTATGGGCGAACGCGCAGGTCATCGGCTGTTAGATCGTTGTCGTCTGATGATCGAATGTCATCCATCTAACGAAGCCAAAATCATTCGCGCCAGCGGATAAAAACTATGGTGTGAGGATAGGTGATAGGGTCGGTGTCGAGATTCACTCAACTTGATTTCGACCTGCTGGCCGTACACTGCGTACCGGCAAACCCGCTCATTCAATGTTGAATTCGCGGTTCACTCAACGTTGAACTATCTGCTTTGCCGTTCATTCAACTTTGAACTTTCAAAGGCAGCTTGGCCCGTCCGCGCACGGCCGGCCGGCTCTCATCGACCCCGAGCGGCCATCCGCACTTGCGTTGTCGTAACGTCCGCTGCCAGTTAGGTCCGGTCATCCAAGTCGGGTTCTCGGGAGCCTGCTGCCGCACCCGGGCTTAGCGTGGCGAATGACCGGTAGCGACCAACGCACCTATCGATTCGCAGAATGTCTATATTGATCCGGTTGTGCCAACGGTTAAAATCTTCGGGGGGGCGTACAACATCGAACGCTTAACGTCGCCCTTGAACTTGAGCTTGGCCTTAATGGTTGATTTAATTTCCCTTGCCTCCCCTTCTGAGAGGCGAGGATCAATCATGATTTGACTAATCAGTTCGTTTGGATCGATTTCATATTTATGCAGATCATTTCCACATGCATCTTGATCCAGCTCGCAATATAGGAGGCGAACCTCATTTTCGTGTTTGAATGCCATTCTTTTGAATAGCAAGCTTTCGAAAATCTTATCTACAGCCAGTCCGCTGTCGTTGAACGTCTGATTTGCTTGCTTTTCGATATCCCTTGTTTTGAGGTAGCGCACCTTGCCTATGGCGCATGTTGCCTGCGGCAATCTTCCATGATGCCTAGCGAGGCTTGTTATCAAACCTCTAATCGTCGTGCGGACGCGTAGTCCGAGTTTTTCCTTCGAGTATATCCGCCACATGGCGTCCGACGCCTTATGCAAAGACCAGCATTGCCCGTACATGGAATCATGAAAAGGGTACTCAATAATGTTCCCCTCTGGCAATTTTACCTTTGATCGCAGGATGAAATTTTCAAATGGATCATCCCATTTATTCGGCTTCACCATTACATTTTCACGATTTTCAAACCATGCAGTCAGATGCTCCATGGATATGATCCGATAAATGTATTTATCCGCATCTTCAGGTTTTAGGTTTATAATCATGGCATAACGCCCTCTGAAACGTACAGGCTTCTATAGTTGAGCTGCGAGTAGATTTAGATGCTAAAGTGACCAGCCATAGAGACAATTCTGTGATACTGCTGGAGACTCCTTTGCTTTGCTGTCTTTGTCGGCCCCGTGACGAGTCCAAGTATCGCTTGGCGTAACATGATCCACGAGTCTTTGTTTTCGTATGGCCGTTCGTGCCAAACACCATCCATGTATTTCAGTAACCAATCGAATACCGGCGCTTCAAAATCACGACGACCGTCATGACCGAGCTCTTGTATCTCGGCCCAGCCAATGCGGCGATCGACTCGCTGACCTAATTCCTTATTTAGCTCAGGCACCGCGCCGGTGCGGTCGTATGCGTCGAACAAGTCCATATGAGCGACGTATAGCATTATAAGGAAACCCATAAAAATCAAATCGATTTCATTCGATTGTGTTATTCGTATCGTGTCCAATATGTCGATTGATCTCATGAAGTCGCGAGTTGTGAGCTTCATCATTTGGCCGATATCAGACAAGGCCTCTGCATGTGAGGGCGATCCGTCAGGTCGCTGTATTACGTTGATTATTTTCGGATCGTCGGCCAAATTGCGCTGGGTCAGCATCGCTGCGGCGAGTTGCCCAAACTGCGGAGTATCGAGGCGCGATTCATGGTCAAAAAAACGTCGCAAATACTTGCGCGAATCGAACTCGGACCCGTACACCGCCTTTATGGAATGGCCTAACTGCTGGGAGTCCGTTGCGACTACCGTATAGACATTCTCGATGCGAAAAATATGTTTGATCTTTTCAAGAAGCTCTATCGCGTAAGACGGCCTGCACCGATCCAATTCATCTACCATTAAGAAAATCGGTAGTTTGAGAGATGCTTTACTTTCATAAATTTTAGCAAAAGATGAAAATGACTTTTTAAATTCGTCTATCGCATTTTTCAGGTCTTTATTTTGCTTTTCGAGGTCGGTTTTTATGGTCGAAACTATTTCCACGCCCGCACTCTTTGCCGCTTCCTTGATATGGTTTACGATATCGCCATTTACATCTATGCCGGTAAAATTCTTCAAGACCACAAACGCAATGCCGGGGGCCGCCGTTTTGATTACGTGGGTTCCCGCTCGGGCCATCGCGCGGGCTTGCTGTGCAATCTTCCCTTTCGTTGGAAGGCTGTCTTTAAGATGAGCGTTGATCGCCGACATAAAGCCGACGAAGGGATCGCTTAAGTAATCATTTTCCCACGCGTCAAAGTACACAACGAAGTGTCCTTGTGCGCGCAACATCCTTGCCCACTCACGAAGGAAGTACGTTTTGCCAAGGCCCCATTCGGCGTTTACATTCAGGACAAAGCTTTCATTTCCCGGAACGCTGCCCGCGACCCTATGGCGTCCGACGAGGTAGTTAGTGAGGAATTCAGCAGCCTTCTTTCTATCTAACTGATCGTTCGCAAATGGTTGATCAGTGATTGATTGTCCGTCCGCCATATTATTATCTTTTCTCGAAAATAGAACGTAAGAATACACGATTGACAACGGGATACACCCGCTCGTGCAATCTTGCGGCAGACGCAACCGCGGCAGGGATGGCCTACGCCTCGGGCGTGGGTCGAACGGGAAGGCATAGGCCGGGTACTGATATGCGCACTTTAGCCGCAACGAGCGGGGCCAGAGTGTATGTCAGCCCGCCGTAGCTCCGGCCCACGGAGCCTCCGGCGCGTGGCCGGTAATCGCGTCACTCACCTGCTCGTCTAATGGTGCAAAGCAGTCGCCCGAATGTCACGATGCCGACACAGGCGAACGACCCTTCATGGCCGAACTCGGTCGGCCGCCGCCCATCACACGCGACCGGCGCAGATCGACCCGAAGCGGTCAGTTGATTCGCGTGAAAGCGGACGCCCAACCGACGGTGACATATCGAAGCGTCAATCGGTAGCAACGCCGTTCGACTCGGTCGCTTTTGCTCGCTGCATTGGCCACGAGCCTGACAGCTGCTGTCACTGCGCGCCGCGCGTAGCCGTTTAGTGATCCACGTGGTTTCGTTATCATTGCGGCGACAGGAACTAAATGACGGCAACCAAGCTCTGCACGCAGGACAAGCACGACACGTCCCAGTGTCAGACAGCAGATGGACGATGTGTGCAACGTGGGATCCTGTTGCTGACAAGAACTGATGGACGCGGCGGGTGGTTCGGCCGCGTGCTGCTGCGCAGTCAGTTGCACTGGCCGCTTACCGCTTCCCATAAACAAAAGGAAAATTCCTATGGGCGCACTTGGTGATATCTCGGGTGTCATACAGGGCGTTGGATCGCTGGCCGCTGTCGGTGCCGCGGTCTGGATCTACAGTAGGCAGTATTCGGACAAGAAAGCCGATGACGTGGCCGAAACCCGCGCGTTCGTTCAGGCGATCTGTGACGAAGTGCAGACGGCTTGGGATGGCTATAACCAGGAGATACACCCAAAGCTTAAGGCACTGCGAGCAGACGAACCGTTCAATTTCATCTACCCCGTAACGGCTGAACCGTTCCCGGTGTTCGTCGGCAACGTTGGGATGGTCGGCAAGGTGGATGACGCAGAACTGCGCCGCTCGATTATCAGGGCCTATGCGCTAGCGCGTGGCTTGCTCGACTCCTTCCGCCTAAATAACGCGTCGGTGGCCGAATATAAACGGCTCAAGACCATGAACGGGCCACCGGAAACCAACCTTTTTACCCGAACCCATCTGGACATGATGGTGGAGTATGCGGGCAAGCTGAAAGAACGGGACGAATGGGTCGAACAGGCTGTCAAAGACTTGCTGAGCCGCACAGAACAATGGTTGGATGCGCATCCACCACGCTAGCTGCGTACCGATGCTGTGGACCTGTTGCTGGAGATCGGGCTGGCGGCGTCTTAGTTGACTGTGGGCCTGCCTACGAGGCGATCCCCCTTTCTTTCCCTGCAGCGCCGGCAGTAGTGGGTGTTCGCAGGCACGCATCGAAACCGATGTTCACGTTGCACATTGTTGTCTTTGCTGCGGTCGAGACGCGCTTCATCTGACGGCGCGCGAGTGTCGACGATTCCGGTGCCTACGTTGATCGTCGGATATTGGCCGAACCGAGCCACAGAGCAACCCTAAAGCTGGCGGACCGGCTTCGACCACAACCTTGAAGTAACTTCAGAGCTCAACGTTGAGCGAGGGAAATTCCAAGTAGAGTGAATCTCGACAGTCGGAAGCGCGCTGGATGGCGGGGAAGGGGCATGAGTACGCCGGCAAATTATTCCTGTCAGGCATATTTTGCGTTTGTGCCTGTCAGGAATATGTTGCGTTTAGCGCCTACAGGAATCCACGCCGTGAATTTCATCGTCAATACACCCGCGCAACCGAGCGAGACCCTGTCGTCCGCTCGCCAGCCACGGGGCTGACACAAGCCGAAGCGGCGGTGCGGATCGGCGTGGGCCCGCCGCGTATTTCACCGCTCGAATCCACGCGTATCGAAAGCCTGCCGCTCAGTCGATTGCGCGATCTGACCGCGCTGTACGGTCTCGAGCGCTGCATCCGCACGAAGGGCGGGCGCGAAGCAGCCGAAGTCGAGTGGCAAGCGATGGGATGCCAATCTCACACTCGCGCGTTGTCGATCTGGCCGGTCGAACGCGACGGTCGTGATCGCCGGGTCGAATGCGTCCCGGATGTGGGCGGCCTGCAAGCGAACGGCAGCCCGCCGGCAGCCTACTGCTGCATGTCCGGCGCCTCGCGCAGCCGCCAGATCGCATTGCATTGCTGGCCGCCGAGGCTCGTCGAGCGCAACGTGATGACGGTGCCGGCCACGATCCGATACGAGAAGTGCGCCATCAGTTCGGTACCCTTGCGCTGCGCCTGCCCGTCGACCTGCACTTCGCACAGCAGCGGCGACGGCGAGCCGGACGGGTGCGTGACGTAGACGTTCAGCCGCGCGATGTCGCGTGTCGCGGTGAACACGACCTCGTGGTTCCCGCTGCCGATCAGCATCGTGCCGCCGGGTTCGTCGATCGCCTGCAGGTAGGCGCCCGCGCTTCCCTCGATCGCGGCGGACGCGACGGTCAG
>NZ_CAJNKE010000156.1 GCF_905232215.1 Burkholderia sp. LMG 13014
CCCGTTATCGATCCGGCAAGGGCGGCGGCTTGCGCTTGCCGGTCAGCTCGGCCCAGCGCTTCTCGAGCGGGCCTTCGACCATCGGCTTGATCACCGTGCCGGAGCTCTGCGCATCCCAGGTCTGCACCGAGTACGGATGGACGCGCAGCGCGTCGCGCGCGATCACGACGTCCTCGTGCGCATCGACCAGCCAGTCGTACACGAAGTCGATGCACAGCCGGTAGCCGCGCTTCGTCGACGGATCGGGCACCTCGTACGGCGCGCGCGTCACGTAGCCGGAGCCGAACACGCCCTTGGGCTCCTTCGCGACGCGATGCAGGAACACGCGGTCGCCCGGCAGGATGCCGCGCGCGAAGCCGCAGCCCCACACGTCATGCACGGCCTCGCCGGCCTTCACGCGCGCGGCGACGTCGGGCAGGTCGGGCCACGGCCATTTCTTGGGGCTCCAGATCAGCAGGAAAGCGGTCATCGGTTGGATCGTGCGTCGAATTGGTCAGACAAGAGGGGCGAGGAGCTGCAAGCTTAATCGAATCCCCGCGCTCGATCCCGTGCGGCGGGCGTCGTGCCGGTGTTTTCCCGCCAGCCGCGCACTTGGCCGCCAGCACGTAAAAAAGTTGCGCGTACAATCATGGGCCTGAGCGCACCGTTCGCGGCGCGGCCTCCCGTCTTCATCGCCACGCGCGCCCCGATGCGCGCGGGCTCCATTCCGGATACCCATGTCTCACGTCATCCGACGCCGGCCCGATGCCCGGCTGATCCTGTTGCTCGGCGCGCTGGCCGCCTGCGGGCCGATCGCTACCGACATGTACCTGCCGAGCCTGCCGTCGATCGCCGACGGCTTCTCCGTCAGCCCCGGCGCCGCGCAGCGCACGCTCACGAGCTTCATGGCCGGGTTCTCGGTCGGCATGCTGCTGTACGGCCCGCTGTCCGACACGTGGGGCCGACGCCCCGTGCTGCTCGGCGGCATCGCGCTGTTCACGCTCGCGAGCATCGGCTGTTTCGTGTCGACCTCGATCGACATGCTGATCCTCGTGCGCTTCCTGCAGGCGCTCGGCGCCGGCGCCGCGTCGGTGCTGTCGCGTGCGATCGCGCGTGACGCGCACGAGCCGACCGACGCGGCGAAGGTGCTGTCGATGGTCGCGATCGTCACGGCGGTCGGGCCGCTGCTCGCGCCGCTGATCGGCGGCCAGATCCTGCGTTTTTCGGGCTGGCGCGGCGTGTTCGTCGTGCTGGCCGTGTTCGGCGCGGTGTGCGCGGCGACCGCGTACCTGCGCGTGCCCGAAACCTGGCCGAAGGAGCGGCGCAAGAGCGCGGCCGTGCTCGCGTCGTTCGCGTCGTACGGGCGCATCCTGTCCGATCCGGTCGCATGGGGGCACATGCTGTGCGGCGGGATGGCATTCGCGTCGATGTTCTCGTACATCACTGCCACACCATTCGTGTACATCGAATATTTCCACGTGTCGCCGCAGCACTACGGGCTGCTGTTCGGCCTGAACGTGGTCGGCATCATGATCGGCAACTTCGCGAACACGCGGCTCGTCGGCCGCCTCGGTTCGCTGCGCATCATCGCGGCCGCGTCGCTCGTGAGCTGCATCGCGTCGCTCGCGGTCGCGCTCGTCGCGCTGACGGGGTGGGGCGGGCTGTGGTCGATCGTCGTGTGCCTGTTCTTCGTCGTCGGCGTGGTCGGGATCCTGTCGGCGAACTGCACGACCGACCTCATGCATCGCTATCCGCACAACGCGGGCGCGTCGGCGGCCGTGTTCGGCGCGATGCAGCTGGCACTCGGCGCGCTCGCGAGCGTCGCGATCGGCGTACTCGCGGACGGCACGCCGTTCGCGATGGGCGTGACGATCGGCATCTCGGGCGTGCTGTGTTTCGCCGGCCGCTACCTCGTGCTGCGCTGGCACGGGCGGCCCGTCAAGGCGGGCGCCTGAACCGCGGCCTGACGGCAGAATGAAAAACGCCACCGCGCGCGCTGCGCCGGTGGCGTTTTTGTTTGGAACGCAGAAAGCGGCTGCCGCCGCACCGCGTCAGTCTCGCGCGACGTCCTTCGCCGCCGGCGACGCGCCGTGGCTCAGCCAGTCGAGCACGTCGGCCGTTTCATCGTCGTTCGCGCGGGCCTTCGCCTGCGCGACGGCTTCGGGCAGTTCGCCGTTCGTCGACGCACGGCGGATCGCGACGCCGACCGCGAGGATGTCGATCATCAGCAGATGCAGGATCCGCGAGATCATCGACAGTTGCGATTCACGCATCTCGATGTGGTCGGTTTCGAGCGCGACGGTCGCGCGCTTCGCGAGCGGCGTGTTGCTCGACGTGATCGCGATCACCTTCGCACCGGCCTGCATCGCGACGTCGAGCACGCGCAGCAGCTCGGGCGCGCGTCCCGACTTCGACACCGCGACGATCACGTCACCCTTGCCGAGCAGCGCGGCCGACGCGGCCTGCATGTACAGGTCGCCGTACGCGATCGTCGGGATCCCGAAGCGGAAGAACTTATAATGCGCGTCCTGCGCGACGATGTTCGAGTTGCCGAGCCCGTAGAACTCGATGCGCCGCGCGCCGTTCAGGATCTCGATCGCGTTCTCGACGTGCTCGAAATTCAGGTGCTCGCGCAACTGCAGGATCGCCGACACCGTGTTGTCGAGCACCTTCGCGCCGAAGTCGGTGGCCGTGTCGCCGAGATGCACCTGGCTGTGGCTCATCGGAATCGTGCCGGTGAGGCCGGTCGCGAGCTTCAGCTTGAAGTCGGACAGCCCCTGGCAGCCGAGCGAGCGGCAGAAGCGGATCACCGTCGGCTGGCTCACGTCGGCCTTGCGCGCGATGTCGACGATCGGATCGTTGATGATCGAGCGCGGATGGTTCAGCGCGAGATCGGCCACGCGGCGTTCGGCCGGTGTCAGTGCGTCGCGCATCTGGCGGATCCGTTCGAACACGGCCGACGACGCACCGCCCGAGCGGTTCGACAGTTGCTCCGCGAGGATCGCCGACACGCCGAGGAACGCCGGGTATTCGGCGGTGATCAGGTAGGTCGGGATGTTCTCGAGGTAGTGCGTGAAGCGGCCCTTCGCCTCGAAGCGCGCGCGGAACGACGAGCGCGTGAACAGTTCGCCGAGCTTCAGCGCGACTCCGCCGCCGATGTACACGCCGCCAAGCGCGCCGAGCGTCAGCGCGACGCTGCCCGCGAACGCGCCGAGAATTCCGCAGAAGCATTCGACCGTCTCGAGCGCGAGCGCGTCGCCCGCATGCGCGCGCTCGACGATCTCGACCGTGTCGACGGTCGCGGCCACGCGCTTCTTGTCGCGCGCGGCGAGCGCGCGATAGATGATCTCCATGCCGGGGCCCGCGCACACGCGTTCGAACGACACGTGCGGAAACTTTTTGCGCGCGTACTGCAGCACCAGGTCCTCGCGCTCGTCCTGCGGCGCGAACGACGCGTGGCCGCCTTCGCTGCCGAGCGCGATCCAGCGGTCGTCGGCCGGAATCAGCCCCGACACGCCGAGCCCGGTGCCGGGCCCGAGCAGACCGATCACGCTGTTCTGGCGGCGCGCGCCACCGCCGACCTGCACGCGCTGCGCGTCGGTCAGGCCCGGCAGCGCCATCGCGAGCGCGGTGAAATCGTTGACGACGAGCAGCGTATCGAAGCCGAGCGCGCGGCGCGTCGCCTCGATCGAGAAGGTCCAGTCGTGGTTGGTCATCGTGACCTGATCGCCGTCGACCGGATTGGCGATCGCGATCGCCGCGTGATTCACGCGGCTGATCTTCACGTCCTTCAGGTACTTGCGGATCGCGTCGGTGAGCGTCGGATAGTCGGCGCCGGGATACACGCGGATCTGCGTGATGTCGCCCGGGCCGGTTTCCAGCGCGAAGCGCGCGTTGGTGCCGCCGACGTCCGCGAGCAGGCGCGGGCCGTCGGCATGCTGGCCCGCGACGGCCGCCTTACTTTGCGCACCAGTAGACATCGAGCTGGGTCCCCTTGTCGTTGGCCAGTTGGGAAATCGCGTTCTTCTGCAGCGATGCGGCCGCGGCATCGAGCACCGCGCGCTTGCGGTCGCCCGCGATCAGCAGGAACAGCCGGTCGACGCGCTTGAGCGCATCGAGCGAGAAGCTCACGCGCGCATGCGGCGCGGCGCCGGGATGCACGGCGACGAAACGCTCGGGCGTCGTGATCGCGTGATCCCATTCGGGCGCATCGGCGAAGATCGACGCGGTATGGCCGTCCTCGCCCATGCCGAGCACGGCGACGGTCGGCACGCGGTAGTCGGCGTTCGCGTTCAGTGCGGCGACGTGCGCGTCGAGCGCGGCGCGTGTGTCGACGAGGGGCAGGAAGCGGGCAGGGGCGGCTGCATGCTGCAGCAGCGTGTCGCGCACGAGGTGCGCGTTGCTGGCTGCGTCGTCTTCGGGCACCCAGCGGTCGTCGACCAGCGTCACGTCGACGCCGGCCCAGTCGAGCGCCGCGTGCGACAGCGTTTGCAGGAACGGGCGCGGGCTCGTGCCGCCGGACACCGCGAGCGTCGGGCGCTCGGGCCCGGCGAGCGCGGCGCGCAGCGCATCGCCGACGGCGCGCGCGAGCGCTTCGCTTTGCGCTTCCTGGGTGTCGAAAGCGTGGATCTCGATCACATCTCCTCCGGACTGCTTTGTCTGTTCAAATCGTACGAATCGTGGGGCACGTTGCCGCGCACGGTGGCGTGTGCGGCAACGGTTTGCATCAGTTCTCTTCTTCGAGCCAGCAGGTGTCGTGCTGCGCGAGCATCGCACTCGCCGCGGCCGGCCCCCACGTGCCCGCCGCATACGGCTTCGGCGGCTTCAGCGTGCGTGCCCATTCGTTCAGGATAGGCTCGACCCAGCGCCATGCGGCTTCCTGTTCGTCGCGACGCACGAACAGGGCGAGGCGGCCGTTGATCACGTCGAGCAGCAGGCGCTGGTACGCCTCCATCTGCCCTTCCTTGAAGAACTGGTCGAACGCGAGGTCGAGGTGCACGCTCGCGAGGTTCATCCCTTCGCCCGGCTGCTTCGCGAGGCAGTACAGGCGGATCGTCTCGTTCGGCTGCAGCCGGATCACGAGGCGGTTCGAGCCGGGGCGCAGCGCGGTGGGCCCGAGCGCCGAATGCGGCACCGGGCGGAAATTGACGACGATCTCCGCGACGCGATCGGCAAGACGCTTGCCGGTGCGCAGGAAGAACGGTACACCGGCCCAGCGCCAGTTCTCGATCTCGACCTTCAATGCGACGAAGGTTTCGGTCTGGCTGTCGGGCTTCACGCCCGGCTCGGTCGCGTAGGCCGGCACCTGCGCGCCCTTGATCACGCCCGCATGATACTGGCCGCGCACGGCAACCTTGCCGATGTCGCGCGGATCGACGGGTTTCAGCGCGCGCAGCACGCGCAGCTTTTCGTCGCGTACCGAATCCGAATCCATCGAATGCGGCGGTTCCATCGCGACGATCGACAGCAGCTGCAGCAGGTGGTTCTGCACCATGTCGCGCAGCGCGCCCGTATTGTCGTAGAAATCGCCGCGTGCCTCGACGCCGAGCTCTTCGGCGATCGTGATCTGGATGCTCTCGACCCATTCGCGGCGCCACAGCGGCTCGAACAGCGCATTGCCGAAGCGCAGCGCGAGCAGGTTCTGCACGGGTTCCTTGCCGAGGTAGTGGTCGATCCGGTAGATCTGGCCTTCCGCGAAGATTTCGCCGACCGCGTCGTTGATCGCATTCGACGACTTCAGGTCGTAGCCGAGCGGCTTCTCGAGCACGATGCGCGAGCCTTCGCTCAGGCCGACCGACGCGAGCGCCTTGCAGATCGGCACGAACAGCGACGGGCCCGTCGCCAGATAGAACACGCGGATGCCGGGCAGCGATGCCACCGCGTCGCGCAGCACGACGTAGTCTTCCGCGCGGCCGAGATCGAGGTGCACGTACTCGATGCGATCGAGGAAGGACTTCCATGCAGCTTCGTCGAACGCCTTGCCGGCGGCCTTGGCCGCGTGCGGCTTCACGTGTGTATCGACCCAGTCGAGATAGGACGCACGATCCGATTCATGACGCGCCACGGCGACGATCCGGCCGCTCTCCGCCAGCATGTTCGCACGGTGCGCTTCGAACAGCGCGGGCAGGATCTTGCGCATCGACAGATCGCCGGTGCCGCCGAAAAGTACGAAGGTAAAGCTGGAATCGGTATGCATGTGTCTCCGCCGGGTTGGGGTGCTGGGAAGCGATCCGCAGTGCGATAAAAATATTTTTGACACTGAATTGTAGTTTAACTACAATCCGCCGCAAGGGGTAGCACCTGGGTGAAGAAAAAAAGAAGTGCGGTCGATGAACTGCGCGAGCTTCGCCTTCGGGAACGCCTTGTGCCGAATGTTATCGGACATTGACGGCGCGCATCGTCAGCGCGACGTCTGCCCCGGGCTCGCGCCGCATCATCGCGGCGGGCCAGAAACACAAAGAGGAGACACGCCGTTGAATCTCGATTCACGCTTTCTGTAAGAGCCCGGCCGGTCATCGGCCCCGTACGCTGCATGCGTCCCGCGGCTCGATTTCCCCGTCGTTATCAAGAAGCCGGTTCCCGGTCAGGGAACCTCACGAGTTGATTCAGTCTGGAGGAGATAAGTAATGAAAGTTCGCTCGATCATGGGTGCGCTCTGCGCGGCAGGTCTGATGGCTGGCGCCGTGGCGGCGCAGGCAGCCGAGAACGTAACGGTGCTGCACTGGTGGACCTCGGGCGGCGAGTCGAAGGCCGTCGGCGTGCTGAAGGACGACGTGCAGAAGCAGGGCTACGTGTGGAAGGACTTCGCGGTCGCGGGCGGCGCCGGTGCCGCGGCGATGACCGCGCTGAAGACCAAGGTGATCAGCGGCGACGCACCGTCGGCCGCGCAGATCAAGGGCCCGCTGATCCAGGACTGGGCCGACCAGGGCGTGCTCGTCAACATCGATTCCGCTGCCGGCGACTGGAAGCAGAACCTGCCGCCGGAAATCGACAAAATCATCAAGTACAAGGGCCACACCGTCGCGGCGCCGTTCTCGGTGCACCGCGTGAACTGGCTGTACATCAACAAGGCCGCGCTCGACAAGGTCGGCGCGAAGGTGCCGACCACCTGGCCCGAATTCTTCGCGGTGGCCGACAAGCTGAAGGCCGCGGGCATCCAGCCGGTCGCGATGGGCGGCCAGCCGTGGCAGGACCTGACGCTGTGGGAAGACGTCGTGCTGTCGCAGGGCCCGGCGTTCTACAAGAAGGCGCTCGTCGACCTCGACCAGGCAACGCTGACGTCGCCGCAGATGCTCGACGTGTTCAACACCGTGCGCAAGATCCAGGGCTACTTCGATACCGGCCGTAACGGCCGCGACTGGAACCTCGCGACCGCGATGGTGATCAACGGCAAGGCCGGCATGCAGTTCATGGGCGACTGGGCGAAGGGCGAGTTCGAGAACGCCGGCAAGAAGTCGGGCAAGGACTACATCTGCGCAGCGGTGCCGGGCACGGCGAATTCGTACACGTTCAACGTCGATTCGTTCGTGTTCTTCCAGCAGAAGGGCGAGAAGGCGGCGACGCCGGGCCAGCTCGCGCTCGCGAAGACGATCATGACGCCGGACTTCCAGGAACAGTTCAGCCTGCTGAAGGGTTCGGTGCCGGTGCGCCTCGGCGTGAAGATGGACAAGTTCGACGACTGCGCGAAGAAGTCGTATGCCGACGAGCAGACCGCGATCAAGTCGGGCGGCTTCGTGCCGTCGCTCGCACACGGGATGGCGCAAAGCGATGCGACCGCCGGCGCGATCACGGACGTCGTGACGAAGTTCATGAACTCGCAGCAGGATTCGAAGAGCGCGGTCGCCGCGCTCGCGAAGGCCGCGAAGGTCAAGTAACGCGCGACAGGCGCCCGGCCGGAAACGCTTCATCGGCCGGGCGTTTTTGCATGTGCAGCAAACGGGCTCGCCCGCGGGCTTGTGCCGTACCTGGCGCCGGCCCGGCCTGCGTCGCCCTCGTTCCAGGAGTCGAATCAAGTGGCTGCCCCTCTTAGCGGAAACGGATCCGGCGCTGCCGCCGCACGGCGTACGTCGCCGATGTCGGCCTTCGCCGATCGCTGGATTCCGAAGCTCGTGCTTGCGCCGAGCGTCGCGATCGCCGTGGTGTTCATCTACGGCTTCATCCTGATTACCGGCTATCTGTCGCTGACCAACTCGCGACTGTTGCCGAACTACGAATTCGACGGCTTCGGCCGTTACACGGACCTGTTCCAGAACGACGTGTGGTGGACCTCCGCCGCGAACCTCGGCTGGTTCGGGATTCCGTTCATCGCGATCTGCGTCGCGCTCGGGCTGTTCCTCGCGATCCTGCTCGACCAGCGGATCCGCAACGAAGGCGCGCTGCGCGCGGTTTTCCTGTACCCGATGGCGCTGTCGTTCATCGTCACCGGCACCGCGTGGCAGTGGATCCTGAACCCGGGCCTCGGCCTCGAGAAGGTGATGCACGACTGGGGCTGGGCGAGCTTCTCGTTCGACTGGCTCGGCGATCCTGACAAGGCGATCTTCTGCGTGGTGATCGCGGCCGTGTGGCAGTCGACCGGCTTCGTGATGGCGCTGTTCCTCGCGGGGCTGCGCGGTGTCGATGCGGAGATCTTCAAGGCCGCGCAGGTGGACGGCGCGACGCTGCCGACCATCTACCGCAAGATCGTGATCCCGAGCATGCGCCCGGTGTTCTTCTCGGTGCTGCTGATCCTCTGCCACATCACGATCAAGACCTTCGACCTGGTCGTCGCGCTGACGGCGGGCGGTCCGGGCACGTCGTCGTCGCTGCCGGCCATGTTCATGTACACGTTTTCGTTCAACCGCGGCCAGCTCGGGCTCGGCGCGGCGTCCTCGGTGATGATGCTCGCGACCGTGGTCGCGGTGCTGGTGCCGCTGATGTATATGGAATCGAGGAGCACCCGCAATGCAGCCTAAGATGACGATCAGCCGGGCAGTGATCTATGCGGCACTGATCCTGTTCGCGCTGTATTTCCTGTTCCCGATCTACGTGATGCTGTCGACGTCGTTCAAGGATCTCGACCAGCTGCGCACCGGCAACCTGCTGACGCCGCCCACCACGTGGACCATCGACCCGTGGGTGAAGGCGTGGAGCGGGGCGTGCACCGGCGTGCGCTGCGACGGCATGAAGCCGTTCTTCCTGAACTCGCTGCAGATGGTGATCCCGGCCGTGCTGATCTCGTCGCTGATCGGCGCGTTCAACGGCTACGTGCTCACGCACTGGCGCTTTCGCGGCGCGGACGCGCTGTTCACGATGATGCTGGTCGGCTGCTTCATCCCGTTCCAGGTGATCCTGCTGCCGATGGCGCGCCTGCAGGGGATGCTCGGCCTCGCCAACACGATTCCGGGCCTCGTGTTCGTGCACGTCGTGTACGGCATCGCGTTCACGACGATGTTCTTCCGCAACTTCTACGTGAGCGTGCCGGCCGAGCTCGTGAAGGCCGCGCGCATCGACGGCGCGGGCTTCTTCACGATCTTCACGAAGATCCTGCTGCCGGTGTCGCTGCCGATCTTCATGGTGTGCCTGATCTGGCAATTCACGCAGATCTGGAACGACTTCCTGTTCGGGATCGTGTTCTCCGGCGTCGATTCGATGCCGATCACGGTTGCGCTGAACAACCTCGTCAACACGTCGACGGGCGTGAAGGAATACAACGTCGACATGGCGGGCGCAATCATCGCCGCGCTGCCGACGCTGCTCGTCTACATCGTCGCCGGCCGCTACTTCGTGCGCGGGCTGACGGCGGGCGCGGTGAAGGGGTAAGCGCGGCTTCATCCGATACGACGAACCGGCCGCGCCTCGCGCGCGGCGCATCGAAACGAACCCGACGCGGCGCCCGAGTGCGCCGCGCGAGACGAGACAGAGGATTCACAGCATGGCAAGCCTTTCCATCCGTGACGTGTACAAGACCTACCCGAACGGGGTGCCGGTCCTGAAGGGTGTCGACATCGAGATCGAGGACGGACAGTTCCTGATCCTGGTCGGCGGGTCGGGCTGCGGGAAGTCGACGCTGCTCAACATGATTGCCGGGCTCGAGACCGTGACGAGCGGCGAGATCTGCATCGACGGCAAGGTCGTCAACGACCTGTCGCCGAAGGATCGTGACATCGCGATGGTGTTCCAGTCGTACGCGCTGTATCCGTCGATGACGGTGCGCGAGAACATCTCGTTCGGCCTGAACATCCGCAAGGTGCCGAAGAGCGAGCAGCAGCAGATCGTCGACCGCGTGTCGCAGATGCTGCAGATCCAGCACCTGCTCGACCGCAAGCCGGGCCAGCTGTCGGGCGGCCAGCGCCAGCGTGTCGCAATGGGCCGTGCGCTCGCGCGCGATCCGTCGCTGTTCCTGTTCGACGAGCCGCTGTCGAACCTCGACGCGAAGCTGCGCATCGAGATGCGCGCGGAAATCAAGCTGCTGCACCAGCGCCTCGGCACGACGATCGTCTACGTGACGCACGACCAGATCGAGGCGATGACGCTCGGCGACCGGATCGCGGTGATGAAGGATGGCGTCGTCCAGCAGTTCGGCGCGCCGCAGGAGATCTACGATTCGCCGTCGAACCTGTTCGTCGCGGGCTTCATCGGCGCGCCGCCGATGAACTTCATCAACGGCAAGCTGGTCGAGCAGGGCAGCGGGATCGCGCTCGAGATCGATACGGGCGTCAAGCGCGGCGCGCTGAACCTGCCGTTCGACGCGGCGAAGCTGAAGTCGCACGTCGGCCGCGAGGTGATCCTCGGCCTGCGTCCGGAGCGCATCACCGACGTGCGCCACGCGCACAACGGCGACGCGTCGCACCTGCAGCCGTTCGACGTGCGCGTCGACGTGACCGAGCCGACCGGCCCCGATACGCACGTGTTCGCGCAAGTGAACGGCAAGCGGATCGTGAGCCGCGTGCATCCGGCCGCGAACCCGCAACCCGAACAGACGCTGTCGCTGCTGTTCGACGTGTCGAAGGCCGTGCTGTTCGACCCGGCGTCGGAAGAGCGGATCGCGTAACGCGGCGCTCGCGCTGAACGAAAGAAGGGGCCGTCTCGAACGGCCCCTTCTGTTTTGGCGATGCGGTTGACGCTACAACGGCAGTCAGTGCGGCAGCCTGACGTCGAACTTGAACGTCGCGAGCCGCGCGACGAGGATGAAGCCGGTCGCGAGCAGCACGCTGTAGACGGAATCAAACTGCAGCCACACGAGCAGCAGATAGAACCAGCAGCCGACGAACGCGCAGGTCGCGTACGGCCGCGAATCGCGCAGGATCAGCGGAATGTCGTTGCACAGCACGTCGCGGATGATCCCGCCCACCACGCCCGTGATCACGCCCATCATCACCGCGATGAAGCGCGGCATCTCGGCATCGAGCGCGATTGCCGTACCCGAAATGCTGAAGATCCCGAGCCCGATCGCATCGGCGACGAGCAGCAGCCGCTCGGCCGACAGCCGCGACAACATCCGCAGCACGAACGGCGCGAACAGCGCGAGCACGAAGATCACGATCACGTAGTCGTCGTGCACGACCCAGTAGAACGGCCGGCGCTCGAGCAGGATGTCGCGCAGCGTGCCGCCGCCGAATGCGGTGGCGAGTGCCACCACGAACGTGCCGACCGAGTCGAGGCGGTTCTTGCGTGCCTCGATGAAGCCCGAGATCGCAAAGGCCAGCGTGGCGATCGCCTCCAGTATCGCGATCGCGAG
>NZ_CAJNKE010000157.1 GCF_905232215.1 Burkholderia sp. LMG 13014
ATCAACGAAGCCGCGCTCGTGCGGCTCGAGGCCGACGCCGAACGCGCGGGCGGCCGGCTGACCACGCGGCGGCTCGATGTGACCGATGCGCAGGACGTCGCGGCGCTTGCGGCGAGCGAACGCGCGTTCGACGTGCTGTTCAACTGCGCGGGCTTCGTGCACCACGGCTCGATCCTCGACTGCGACGACGACGCATGGGCGTTCTCGCTGGACCTGAACGTCACGTCGATGTACCGGCTGATCCGCGCGCTGCTGCCCGCGATGCTCGAAGCCGGCGGCGGGTCGATCGTCAACATGGCGTCGGCCGCGTCGAGCGTGAAGGGCGTGCCGAACCGCTTCGTGTACGGCACGACCAAGGCGGCCGTGATCGGGCTGACCAAGGCGGTCGCCGCCGATTTCGTCGAGCGGGGCATCCGCTGCAATGCGATCTGCCCGGGCACGATCGAATCGCCGTCGCTGGAGCAGCGGATCGCCGACCAGGCGCGCACGCGCCACGTGTCGACCGACGAGGTGCGCCAGGCGTTCGTCGCGCGCCAGCCGATCGGCCGCATCGGCAGCGCGGAAGAAGTGGCCGCGCTCGCGTTGTACCTCGCGTCCGACGAAGCGTCGTTCACGACCGGCGCGATTCACCTGATCGACGGCGGCTGGTCAAACTGACCAGGCCTTCCTTTCACTTTCCGGTTCCGCTCAAGACGACATGAAACTGCTCAGATTTGGCGACAAACACCATGAAAAGCCGGGCCTGCTCGATGCGCAGGGCCAGATCCGCGACCTGTCCGGCGTGATCGACGACATCGCCGGCGACGCGCTGTTGCCGGCCTCGCTCGCGCGGCTGCGCGACATTCCGCCGTCGTCGCTGCCGCGGGTCGAAGGCACGCCGCGGCTCGGCGCGTGTGTCGGCCGGGTCGGCAAGTTCATCTGCATCGGGCTCAACTATTCCGACCACGCGGCCGAATCGGGGATGGACGTACCGAAGGAGCCCGTCGTGTTCGGCAAGTGGACGAGTGCGATCTCGGGGCCGAACGACGACGTCGAGATTCCGCGCGGCTCGGAGAAGACCGACTGGGAAGTCGAGCTCGGCGTGGTGATCGGCCAGGGCGGCCGCTATATCGCGGAAGCCGACGCGCTGTCGCACGTCGCCGGCTATTGCGTCGTGAACGACGTGTCGGAGCGCGAATTCCAGCTCGAACGCGGCGGCACGTGGGACAAGGGCAAGGGCAACGACACGTTCGGGCCGCTCGGCCCGTGGCTCGTGACGGCCGACGACGTGCCCGATCCGCATGGGCTGCGGCTGTGGCTCGACGTGGACGGCCATCGCTACCAGAACGGCACGACCGCGACGATGGTGTTCCGCGTGCCGCACCTGATCAGCTACCTGAGCCGCTTCATGAGCCTGCAGCCGGGCGACGTGATCTCGACCGGCACGCCGCCGGGCGTCGGCCTCGGGCAGAAGCCGCCCGTCTATCTGCGCGCCGGACAGGTGATCACGCTCGGCATCGACGGGCTCGGCGAGCAACGCCAGCGCACCGTGCAGGCCTGATTTCCTTTAACGGACGGTTCGCCATGCCTATCATTCGATCGATGCGCGTCCTCGACGTGCGCTTCCCGACTTCGCGCCAGCTCGACGGCTCCGATGCGATGAATCCGGACCCCGATTATTCGGCGGCTTACGTCGTGCTCGAAACCGACCGCGACGGGCTCGAAGGTCACGGGCTCACGTTCACCATCGGGCGCGGCAACGAGATCTGCTGCGCGGCGATCGACGCGATGCGTCACCTCGTCGTCGGCCTCGACCTCGACTGGATCCGCGCGGACATGGGCCGCTTCTGGCGCCACGTCACGTCGGACAGCCAGTTGCGCTGGATCGGCCCCGACAAGGGCGCGATCCATCTGGCGACGGGTGCCGTCGTCAACGCGGTGTGGGATCTGTGGGCGAAAGCCGAACGCAAGCCGCTGTGGCGGCTCGTGGCCGACATGCGCCCCGGGGAACTGGTGCGCGCGATCGACTTCCGCTACCTGACCGACTGCCTGACGCCGGACGAAGCGCTCGACCTGCTGCGCCGGCAGGCGCCGGGCAAGGCCGAACGGATCGCGTTGCTCGAGCGCGACGGCTACCCGTGCTACACGACGTCGGCCGGCTGGCTCGGCTACAGCGACGACAAGCTGCGGCGGCTGTGCCGCGAAGCCGTCGAAGCCGGGTTCGAGTACGTGAAGCTGAAGGTCGGCGCGAACCTGGAAGACGACATTCGCCGCGTGACGATCGCGCGCGAGGTGATCGGCCCGGCCCGCCAGCTGATGATCGACGCGAACCAGGTGTGGGAAGTCGACGAAGCGATCGACTGGGTGCGCGAGCTGGCGTTCGCGCGGCCGTGGTTCATCGAGGAGCCGACGAGCCCCGACGACGTCGAAGGGCATCGCAAGATTCGCGACGCGATCGCGCCGGTGCAGGTCGCGACCGGCGAGATGTGCCAGAACCGCGTGCTGTTCAAGCAGTTCATCGCGCGCGGCGCGATCGACGTGGTGCAGATCGATGCATGCCGGCTCGGCGGTGTGAACGAGATTCTCGCGGTGATGCTGATGGCCGCGAAGTACGGGCTGCCCGTGTGCCCGCATGCAGGCGGCGTCGGGTTGTGCGAGTACGTGCAGCATCTGTCGATGATCGACTACGTGTGCATTTCCGGCACGAAGGAAGGGCGCGTGACCGAGTACGTCGATCATCTGCACGAGCATTTCGTCGAGCCGTGCGTGGTGCGCGGCGCAGCGTACATGCCGCCGACGGCGCCCGGTTTCTCGATCGAGATGAAGCCCGAATCGCTGGAGCAATACCGGTTCCGCGGCTGAAGTACGGCCGCGCGCGACGCGCGTCATGCGCGCCGACAACATGAACGACGGAGACGCGACGTGGATTTGAATCTGCAACACAAGGTCGTGATCGTGACCGGCGGCGCGTCGGGTATCGGCGCCGCGATCTCGATGCGGCTGGCCGACGAAGGCGCGATTCCGGTGGTGTTCGCGCGCCACACGCCCGACGATGCGTTCTGGCGCGCACTCGTGCAGAAGCAGCCGCATGCCGCGTGTCTCTCGGTCGAATTGCAGGACGATGCGCAATGCCGCGACGCGGTTGCGGAAACGATCACGCGCTTCGGCCGCCTCGATGGCCTGGTCAACAACGCGGGCGTCAACGACAGCATCGGGCTCGATGCCGGGCGCGACGCGTTCGTCGCATCGCTCGAGCGCAACCTGATCCACTACTACGTGATGGCGCACTACTGCGTGCCGCACCTGAAGGCGGCGCGCGGCGCGATCGTCAACCTTTCGTCGAAGACGGCCGTGACCGGGCAGGGCAACACGAGCGGCTATTGCGCATCGAAGGGCGCGCAGCTCGCGTTGACGCGCGAATGGGCGGTCGCGCTGCGCGACGACGGCGTGCGCGTGAACGCGGTGATCCCGGCCGAGGTGATGACGCCGCTGTACCGGAACTGGCTCGCCGGCTTCGACGATCCCGACGCGAAGCTCGCCACCATCGCAGGCAAGGTGCCGCTCGGCAAGCGCTTCACGACAGCCGAGGAAATTGCCGATACGGCCGTGTTCCTGCTGTCCGAACGCGCCTCGCACACGACGGGCCAGTGGCTGTTCGTCGACGGCGGCTATACGCATCTCGACCGCGCGATCGGCTAAGGGCTGCGATCCATGCAACTCGACCTGAACCCGAACCCCGCGCCGCCGCTGATCGCGTTGACCGGCATCGGCAAGCGCTTCCCCGGCGTGCAGGCGCTCGACGATTGCCGTTTCGACCTGCGTGCCGGCGAAGTGCATGCGCTGATGGGTGAGAACGGCGCGGGCAAGTCGACGCTGATGAAGATCCTCGCGGGCGTCTACCAGCGCGACGAAGGCGAGATCCGGATGGACGGCCGCGCGGTGGAGATCGCCGATCCGCGCGCCGCGCAGGCGCTCGGGATCGGCATCATCCATCAGGAACTGAACCTGATGAACCACCTGAGCGTCGCGCAGAACATCTTCATCGGCCGCGAGCCGCGCGGCCGCTTCGGCGTGTTCGTCGACGAAGCGGCACTCAACCGCGACGCGGCCGCGATCTTCGCGCGGATGCGCCTCGATCTCGACCCGCGCACGCCGGTCGGCCGGCTCACGGTGGCGAAGCAGCAGATGGTCGAGATCGCGAAGGCGCTGTCGTTCGACTCGCGCGTGCTGATCATGGACGAGCCGACTGCCGCGCTCAACAACGCGGAGATCGCCGAGCTGTTCCGCATCATCGGCGACCTGCGTGCCCACGGTGTCGGCATCGTCTATATCTCGCACAAGATGGACGAGCTGCGCCAGATCGCCGATCGCGTGACGGTGATGCGCGACGGCAAGTACGTCGCGACCGTGCCGATGGCGGACACGTCGATGGACGCGATCATCGCGATGATGGTCGGCCGCCAGCTCGCCACCGAATCCCGCACGCCGCCCGATACGTCCGCGAACGCCATCGCGCTCGAAGTGCGCGGGCTGTCGCGCGGCCGCGCGATCCGCGATGTCGGCTTCACGCTGCGGCGCGGCGAGATCCTCGGCTTCGCGGGGCTGATGGGCGCAGGCCGCACCGAGGTCGCGCGCGCGGTGTTCGGCGCGGACCCGGTCGACGCGGGCGAGATCCGCGTGCACGGCAAGGCCGTGACGATCCGCACGCCGGCCGATGCGGTGAAGCACGGCATCGGCTACCTGTCCGAAGATCGCAAGCACTTCGGGCTCGCGGTCGGGATGGACGTGCAGAACAACATCGCGCTGTCGAGCCTGCGCCGCTTCGTGCGCCGCGGCGTGTTTCTCGATGCGCGCGCGCTGCGCGACACCGCGCAGTCGTACGTGCGGCAGCTCGCGATCCGCACGCCGTCGGTCGCGCAGCCGGCGCGGCTGCTGTCGGGCGGCAACCAGCAGAAGATCGTGATCGCGAAGTGGCTGCTGCGCGACTGCGACATCCTGTTCTTCGACGAGCCGACGCGCGGCATCGACGTCGGCGCGAAAAGCGAGATCTACAAGTTGCTCGACGCGCTCGCCGCCGACGGCAAGGCGATCGTGATGATCTCGTCGGAGTTGCCGGAAGTGCTGCGCATGAGCCACCGGATTCTCGTGATGTGCGAAGGCCGCGTGACCGGCGAATTGCGCGCGGCCGATGCCACGCAGGAAAAGATCATGCAGCTCGCGACGCAGCGCGAGTCGACCGTATTGTCCTGATTCAGCCCCTACGATCATGTCCAACGATACGCATCCCGTTCCGCCCCTTGCTTCCGGCGACACGCCGGCCGGTGCATCGAGCCTGAAGTCGCGCTTCTTCAACCCGACCGCGCGGCAAAAGCTGCTCGCGTTCGCGAGCCTCGTGCTGCTGATCGTGTTCTTCAGCTTCGCGTCGCCGAACTTCCTCGAAGTCGACAACCTCGTCGCGATCCTGCAGGCCACCGCGGTGAATGGCGTGCTGGCCGTCGCCTGTACCTACGTGATCATCACGTCGGGCATCGACCTGTCGGTCGGCACGCTGATGACGTTCTGCGCGGTGATGGCCGGCGTCGTACTGACGAAGTGGGGCATGCCGCTGCCGCTCGGGATCCTGGCCGCGCTGTGCTTCGGTGCGCTGTCGGGCAGCGTGTCGGGCTTCGTGATCGCGAAGATGAAGGTGCCGCCGTTCATCGCGACGCTCGGCATGATGATGCTGCTCAAGGGGCTGTCGCTCGTGATCTCGGGCACGCGGCCGATCTACTTCAACGACACGCCGGGCTTCACGTCGATCGCGCAGGATTCATTGATCGGCAACCTGATTCCCGCGCTGCCGATTCCGAACGCGGTGCTGATCCTGTTCCTCGTCGCGATCGGCGCGTCGATCGTGCTGAACCGGACGATCTTCGGCCGCTACACGTTCGCGCTCGGCAGCAACGAGGAAGCGCTGCGGCTGTCGGGCGTGAACGTCGATGCGTGGAAGATCGCGGTCTACACGTTCAGCGGTGCGGTGTGCGGGATCGCCGGGCTCCTGATCGCGTCGCGGCTGAATTCCGCACAGCCCGCGCTCGGGCAGGGCTACGAGCTCGATGCGATCGCGGCCGTCGTGATCGGCGGCACGTCGCTGTCGGGCGGCGCGGGCAGCATCGTCGGCACGATCATCGGCGCGTTCATCATGAGCGTGCTGACGAACGGCCTGCGCATCATGTCGGTCGCGCAGGAGTGGCAGACGGTCGTGACGGGCGTGATCATCATCCTGGCCGTCTACGTCGACATCCTGCGCCGGCGCCGCCGCTGATACACGCACCCGCGCAGGCATGCGCTTCAAAGCCGGTTCCGGCCGGTGTTCCAGTCGTTCCAGTCGATACGAAAAAAGGAGACGCGAAGTGATCAGGAGCAAGGTGTTGAACGCGATCGTCGGGCTGACGTTCGCCGTCGGCGTCACGGCCGGCGCGCACGCGCAGGAAACCTACATCCCGCTGATCTCGAAGGGCTTCCAGCATCAGTTCTGGCAGGCCGTGAAAGCGGGCGCGATGCAGGCCGCGAAGGACTACAAGGTGAAGGTGACGTTCGAAGGCCCCGAAACCGAGGCGATGGTCGACAAGCAGATCGACATGCTGTCGGCCGCGATCGCGAAGAAGCCGGCCGCGCTCGGCTTCGCGGCGCTCGACAGCAAGGCCGCACTGCCGCTCCTGAAAAAGGCGCAGGCCGAGAAGATCCCCGTGATCGCGTTCGACTCGGGCGTGGACAGCGACATCCCGGTGACGACGGCCGCGACCAACAACAAGGCCGCCGCGTCGCTTGCCGCCGACAAGCTCGCCGCGCTGATCGGCGACGAAGGCGAGGTGGCCGTGGTCGCGCACGACCAGACGAGCCGCACCGGCATCGACCGCCGCGACGGTTTTCTCGAACGGATGAAAGCGGCGCATCCGAAGGTGCAGATCGTGACCGTGCAATACGGTGAAGGCGACCAGCTGAAGTCGACCGAGGTGACGAAGTCGATCCTGCAGGCGTATCCGAAGCTCAAGGGGCTGTTCGGCACCAATGAAGGCTCGGCGATCGGCGTGGTCAATGGCGTGCGCGAGATGAAGCGCAAGGTCGTGATCGTCGGGTACGATTCCGGCAAGCAGCAGAAGGACGCGATCCGCAGCGGGCTGATGGCCGGCGCGATCACGCAGAACCCGATCGGGATCGGCTACAAGACGGTCGAGGCGGCCGTGAAGGCGATCAAGGGCGAGAAGCTGCCGAAGGTCATCGATACCGGTTTCTACTGGTACGACAAGACCAATATCGACGATCCGAAGATCGCGGCGGTGTTGTACGACTGAACGTTGCGTCGAGCGGCGGTGGCGCGCGCCGCCGCCGCCGTCGCGACCGGACACGAGGGCATCATGGGCGCAGTGCGCATCGATTCGCATCAGCACTTCTGGCGCTATCGCGCCGCCGATTACCCGTGGATCGGCGCCGGGATGGCGGTGCTCGCACGCGACTACCTGCCCGACACGCTGTGGCCGCTGATGCATGCGCAGGCGCTCGGCGCGTCGATCGCGGTGCAGGCGCGCGCCGGGCGCGACGAGACGGCATTCCTGCTCGAACTCGCACGCGACGATGCGCGTATCGCGGCGGTGGTCGGCTGGGAGGATCTCGCTGCACCGCAGCTCGCGGATCGTATCGCCGAATGGCACAGCCCGAAGCTGCGTGGCTTCCGCCACCAGGTGCAGGACGAAGCCGATGTTGGCGCGTTCGTCGCGGAGCCGGGCTTCAACCGCGGCGTCGCGTGGCTGCAGGCGCACGGCTACGTGTACGACGTGCTCGTGTTCGAGCGCCAGTTGCCGGACGTGCAGGCATTCTGCGCGCGGCACGACGCGCACTGGCTCGTGCTCGATCATGTCGGCAAGCCCGCGCTTGCCGATTTCGAGCGCGACGACACCGCACTCTCGCGCTGGCGTGCCGCGTTGCGCGAGCTGGGCGCGCTGCCGCATGTCGCGTGCAAGCTGTCGGGGCTCGTGACCGAGGCCGACTGGCGGCGCGGCCTGCGCGGGAAGGACGTCCGACATATCGAGCAGTGTCTCGACGCGGCGCTCGACGCGTTCGGCCCGCAGCGGCTGATGTTCGGGTCGGACTGGCCCGTGTGCCTGCTGGCCGCGTCGTATGACGAAGTCGCGTCGATCGTCGAACGCTGGGCCGAATCGCGGCTGTCGGCGGCCGAGCGCCACGCGCTGTGGGGCGGTACCGCCGCGCGTTGCTACGCGGTGCCGCCGGGCGCGGTGAAGCGCGGCATATAAAATAGGCGCGAACGGTCTGTTCGATTCGTCAGACCGTCCGGAACGAAACCGATCACCTGCATCAACGTATGTCCATCCAGCCGATTCAGAACCGCCGTCTCTACCAGCAGATCGCCGACAAGCTCAGTGCGATGATCGAGTCCGGCGATTTTCCGCCGGGCAGCTATCTGCCACCCGAGCGCGAACTGGCCGAACAGTTCGGCGTGTCGCGCACGTCGGTGCGCGAGGCGCTGATCGCGCTCGAAGTGAGCGGCCTCGTGAGCGTGCGCGTCGGCGACGGCGTGAAGGTGCGCCACCCCGAAACGGCCGCCGCACCCGAACCCGCGCCTGTCCTTGCGGAGAAGGCGGCGCCGTTCACGATCATCGAGATCGATCCCGAACTCGGCATCGCACTTGACCTCGATACCGAAATCCCGCCGTTCGCGCTGTTGCAGGCGCGCCGGCTGATCGAGCCGGAAGCCGCGTCGCTGGCCGCGAAGCACGGCTCGGACGAGCAGATCGAAGGGATCCACGAGGCGTTCCTGCGCAACCAGGAAGACAACCGCAGCGGCTCGCTCACGCATCCGGGCGACCGGCTGTTTCATATCCGCATCGCGGAAGCGAGCGACAACGCCGCGTATGCGCTGATGATCAAGCAGCTGCTCGCGCACAAGTACGACCTGATGTTCCAGCGGCTGCAGTCGCTGTACATGCCGAACGACATGCCGCACCGGTCGGAACAGGAACACCGTGCGATCCTCGATGCGATCCGCGCACGCGACCCGGACGCCGCGCGCCGCGCGATGGCCGAACATCTCGACGAAGTGATCCGCATCTTTGGCCGCGCGCTCGACTGAGCGCGCTTCGATGCGTTGCCCGGTCAGAAGCGATCCGCGCGATACGGCGCCGGATCGGTGAAGGGCGCTTCGCCCGTCATCATCTCGGCCAGCAGGCGGCCCGTGACGGGACCGAGTGTCAGCCCGTGATGGTTGTGCCCGAACGCGAACCACAGCCCGCGATGCGCGGGTGCGGGGCCGATCACCGGGCGCATGTCGGGCGTGCACGGCCGGAAGCCGAGCCACGGTTGCGGGTCGAGCCGCTCGCCGAAACCGAACACCGGCCGCGCGACGCGTTCCGCGCGTTCGAGCTGCACGCCGGTGGGCGGCACGCCGCGGCGGGCGATTTCGACACCGGTCGTCAAGCGCAGCCCGCGCTTCATCGGGGCGATCACGTAACCGTATTCGCGATCGACGATCGGCGCCGACGGCACGCCGCGCGCGGACGGCGCGTAGTGCATGTGATAGCCGCGCTTCTCGCGCAGCGGGATCTTGTAGCCGAACTTGCCGAACACCGTGTCGGACCACGGCCCGAGCGCGACGACCACGGCCGGCGCGGCGGCCATGCCGTCCTGCGTCCTGACCTGCCAGCCCGGCGACCGCGCTTCGAGGCTTGCGGCGTCGCCCGTCAGCAGCGTGCCGCCGCCTTGCACGAAGAGTTGCGCGTACGCTTTGACGAGCGCTGACGGGTCGACGACGCTTTTCGGATCGAGCCAGTGCAGCGCGCCACAGAAGCCTGGCGCGAGGCTCGGTTCGTGCACGCGCAGCGCGGCGGCATCGAGCGGCGTGATGCCGAGCCCGTGGCGGCGCGCGGTGAGTCCGGCGTCGGCCACGCCGCGTTCGAATGCGGCCGGCGTGCGGAACGCTTCCAGCCAGCCGTTTGCGCGGATGAGCTCGCCGGCGCCGGCCCGTGCGATCAGCGCGTCGTGCTCGACGATGCAGCGCTCGATCAGCGGCAGCATGTCGCGCGACGCTGCCGCGTGACGCAACGGCGCCGATTCCCACCAGAAACGTGCAAGCCATGGCGCGAATGCGGGCAGCGACGCGCTGTGCCAGTAGAGATCGGTCGAGCGGTTCAGCGCATAGCGCATCAGCGTGAACGGGCTGCGCGGGAACGGATACGGTTCGACCGACGAGCGCTCGATCAGCCCCGCGTTGCCGAAGCTCGTGCCTTCGCCGGGTGCGCCGCGATCGACGAGGGCGACCTTGCGGCCGCGATCCTGCAGGTGCAGTGCTGCGGAGACGCCGACGATGCCTGCGCCTAGAACGATGACGTCGAAATCCATCGGTGGTGGTGAATGACGGTTAGCGAACTGCAAGCATACTCGCGGTGGCGTGGGGCACCAAGAAGACGCGCATGGCCTGCGCATGGCAGGTGGCCCGGGCGCAGGCCATGCGCGATCGATGCGACGACGCGGGCAGTAGAATGCGCGGGTTCCGGCATTCGAGGGTGACACGCAATGATCGAGTTGACCGCACCGGCTTATGCGGCGGAGTTGAAGCGCTTCCGGGCGAGCGGCAGCGTCTGGCTCGCGGCGCACGAGATTCCGGCCGATGTCGGTGTGCCGCCTGCCTGGCGCGCGTTACTCGCCGCGCCGGACGACGTGCTGGCGGATACGCTCATGCAGATGTGGGCCGGCATCATCGAACGATTGCCGGCCGTCGCGCAATTCTTTCGCGACAAGCTCGCGCGTCCGGCCGTGTTCCGCCACGACGGTGGCGACGTCGTGCTGCTGTATCCGTACACGATCGAGCACGACGACCTGAATTTCTTCATCGGTCGTGCGCCGTTGCGCGAGCGGGTGCCGGTTGATGCGCCGTTCCGGGCCGCACTGCCCGAGGCGCTGCGGCTTTTCCATCAAACCGTGCATGACGGCTGGACGTTCTTTCCCGCGAATTCGATGGGGCCGCTGCCGCTCGCCGATCAGGCGGCGCTGACGGACAAGCTTGACCTGACACCTGCCGAGACGCGCAAGCTCGGCATGAACCCGGATCGCGTGCGGACCGTGTTTCATAACGGCAGCGGCGATTGGCTGTGCGTCGATTCGAGTGAAGGGGCCGATGACGGCAACCCGATGGGATGGATAGCGTGGCACGAACGTCCGACCGAGCTTGAGCACGTGGACTTCTGGGCCGTGATGAACGCATGGTTCGAGATTTTCGTCGAGGAAGCTGACTGGCGGTAGTCGTTCACCGCGACTTCAAGCCATCGCGAACAACGTTCCCACCGCGCGAGTGCATGTATATCGACGCTTTCAATGCGATGTGTCGGCGGCGATATCGCACGACAGAACGTATGAAGTTTGGCGTCCCCGAGCGTCCAATCCGCTGATCAATTTCCCGACGTCGACACCGGATCGACATCGGCAAACACGTTCGCGCGCCCAGCGCCGATTCCGCATACTTTCCAGCGTTTCTCGCGGGTGTTTCCCACTGGTTGGTCATGCGAATTTTTACCTAAGATGAAGCCATCATGCGCGTAATTCGGTGCCTGCACGCGCATGGAGAGAGGCGGGAGGCAGCGCCGGAGCGACGCCAGCGGATGTTGC
>NZ_CAJNKE010000158.1 GCF_905232215.1 Burkholderia sp. LMG 13014
GATGAGCCTGATCGTCACGCTCGACCACCTGCCCGATGCACGGCTCGCAGGCGCGCTCGCCGCGTTCGTGCAGGGCATCGGCTTCCTGACCGTCGCGGCGAGCCCCTGGATGATCGGCTGGCTGCGCGACGCAGGCGGCGGCTTCGCGATCGCGTGGTGGATGCATCTCGGCGTGATCGCCGCGATGGCCGCGCTGAACACCGCGTTCTCGCCTGCCGGCTACCGGCCCAGCATGGTTCACATCACCGGCGCCGCCCGCTAAAGCCCCCTTTCGAATCCGGACTGTTCGCCGACCACTTTCGGCGCGCAGTCCAGCCGCCCGCGCATGGCCGGGCGCGGGTAGTCACGCCCGACGGCCGCTGATTCGCATTACGACAAACAACATCGATCGAAGATCGAAAATGGAGACAGTCATGAAAAAGCTCGTTCTGGCCGTTGCGCTCGCGCTGACGGCGAGCGTCGCCGCCGCGAAGGACCCGGCGGTCCTGCGCCTCGGCGTCGACCCCAGCTATGCGCCATTCGAATCGCTCGCGCCCGACGGCAAGCTCATCGGCTTCGACATCGATCTCGGCAACGCGATCTGCGAACGAATGAAGGTGCGCTGCGTGTGGGTCGAGAACGCCTTCGACGGGATGATCCCGGCGCTGAAGGCGCGCAAGTTCGACGGCGTGCTGTCGTCGATGAGCGTGACCGAGAAGCGCCTCGCGCAAATCGCGTTCACGGACAAGATCAACAACGTGCCGCCGCGCCTCGTCGCGCGGCGCGGCGCGAACCTGCAGCCGACGCCCGAATCGCTGCAGGGCAAGAGCGTCGGTGTCGAGCAGGGCTCGACGCAGGAGACGTATGCGCGCACCTACTGGGAGCCGAAGGGCGTGATCGTCCGCACGTACCAGACGCAGGATCTCGTCTACCAGGACCTGCTGTCGGGGCGGCTCGACGCATCGCTGCAATCGTCGGTGCAGGCCGACCTCGGTTTCCTGAAAACCGCGAAGGGCGCGAATTTCGCGTTCGCGGGGCCGCCGCTGCACGATCCGAAGACGCTCGGCGTGGGGTCGGCGATCGGCGTGCGCAAGGACGACGACGCGCTGCGCACGCAGATCAACCAGGCACTCGCGAGCCTGATCCAGGACGGGACGTACCAGCAGATCGCGAAGAAATACTTCTCGTTCGATATCTATAACTGACGGGCGAAAGCGGAAAACGCGAAGGGGCGTCGTGCGTAAATGCACGACGCCCCTTCGTCACTTACGCGCCCCGTCGACGCCGCTCGCCAGCCGGCTTTTTCGTAGGACAAACGAAGCGTTCGCCATCCGCGCTTCGCGCTACGACGCCATCCTGCGCGGGCCGCCTAACCGTTCGTGCTTCGATTTCCTAAACTGTCTGGAAGAGTTCACGATCCGCTGTCGCGCAGCGTCCCCACTGCCGGATCGCGCACAGAACCGATCCCGGGAGAAAACACGATGCGAACGCGCTGCCTTGTTGCCGGATTCATCGGAGCCGGCCTCCTTCTATGCGGCTGCACGCCCCCCATGGGTCAGCAGGCCGCTTCCGCCCGGACACCGCTGGAATATGTGCAGGCCCCCGATCAGTACGCGATCCCCGTGCCGCTCGCCCCGGCCGTCAAGGCCGGCAATCTTCTGTTCGTTTCGGGGATTCCCGCTTACGACCGGAACGGCAAGCTCGCCGTCGGTGACTTCACCAAGCAGATGAACCAGGCGATGGAGAACGTCACGGGCATCCTCAAGGCCGCGGGCACGGGATGGGATCGCGTGGTGAAGGTGGATGTGATGCTGGTGCGGCGCGAAGACTTCAAGGAGATGAACCGCATTTACGCGGGATACTTCCAGGCCGGGAAATTCCCGGCCCGAAGTACCGCTATCGTGGCGTCATTGCCGCATCCCGACTTTCTCGTGGAAATCGACTGTATCGCCGTGCTGGACAAGCCATGACGCATGTCGCGAGCGATCGCGACAGGCATGGCCCGCCGGCATCGAACGGCGCGACTACGCCGCTCGCTGCAACAGATCGGTGGCGAAAGAGTTCGCGTGCGCGACGGCTTCCTGCGCGTCACCGAACACACCGAGCTCGTCCCAGTGTTCTTCGGCCGCATACGTTCCCTTCACGGCGAGCGCCCGCTGAACGCTCAACTGCGCGGCGTATTTGCCATCCTGCAGCGGTCGGGCCGTTGCAACCACCTTGTGCGGCGGGCTGGCTCGCTCCGGCTGAACCAGCTCGACGGCGCCACCGGCCACGTCGACATACATCAACTCGTTCCTGGTATTGCAGTCCGGGCAGTAGAAGCACCACCCCGAGTCCTCTTGATGGGGCCTGACCTGCCCGCGAGCCAGCACGGCGCGACATGCAACGTTTTCGCAGATGAACGGCATGGCAGTCTCCGAAGTTGTTTGTCGGAAATCCTAGCATGTCCGTCGGCGGTCAACCACCGGCATCGGCACGATTGCGTTGCGATTGATCAGGTTCGGGCGCACGCGCCCCCGGCACGGCTCGCACGCAGGTCAACCAGGTGCTCGCAAGCCGCTCGTCACCCGGGATAAACTGTCTGCCCGACCCACGAATCAAGCCATCCTCCATGTTGATCCGCGTTGCCACCCCGTCCGATGCCATCCCGCTTGCCGAATTGAAGCGCGACACGTTTCGCGAAACCTTTCTGCATGACGGATTCAACATCGACTACCCGCAGCACGATCTGGCCGCCTACGAGACCCAGACCTACTCGGTAGAAACGATCACCGGCCAGCTCAACGATCCCGAGTGCCGCACGTGGGTCGCCGAAAGCGACGACGGCCATCTGGTGGGGTATGCGCACGCGGGGCCATGCAAGCTCCCGCACCCGGACGTGGCCGACGGTTCGGGGGAGATCCATCAGATCTACCTTCGCCGAGGTACGCAAGGGACCGGCGCAGGACGCGCGTTGTTCGACTCCGCACTGGATTATCTGGCAACGGAACGCCCCGGCCCGGTATGGCTGGGCGTGTGGTCCGGCAACGCGAAGGCCATCGCCTTCTACGAGAAGGCCGGGTTCAAGCGCGTCGGCACGTACGATTTCAAGGTCGGTGAGGCGACCGATCTGGAATTCATCTACCGGCGCTGACCTTCGCTGCTGCATGCCGACCGAGCCACGCCAGCAAAAAAGGGCGCCGCGCACGAGTGCGCGATGCCCCTGCTTCGCTTCGGCCAGCCCGGCCGCATAACGATGGCGATTGATGCATGACAGGCCGTCAATCGGCCGGCGTCACTTGTAATTGAACGCTTCAGGGTGGTTCTCGAGGCTGCCCGTCAGTGCCGCATACAGAATCGTCCGTCCGTCGATCGATTCGCTACCGCCGCCGATATTGAGCCAAGTCAGCTTCTCGGCACCCTCCTTCGGACCTGCGACGGACAGCACGCCGTACATCACCTTCTTCTGCGGATCGTACAGCACCGCGATGCGCTCCGAGCCGCAGTTGTGCGGCTTGCAGGCAGTCATCACGTAGACGTCGTGCCCGCCGAACACGACGGTGGTTCCCGGAGATTCGGTGCCGTTCGTCACCCATGCCGGCACTGCGTGACCTTTCTTCATTGCGGTGAACGCGTCGCTCGCCGCGCGATCGCCGGGGATTGCACTCATCGTCCATGTTTTCGTGGGCGCGGGGCCCGCGGCCCATGCGGCCTGGGCGAGGATCAGCGCGGCAGCGGCGAGAGGAATCCTCAAGTTCATATATCCACTCCTGTCAATATGGCGACTCCTTAGTCGCCGTAACACCGAAAAGAGTTCTGCCCGTCGCGTCAACTTTTGTTAATCAATAGCGGCTACGCCCCCACAGCGTCTTCGGTTCGTCGAGCAAATGACGCAACCCGCCGCGCTCGATCGTGATCGCCGCGACTTCGTTCACCCGTTCGAGAATCTCCTCCTCATCGACCGACAACACGCGCCGGTCCTCCATCAGCACCCTTCCGCCAACCATCGTCATGCACACGTCGGCCGCATTCGCGAAACACGTCACGCGATATACGGGCATGTTCATCGGCATCATGTGCGGCCGGAACAGGTCGACGAGGATGAGGTCGGCGAGCTTGCCGGCTTCGAGCGAACCGACCTCATGATCGACCGACAGCGCCTTCGCCGCGTCGATCGTCACCATCTCCAGCACCTTGCCGTGCGGCAGCACGTCCGGGTCGCGGAAATGCCGACGGTGGTAATGCATGCATTGCCACATGTGGCGGAACATGTCGTAGCCGCGATCGGGCGCCGCGCCGTCCGACGCGATCGCCACCGTCACGCCCGCCTCGATCAGCTCGGGTACCGGGCAGCGCCCGATGATCGACATGATCGCGCTCGGGTTGTGGACGATCGCGGTGCCCGTCTCGACGCACGCCGCGATGTCGTCGTCGGTCAGGTCGATGCTGTGCGACATGAACGACGTCGGGCCAAGCAGCCCGAGCTCGCGATGCGCGAACGCGAGCGTGCCCGCGCGGTGGCCGTCCTGCGTGAACGTCAGCCCGCGCTCACGCGCGAGCGCGCCGTAGCGCGCGGCCTGGTCGCGGAAGTCGCGTTCGTACTGCGCGAGCTCGGGATCGTGTTCGGGACCGTACACGGGCAGCGTGAGCGCGATGCGGATCCGGCCGTCGGCATCGCCGTGGCATTCGTCGATGATGCGCTCGCACACGTCATACATCGTGTCGAAATCGATGTCGCGCGTGTCGCTGCCGTCCGGCGTGTGGCGCGTGTACGCACGCGGCGCGGGCGGACGCGACGGGCCGACCGCGACGATCGAACGCGTGCCGGTACGCACGACCGCATCGCAATGACGCCGCGCATAGACCGGATCGTCGACGCGCATGATCGAATTGCCGCCGCCGAGCAGCGACACGCCGGTCGTCACGCCGGCCTTCAGCCGTTCGAGCGCCGCGAGATGCGATTCGGTTTCCCAGAACGCCTCGTCCGACGCGCGCGTATAAATCGTCTCGGCCGCGGCCGACCACGCATCGCCATCCGCGCCGCCGATCGTGCGCAGCATCGCGTGGCCCGCATGGGCGTGCGCATCGATCAGGCCCGGCAGCACGGCCTTGCGGCGTGCGTCGATCGTGCGCGCGGCGCGGTAGCGGGCCTGCAATTCATCGGTGCCGCCCACGGCGACGATACGATCGCCCTTCACGGCGACCGCGCCGTTCTCGATCACGCGCCGCTGCGGATCCATCGTGATCACGCAGCCATGCGCGATCAGCGTGTCGATCGCTTCACGGTTGTCCTCTCGCTTGTCCTCGGTAGTCATCGCATGGTGTCCTGTTGTAGTTCGATTGATCGGGTTGCCGTCCAGCGGCCCTGCACGCAAGCGCTCACGCGGGACCGACCGGCGCCGCGACACGCGCCTTCAGCTTGCGCTGGCCCGCGCTGATCGCGATGAACACCACCGCATTCACCGCCAGCGCGACAAGCCCGGGGTTGATCGACGTCAGCGTATTCGGCGCGCCGGGGAACAGCGACGCGAGCGTCACGCCATAGTAGTTCGTCATCGCGATCACGATCGCACCGGCGGCGATGCCCGCGAACGCACCTTCACGCGTGCCGAACGGCCGCTTCAGGAAGCTCGATGCGAGCATCGGCACGAGCTGTGTGAGCAGGCTCGACGAGAAGATCGCGAGCGTGACGAACGTCGCGCCGCCGCGCAGCACGAAGTAGACGACCACCAGCGTGAAGATCGGCAGCGCGATTCGCGCGACGCGCGTCACCTCGCGGTCGGTCGCGTTCGGCGCGAAGCCTTCGCGGTAGATGTTGCGCGCGATCGTCGTCGACGCGTTCAGCATGATCAGCGAACCCGGCACCAGCGCGGTCAGCAGGCCCGTGCCGCCGACGATGCCGACGAACCACGCGGGGAACGTCTGCTTCACGAGCCGCAGCAGCGCGAGATCGGTCTGCGCGCCTTCGAGCCCGTGCACGGTCATCACGGCCGCGAAGCCGACCAGGAACAGGAACGCGATCAGCACCTGGTACAGCGGCATCAGGATCACGTTGCGGCGCAGCGCGCGCTCGTCCTTCGCGACGTAGATCGCGGTGAAGCCGTGCGGATACAGGTAGTAGCCGAGCGACGTGAGCAGGATCGTCGAGTTGTACCAGCTCAGGTTGAAGCCATGTTCCGGCATCCGAAGCAGTTCCGGATGCACGGCGTCGATCTTCGCGAACATCGCGCCGAGGCCGCCGTAGTAGTGGATCGGCAGGTACAGGCCGAGGAAGATCGCGATACCGAGGATCAGCACGTCCTTGACGATCGCGATGTTTGCAGAGCCGTGGATGCCCGACACGACCATGTAGACGGCCATCAGCGTCGCGGCGATCCAGATCGCGGCCGCCTGCGGAATCAGCCCGTACGACATCTCCGACACGATCACGCCGAGCCCGCGCAGCTGGATCATCAGCAGCGACACCATCGCGAACACCGCGACGACCGACACCAGCACGCCGATCGCGCGGCTGTCGTACTTCGACGCGAAGTAGTCGGCGAACGACACGAGCCCGCGCGCTTTCGCGTGGCGCCAGATCGCGGGCAGCATCCAGTAGCCGATCACGCACGCGAGACAGCCGTAGGTCAGGATGTAGAACGCGGGCACGCCCTTGCTGTAGGTCCAGCCGCTCGCGCCAAGGAACGAGAACGTCGAGAATGCCTCGCCGGCCATCAGCAGGAACGTCAGCAGCGAGCCGAAGCCGCGCCCGCCGACCGCCCACTGCTCGAGCGTGAGCTTGCGGCCGCGGCGCGCCATCACGCCGATGGCGAGCGCGAACACGGCGAATGCCGCGATGATGACGATCGAAGCGTTCATCGCGCATCTCCCGGGCGGCCGTCGCGTGCTGCGGCGCGTTCGTCGAGATGGAACAGGATCGCGAGGATCGCGGCGGTGGCCGCCATCCAGACCAGGTTCCACACGAGCAGGAACGGCAGCCCGAACAGCATCGGCCGCACCTCGGCAAGCGAGCCGCCCGCGTACATCCCGACGAACGGCAACGCCGCCAGCAACAGTTTGAGTTTCATGAGTGCCTCCTCCGGAAGACGCGCGTATGCGTCAGAACATCAGAACTTCTGGCGGATGCCGACCACCACCGCCACCTGCGACGTCGTCGACGACGCACTGTCGGTGCCGTCGATCCATGCCTGGCCGACACCCGACGACGCCTTCTGGTAGAAGCCGTTCACGTACACGTCGGTGCGCTTGGACAGCAGGTACTGCACGCCGGCCGATACCTGGTGGTAGTGGCCGCTGTCGCTGCCGCGCGCGACCTGCGTATAGGTGTAGCCGGCCGCGGCCATCAGCGCCGGCGTCACCATGTAGCGCAGGCTGCCTTCGTAGTTGTTGAAGCGCAGCGCGCCGCCCGTTGCCTGTCCGAAGTTCGAGCCCGTATACAGCAGGCCGAGCGTCGCCGGCCCGATCGCGTAGCTGCCGCCCGCGCCCCAGATCTGCTGGCGGATCGCGTTGCCGAGGCTCGCACCGAACACCGATTCCGACGCCGGATAGTAGTTATCCGAAGCAACTGCGCCGCTCGCGCTGACCGCCGGATGATTCACACGCGCATACGCGGCGCCCGCGTTGAGTGGCCCATTCGCGTACGTGACGCCGGCGCTCCAGCTGTTGTCGTTCGCGAAGCCGGTCGAGTTCGAGAAGCCGTACACGAGGTTCGCCTGCAGGCCCGCGATCGTCGGCGACACGTACTTCACCGCGTTGTTGGTGCGGAACGTGTTGTTGATGTCGTCGTTGTCGAACGGGTGCGTCGAGTACTGCGCAAGGAAGCTGCTCATCTGCAGCGAGCCGAGGATGTCCTGCGTCGAGTTGTACTGGCGGCCGAGCGTCACCGCGCCCCAGTTCGCGCCGCTCAGGCCGACCCACGCCGACCGCCCGAACATCCGGCCGCCCTGCCCGAGCGCGCCGTTCGCGACGTTGAAGCCGTTCTCGAGGCGGAAGTTCGCCTTCAGGCCGCCGCCGAGATCCTCGGTGCCGATCAAGCCCCAGCGCGGGCCCGATTCGTTGCCGCCCGTGAATTGCCACAGTGCATGGCCCTTCGCGTTGTTCGTGTAAGTCACACCCGCGTCGACGATCCCGTACAGCGTCACCGTCGACTGCGCGTGCGCAGCGCCGGCGAACAGCATGGCGACAGCCACGCCCACGCCTGCGGCGCCCGTTTTCCCACCCTTCATTCGCACCATCTCCGTCTCCTCTTCTCCAAACCTGTTCATCGATGTGTTGTGTTTTTTTGATCCTGCCCATACGCGCCGATCGGGTTGTATAGACATTTGCTGGATGGTATCCAGCCGCAATCACATCAAGAAATGAAATGTTCAACTGGCCAGCAGTTGAAAATCGAATGGCGGGGAGATAAGCGGGGACGGTGCGCCCCTGCAAGAGAAACGAAAGCGCGCAGGTCCGCTGGACGCGGCGCGTTTTGCTCAGACGTGAATGGATCGCGTAAGCAAGCTGACGAAACGGCGACGCGTGATGCGCCTATGCGGTTTTCCCTGATGGCTCGTCCATCGCGCTACCGGAGCGCGACGTCGGCCCGATGGCCGACGCGATCGAGGAGCGGCGACGCAACGCCGCCCCTCTCGTCGGGCACCCCGCAGTTGCAGCGCGCTAGCGCAGCCGGACGGCGACCGCGCGCGCCACCATGCTCAACGCATCGCCGCGTTCGAGCGCCGCGCGCGGCCGTGTCGCTTCGCCGTGCGCATCGAGCGCGCGCGGCGCGAAGTCCGGCGACGACGAGAACTTCACGATCGTCAGCGCGTGCTTCGGATCGACGAGGATCGACTGGCCGAACCGCCCCGCCGCCGCGAACGAACCGTCGCCGTCGTTCACCTGGTACCAGTAGTCGCGATACGCATAGCCGTCCTTGCCCGCGATCACATTGCCCTTCTCGAACAGCGCCGCGTTGTGCGCGGGCTGCAGTGCGGCCCGAATCGTCGCGGCGGGCAACGCGCCGCGTGCGCCGTCGAGCCCCGTGCGCACGCGCTCGGCAAAGCGCGCGGCATCGCGCAGCGTCGTGTACAGCCCGCCGCTCGCCATCGCCATCGCATTGCGGTCGACGACGACGTACGCATCGTCTTCCGCGAAATCGCGCCACAGCCACCGCTCGACCAGCGCACTCCACGACTGCCCCGTCGCGCGCTGCATCGCCCACGCAACGGCTTCCGGCGAACCGTTCTGGTAGAACCACGTGGTGCCGGGCGCCACGTCCGGCACACGCTGCACGGTCAGCAGGAAGTCGGCGATGCTGGCCGGTGCGCCTTCACGGTGCGGCACCAGCCCGACCGCGCCGAACAGGCCGAGATCGGGCGGGATGCCCGGTGCGTATGCGGTCGGCACTTCCATGTCCAGGTTCTGCTGCAGCGTCGCGCTGCCGAACGGCGTGTCGGCGAGTTCCGGCACCGTGCGCGCCAGCGGCGCGCCCGCGTCGAGTACGCCGGACTCGATCGTCTGCGCGGCCAGCAGGCCCGTCACCGATTTCGTCATCGACGCCCACGCGTGCGGCTGGTCTGGTCCGAAGCCATTGAAGTACCGCTCGTACACGATCCGGCCGCGCTGCACGACGATGAAGCCGTCCGTATGCGTTGCGCGCAGGTATGCGTCGAGCGCCAGCGTCTCGCCGCCGATCGTCACGGGCAGCGTGTCGAGACCGGATGCCGGCTGCTCGGGCAGCGGCATCGGCGTGGCCGCGTGCCGGATGCCGGCCGTCGGCGCGAGCAGCCGCGTGTTGCTCAGCGCCCAGCGCAGGCGTGCGGGCGTGAATGCGTTCGCCTTGTTGACGACCTGGTCGGCCGATGGCGGGAAGCCTTGCATCATGCCCGGTGTGACGACGTCGGTAGCGACGGGCGCAGCGGGCGCGATCGCGGCGAGCGCGAGCCCGCCGGCCAGCATGAAGGTGTCGGCCAGCCGGCGAGTGCGCCGGGTCGCGGTAAAGCGTCGATGAATGCGCATCGAATCATGTCTCGTGGTGGAAAGAAAACGACCGTATGCCCGGCGATCACGGCTGCTGGCCGTCGATGCGCAGCAGGTTCGACACCGACGCGACCCCGTCGACGCGCCGCGCAACCGCCGCCGCGAGATTCACCTGGTTCGTATCGGTGACCGAGCCGCTGAGCGTCACGCTGCCGTCGCGTACCCGCACGAGGATGCGCGTGACGTTGAGGTTCTTGGTGCGCGCGAGCGCCGTGCTGACGCGGCGTTTCAGCTTGCGGTCGGCCGCCTTGCGTTGTGCCGGCGACAGGTCAGTTGATGCAGGTATCTGCGCCGATGCCTGCACGGCTGTCTCGGCCGATGCCGGGACCGCCGCGCTCGCGGCATCGGATTGCGCGTGGGCGGCGACGGTCCAGCATGCCGCCGTCAGCAGCGCCGCAGCGAGTCGGGATGAAGTACGCATGATCGAATCACACTCCTGAAAAATCGTTGAAAGGCACTCAGAACTGCGTCATCAGCCCGATCGACACACCGGTCGTCGCGCTCGCACCGCGCCGCAGGTTCAGCGCCGCGATCGTCGCCGGGTCGCGCATGTACGCGCCGGTCATCCCGTTGCGGTCGACCTCGACATACAGCTCGGTGCGTTTCGACAGGAAATACTCGGCGATCGCGTAGGTCGTCAGCTTGTGACCGTCCGCGCCCGACACATTGCCGAGATTGCGCGCGCGGTCGTAGAACGCGGCCGCGCTCAACTGCACCGACGGCAGCGGCTGCACGACGACGCCGAACGACGGGATATCGTCACGCCGCGACGACGCACCAGCCTTGTTCGCGCTCACGTTCAGCGACGCGTAGCTCAGGTAGAAGCGCGCACGGCCGAGCTGCAGCGTGCCGCCCGCCTGGATCGTCTGCGCCGACTGCGAGCCGTCCGGGCTGTACGTCTTCGCATACGACACGCCGCCCATCAGGTCCGAATAGGTGTACATCGCGGCCGTCGAATAGCTGGTGCCCGCATGCGAGCTGCCCGCGACGCCGCCGGGCGAATAGTTCGCGCCGAACCGCAGGCCACCCACCTGCCCGAGATACTTGATCGTGTTGTTGAAACGCGAGTCGAGCGTGAAGAAGTTGCCGTCGAACAGCACGCCCGGCTCGACCGCGAGCGATTGCCCGCGCCCGCCGAGCGGATCGAGCGCGATGCCGAGATCCTCCGCGGCGTTGAACTGGCGGCCGAGCGTCAGGCGGCCGAAATCGCCGGCCAGCCCGACATACGCGGCCTGCGAAAACAGCGTGCCGGACGTTTTCAGCGCACCGGTGCCGCTGTTGAACGCGCCATCGAGCACGAACAGCGCCTTCAACCCGCCGCCCAGATCCTCCTTGCCGCGAATGCCGAACTCGTTGCCCGCGATGATGTTGTTGTTGAACCCGACCTGGCTGCCGCCCGGCAGCCCGTTGACCCAGCGCACGCCGCCGCCGATCCGGCCGAACAGCGTCACGCTCGACTGCGCGTGCGCGCTCCCCCACAGCGCGCCGATCAGCGCCGCCGCGATCATCTTCTTCATGTCTCCTCCTGCCGCGTCATCGCGCGGCGTATCGTGGTACTGCTTCCCGTCGAAAAGCGCCACGGCCC
>NZ_CAJNKE010000159.1 GCF_905232215.1 Burkholderia sp. LMG 13014
GTCAGCGACGCGGCGTTACACGTAGTCCTTGTACTTGTCGAGCATGCGAACCGGCTTCGACAGCGCATCGCGACGGAACGGATCGCCGAGTTCACGCGTGCACATGATCTCGATGATCGTCGTCTTGCCTTCGTTCATCTGCATGTCGATCGCGCGCTTGAGCGCCGGGCCCACATCTTCGAGGCGGTCGACCGTGATCCCTTCGGCACCCATCGCACGCGCGATCGCCGCGAAGCTCTGGTTGTCGAGTTCACCCGCGACGAAGCGGCGGTTGTAGAAGTCGACCTGGTTCTTCTTCTCCGCGCCCCACTGACGGTTGTGGAACACGACGGCCGTCACCGGGATGTTGTGGCGCACGCAGGTCATCGTTTCCATCAGGCTCATGCCCCACGCGCCATCGCCGGCATACGACACGGCCGGGCGATGCGGCGCGGCGACCTTCGCGCCGATGATGGTCGGGAACGCATAGCCGCAGTTGCCCCAGCTCATCGCCGCGAAGAAGCTGCGCGGCTTGTTGAAGCGCAGGTAGCTGTTCGCGACCGAGTTGATGTTGCCGATGTCGGTCGACACCATCACGTCCTCGGGCATCGCCTTCTCGAGCTCGCGCAGCACCTGGCGCGGATGCAGGTACTGGCCGCCGCTGAACGGCTTCTCGTGCTTCTGTTCCTCGATCATGTCGAGGCTGTACGCGTCGCGCTCGTGCGTCCAGTCGTCGAGTTCCTTTTCCCACGCGGCCTTCTCGGTCGCGATCTGGTCGGCACGATCGCCGCGCGAGCCGTCGCACGCGAGCGTGCGGCCGTCGAGGCGTTGCGTGAGCGCGATCGCCGCGGCCTTCGCGTCGCCGCAGATGCCGACCGAGATCTTCTTCACGAGGCCGAGCATCTTGTGGTCGGCGTCGATCTGGATGATCTTCGCGTCCTTCGGCCAGTAGTCCATCCCGTGCTGCGGCAGCGTGCCGAACGGCCCGAGGCGCGAGCCGAGCGCGATCACGACGTCGGCGCGCGACAGCAGCTTCATCGCGGCCTTCGAGCCCTGGTAGCCGAGCGGGCCGCACCACAGCGGATGGTTCGCCGGGAACGAGTCGTTGTGCAGGTAGCTGTTGACGACCGGTGCGCCGAGCCGTTCGGCGAGCGCCTTGCATTCCTCGATCGCGTCGGCCATCACGACGCCGCCGCCCGAGATGATCACCGGGAACTTCGCCTGCGCGATCAGTGCGGCCGCGTCGTCCAGGCTCTGTTCGCCGCCGGCGCCGCGGTCGAGCCGGCGCGGTTGCGGAATCTCGACCTTGACCTTGCCGTAGAAGTAGTCGCGCGGGATGTTCAGCTGCGTCGGGCCCATCTCGGCCTGCGCGCGGTCGAAGCAGCGCGCGGTGAATTCGGCCATCCGCGCCGGGTGCGTGACGTGACCCTGGTACTTCGTGAATTCCTGGAACATCGGCAACTGGTTCGCTTCCTGGAAGCCGCCGAGACCGATACCCATGGTGCCGGCTTCCGGCGTCACGATCACCACCGGGCTATGTGCCCAGTACGCGGCCGCGATCGCGGTCACGCAGTTGCTGATGCCGGGGCCGTTCTGGCCGATCACGACGCCGTGGCGGCCCGACACGCGCGCATAGCCGTCGGCCATGTGGCCCGCGCCCTGTTCGTGCACGACCGGGATCAGGCGGATGCCGGCCGGCGCGAAGATGTCCATCGCATCCATGAACGCGGAGCCCATGATGCCGAACATGTCGGTCACGCCGTTGGCCGCGAGGGTCTCGACGAAGGCTTCGGACGGCGTCATGTCCTGCGGACCGTTCGCCGATGCACGCAGGGAAGTGGATTGTTCGCTCATGGGTTGTCTCCGATTTTTCAATTAACGGAACGTCTTGTTCCAGATGCTATTTGCTGGGGAAAGCCGGTCAAGTCATTCCGCCCGCTGTTATGGAATGTGGAATGAAATGAAATGATTCGTTTCAAAATGCGCGCGAGGGCGGTGGCCCGGGTGGCGTGCGCTCACGCCGGCTGTTTCGGCCGTTCCTTGCGGAACGCGCGCTTGACGGCGATCAGCCCGTCGCGGAATTCGAACAGGTCGCAGCCTTCGGCCTCGATGCGCCAGCCTTCGGCGTGCGTGCCCGTGAACACCCACTCGGAGACGCCGCGCTCGCCCGCGACGGTGTGGCGGCCGTGACCCCAGTGCGCGTCGGGGAAGGTCTTGAACACGGCTTCGAACGCGGCGCGTACCGCATCGCGGCCGACGAAGCGCGTGCCGTGGATGTCGGGGCCGCCGGCCGCGTCGAAGACGCAGTCCTCGGTCATGAAGCCCATCAACGCATTGGCGTCGTGCCGGTTGAATGCGTCGGAAAATGCCGCGAGCGTGGCGGCCGTGACGGGGGCGGTGAGCGTGTCGGACATAACGTGTCTCCTGTCGAATGGTGGGCGGCCGCAAGGCGCTCTGGCGCGCATGCGGCACGCGGTATCGACACGTTAGTGAGCGCTCGTTTTTGGCGGTAGCGCCAGTCGGGAGGTTTCGCTTGGGCCAGCGCCGGACGCGTAGCGGGTGGGCGGCAGAGGATGTGCTCCGTCACGGTCTATAACGGTTTTCCGATTGCCGATGCGCATCCATGGCGCAGGACGATTGCTTGTCAGGCGAATCAGTTTTGGGATGTGTATCAATCGGCTCGATTGGAATGACGCGGGGCGCCTGACAAATCGCAAGTTGGTGTTTCACAGTCGGAGAAATTCGAAATCAAACGCTCGCCCTTGCGGGGTGGGGCGCGGGGGATGTTCTGATTCGCAAGCGCTTTCCTTGGTTAGTGTGCTGTTTGGCCGGGCGGCCATTGCTCGCGTTCCACCCGGCGCGATCGCACAAGCGCTCGACCATTGCAACCGAGGATGCGCCCGTGGATCGACGGTCGATCCACGAGGCTGCGTCGACACAACCCATACCCCGACTTCATCCGAGATACCCACCATGATGCGACGAGCGGACACGGCGATCCTTGAGCAACAGGCAACCTCAGCGCGAGGATCGATCCGGCAACGTGCTGCGGGAGGCGTGAGCGCCGCAGCGGAATGCGCCGGACATGTGGGCACGGAACGCGTGCAACCGCTGCAGCGTTCGGGCGGGGAACGACGCGACGGGGAGTCGAACCCCCGTTGGGGGAACAACGACGAACACCACCGAAGGATCACCGGGTCTGGTGGACGTTGACATGCGACCGATCTGCGAAAACATGACTCCCCTGGCGTTCCGCGTCATGTTCGCGAAGGCGCAGGTGTTGGCCATCGGGCTGCTGGCCGCGCGTATTGCTTCCCTGAAAGGCTGGCCGCAGTCCGAGAAAGGCCGTGTGCTCAAGTGGTTCGGTCGCGACGACGAGCAGACGCGCACACGGCTTCTGGCCGGCTTGATGAAAGTGCAGGATGTCGTCCGTTCGTTCAACGAGCACAGCGTCGTTCGCGCCGGCAGCGCTGCCGGCGCGTCGATGGCATGCAACAGCGATCCGCCTGGAACCGATCAGGAAGCGGCCCATGTCTGCGCACCGGACACCGCAATGCACATGCCCTTCATCGGGGCGCGGTTTTGCACGATGCGCCCGTGGTCCGCGCACGCCGATTCGCAGGTGTCCGTGATCATTCACGAAGCAAGCCGTTTCCTCGATACCAGGACGGCAACCGGCAAGCCGTGCAACATCACACGGGTCCTTCCCGCATGGGGGCGAGCACACCCGGATTTGGCGATCAACAATGCCGAAAGCATCGCGGGGTACGTCGTCGACGGCGACTAACTTCCTGGCTGCTGTCGTGCTCGCGTTGATCGTTGCGCAGACAGCGCTTGCGTGCGAAGGGCCACAAAACCTTCCCGGTCAATACGTCGACGTTCGCTTTGAAAGTGATTCAAGCGAGATTCCCGGGACCGAACTGGCACGGTTGTCAGCATGGTCGAGCGATTTACACAATCGCTTTCCGATTCTCGATGTTGTCTGGCTTGCAGGGCTCTCGGAATCGACGAAAAGAACGCGCAGCAGCTGGCGTACCGACGAGCAGAAAACGTCATGAATGCGCTTGATCCGTTCATGATCAAAGGCAGGCGGAGCGCATTTATCGGTCGAATCTACCAGCCGGTTCCCGAGATTGATCAAAGCGGGCGGCGTGTTGAGGTCAATGTGGGGCCGGGATGCCCGGACCATTGTTGCTCAACCTCGAGCCCTACACCTGCCGGGCATTGACGTTACATGCCACCCTGACCAGGCCCGTGACATCGCGGGCCTCTCTCATTGATCGGGCCTCTGCGCCCGCACACACTGCGCGAGTGCCCGCACCCCCGGCTCGATCCGCTCCAGCGGAATCGCGGAAAATCCCATCCGGAAGCATCGACGCGCGTTGCTGTCGTCATTCATGAAGAACACGCCGCCCGGCTCGATCAGAATGCCGGCCGCCTGCGCGTCCACCGCGAGCCGTGCCGCATCGAGCCACGGCGGCCCCTCGACCCAGCACGACGCGCCGCCCGTCACGCGCACGTGGCGCGCTTCCGGCAGATGCGCATCGAGCGCGGCCATCAGCGCCTGCGAGCGCTCGCTGTACGCATGCGCGAGCCGGCGCAGCAACGCGTCGTGATGACCGAGCGCGAGAAAGGTCGCGAACGCCCGCTGGATATACGCAACCGGATGGCGCACCATCAGCCGCCGTAGCGCCCGCAACTCGCGGATCAGCTCGCGCGGCCCGACCACGTAGCCGAGCCGCAGCCCCGGCGCGAACGTCTTCGACAGGCTGCCGACGTAGATCACGCGGTCAGCCGTGTCGAGGCTCTTCAACGCCGGATGCGGCGTGCCGGAGAACGTGTTTTCGCTCTCGTAGTCGTCCTCGATGATCACGAAGTCGTGCTGCTGCGCGTGATCGAGCAGCGCGCGGCGGCGTTCGATCGGCATCGTCGCGGTGGTCGGGCACTGGTGACTCGGCGTCACGTACACGTAGTCGCAGCGCGCGAGCGTATCGCCGAGCGTGTCGGGTGCGATGCCGTGGCCGTCGACCGGCAGCGGCAGCAGCCGCGCGTTGCGGTTCTCGAAGATGTTGCGCGCGTCCGGATAGCCGGGGTTCTCGAAACCGACCGTCGTGTGCTTGCCGCACAGCAGGTCCGCGATCAGGTACAGCGCCTGCTGGCAGCCGTTCGTGACGACGATCTCGTCGGGCATTGCGAACACGCCGCGCCGCGGCAGCACGCGCGTGCGGATCTGCTGGATCAGCGATTCGTCGTCGCGTTCGATCAGGTCGGGCGCCCAGTTGCGGATCTCCATCACCGACAGCGCCTTCAGGCAGCATTCGCGCCAGTCGTTGGTCGGAAACAGCGACTGGTCGAACTGCCCGTAGATGAACGGAAATTCGTAGTGCTGCCAGTTTGCGGGCTTCACGATGTTGCGCTGCCTCGACGGCGGATGCGTGATGCGTTTCTCCCAGGCGGGGCGCCCGGGCACGTCGTCGCCACCGGCTGGCAGGGCGCCGGCCCGGACCTGCGCGAAGCCGGGCACGCCTTCGAGCATCTTCGGGTTCACGAAGTGCCCGCTGCGTTCGCGCGAGATCAGGTAGCCCTCCTCGACGAGCATCTGGTACGCGAGCACGACCGTGTTGCGCGCGACGCCGAGCTGGTCGGCGAGCTCGCGGCTCGACGGCAGCGCGGCATCGGGGGCGAGCTGGCCGTCGAGGATCGCGGCCACGAGCATCCGCCGGATCTGGTCCTGCAGGCTCGACGCCGACGACCGCCGGAACTGCTGGGCCCATAAGGCGGTCGGGGTACGACTCGACATGCTTCCTCCTGTGATCGGTACGGGAAACGCGAGGCGGTGCGCGTGGTGTGCACGTGGCCCGCGAGGGGCGCGGTGTCGCGAGAATACGCGCGTTGCGCCGCGGATGTGGACTCAATGAATGGTGTCGTCTGGCACTACTGCGCGCCGACGTGGCAAGACGATACTCAACTCGTCGCGCCCGGACGATCCGGATAACTCCCCGGTACGTGGGCGCAGGAGGGCGTGCGCGCATCGCGTTCGCCTGCAGCGTGATGCAACGGAGAGGGATGCCATGCATGTCGTCGTGTTCAGGGATCGCTGCGAGCGCGTGATCCGCATCGTGTTCGACGATGCAGGTGCGACGGCAGTCGCGTATCGCGACGACGACGCGATCGGAGCACTCGACATCGACGACGATGGTGACGGTGAGGGGCGATCGCCGTCGCTCACGCGGCTATACGTCGAACCTGCGTACCGGCGCAGCGGCATCGCGCACACGCTGCTCGCGTGCGCGTCGCGCGAATTCGGGCGGCCGATTCGGATCGACGCCGGCGCGCGTGAGTGGCCCGATACGCCGGCGTGGTCGACGCTGTGCCGCTGCCTCGAATACGAAGGAGTGGTCGTGGTGCGCCAGGCCGCGCGGCGGTAACCGAAAGCGTGGCCACGACCACGCTGCACCCAGACGGAGACGACATGAGCACGGTCCTGAAGCCGATTCCCGCATCCGACGTGCGGCACGAAGCGTTGCGTATCGACGGGCAGCGCGTGTGGCGCGACGCAGTCATCGACGTGCGCAACCCGTACGACGGCTCGCTGGTCGGCACCGTGCCGAAGGCGACGCTGGACGACGTGCGGCGCGCGTTTGCGGCCGCGCGTGCGTACCGGCCGACGCTCACGCGCTACGACCGCGCGGCGATCCTGCGCCGTGCGGCCGACATCGTGCGTGCGCGCACCGCCGAGATTGCCGCGCTGATCACGGCCGAGTCCGGCCTGTGTCTCAAGGATTCGACCTACGAAGCGGGCCGCGTGGCCGACGTGCTGACGTTCGGCGCCGGCGAAGTGTTGAAGGACGACGGGCAGATCTTCTCGTGCGACCTGACACCGCACGGCAAGAAGCGCCGCGTGTACACGCAGCGCGACCCGCTGCTCGGCGTGATCTCCGCAATCACGCCGTTCAACCACCCGATGAACCAGGTCGCGCACAAGATCGTGCCGTCGGTGGCGACCAACAACCGGATGGTCGTGAAGCCGTCGGAGAAGGTGCCGTTGTCGTGCTACCTGTTCGCGGACATCCTGTACGAAGCCGGCCTGCCGCCACAGATGCTGCAAGTGCTCACCGGCGACCCGAAGGAGATCGCCGACGAGCTGATCACGAACCCGGCGATCGACCTCATCACGTTCACGGGCGGCGTATCGATCGGCAAGTCGATCGCGTCGCGGATGGGCTACCGGCGCGCGGTACTCGAGCTCGGCGGCAACGATCCGATCATCGTGATGGAAGACGCCGACCTCGACGAAGCGAGCACGCTCGCGGTGTCGGGCTCGTACAAGAACTCGGGGCAGCGTTGCACCGCGATCAAGCGGATGCTCGTGCACGAGTCGGTAGCCGATCGCTTCACGGAGCTGGTAGTCGAGAAAACGCGCGCATGGTCGTACGGCAATCCGGCCGATCCGTCGGTGGACATGGGTACGGTGATCGACGAGGCGGCCGCGAAGTTCTGCGAGCAGCAGGTGAATGACGCGATCGCGCGCGGTGCGCGGCTGCTGGTTGGCAACGTTCGCAACGGCGCGCTGTATTCGCCGACGGTGATCGATCGCGTGACGCCCGACATGCCGCTCGTGAAATACGAAACCTTCGGCCCCGTGTCGCCGATCATGCGCTTTCGCGATATCGACGAAGCGATCCGGATGTCGAACAGCACCGACTATGCGCTGTCGTCATCGGTCTGCACGAACCGCTTCGACAGCATCACGCGCTTCATCACCGAGCTGGAAGTCGGCAGCGTGAACGTGCGCGAAGTGCCGGGCTACCGGCTCGAAGTGACGCCGTTCGGCGGCGTGAAGGATTCGGGGCTGGGGTACAAGGAAGGCGTGCAGGAAGCGATGAAGAGCTTCACGAACGTGAAGACGTATTCGCTGCCGTGGTGAGCGAGGCGGGGAGGGGCGTACCACGCCCTCCCGCCGTCAATCGCGTTACTGATAGAAGTTGAGCGTGACCATCGCCGAACGGCCCGGCGCCCACGTCGCGTAGATCGGATACGCGCTCGCGTAATACTTCTTGTCGAACAGGTTCTGCACGTTGAGCTGCACGTCCATCGTCTTGTTCACGCGCCACGTTGCGGCGGCGTCGAAGCGCGCGTAGCCGGGCGTCCATTTCTTGGTCGTCGCGGATACCGACGCATAGGTCTGGCTCATCACCGTCGCACCGGCGCCGAGCGTGAGCTTCGGCATCACGTCGTAGCTCGTCCACAGCGTGAAGTTGTGCTTCGGCACCATCACCATCGGCAGGCCCGATGCGCCCGGGCTGCCGGGGCCCGCGTCGGTCGTGATCGCGTTCAGGTACGAGTAGCCGCCGAACACGTGCCACTTCGGCGTCACGTTGCCCGCGAAGCCGAATTCGAAACCGCGCACGCGCTGCTTGCCCGCGTTGACCGTGTGACCGAGGCCGTCGCTGACGCGCGCGTTGGTCTTCTCGGTCTGGAACAGCGCCGACGTCAGCGACAGCTGATCCTGCAGCACGTCCCACTTCGCGCCGATCTCGATGTTGCGCGAGCGCTCGGGTGCGAGGTCCTGGTTCGTCGCGGTGATCTGGTCGGTGCCGCCGCCGAGGCCGCCGTTCGAGCCCGGCGGGTTCGACGACGTGCCGTACGACGCATACAGGCTCACGTTGGTCACCGGCTTGAACACGAGGCCGAACTGGTAGCTGAACAGGTTCGACGTGTTCGACAGGTCGGCGACGCCGGCCTGCTTGCCGGTCGTGTCGTAGCGGTCGAAGCGCAGCCCCGTGTTGAACTGCCAGCGCTCGGACAGCTTCACGGTATCGAAGATGTACGCGGATACCGTGTCGGTGCGCGTGTTCGTCGTCGGGCCGGGGAAGCCCTTGTCGCCGTTCAGCACGATGCTGCCGGTCCACGGCATGTTCGGGTTCCAGCCGCCCGTGAGCGGCGTGCAGTTGCCGGCCACCGAGCAGGGGCCGCCCGAGCGGATGTTGTTGCCGGCCGAATCCGACACGAGATAGCCTTCGTAGCGCGCCTGTTCATGGCTGAACTCGACGCCGGCCGTCATCGTGTGCTTCATGCCGAACAGGCTCGCGCTGCCGGTCACTTCGGTCTGGTTCGAGAAGCCGTTGAGCGCGTACTTGCCGCTCTTCGCCTGCAGGCCCAGCATGTTCGGGTTCGACGCGAGGATCTGCGGGTTCGTCGCGACGTAATCGAGCGTCGAGCGGCCGAACATCGTCGTGTTCTTCAGCTTCCAGTCTTCGTTGATCTTGTGCTCGACGCGCACCTGGGCGGTGTCGGTCTGCCCGTAGCGGTAGTCGCGCGTGTTCAGCCCGAAGAACTGCCCGCGATCGGTCGGCACCGGCGTGCCGCCCGTCGAACGGAACGGCACGCTGAAGTCCGGCATGTCGTACGAGTTCATGTGGTAGTAGCTGACCGTGACCGTGGTCGGCGTGTTCAGCCCGAACACGATCGACGGCGCGACGCCCCAGCGCTTGTTGTACACGTCGTTGCGGCCGGCCTGGTTCGCGTCGTGCCCCATCACGTTCAGGCGCACGGCCGTCGTGTCGTTGATCTTGCGGTTTGCGTCGACCGTCGCGCGCTTGTAGCCGTCGGTGCCGAAGCCGATGCTGCTGTTGATGAAGTCGTCGTTCTTCGGCGTCTTCGTGACGATGTCGATGCTGCCGCCTACCGAGCCGCGGCCCGCATAGACCGAATCGGGGCCCTTGATCACGCTGATCTGCTCGACCGCGAAGGTCTCGCGGTTCTGCAGCCCCGAGTCGCGCATCCCGTCGACGAAGATCGAGTTGCGCGATTCGAAGCCGCGGATCACCGGACGGTCGGCCGACGGGTTCGCCGCCGCATCGCCGCCGAGGAACGTGATGCCCGGCACGGAGCGCAGCGCATCCGCGAACGACGTGACGTTCTTTTCCTTGATCAGTTGCTCGGGGATCACCGTGACCGAGCGCGGCGTATCGAGCAGCGGCGCGGTGAACTTGTACGACGGCGAACGCTTCACCTGCATGTCCGACGGCGCGGTCGACTTGACGTTGATCGTCGGCAGCGTCGCCTGCACGTCGGCGGACGGGGCCGGCTGGTCGGCGGCAGCGGAGGCAGGAGCAGGGGCGGTTTCGGCGGAAGCAAGCAGCGGCGTCAGGAACACGGAGCAGGTCAGTGCCGATACGAGGGCACGAGGCCTCGTCTTGAACTGGGCGGGCATATCGGGAAGCAGCGGAAGATTCGGTGAACGGGTGCGTTTTCTCGACGCCGGCCGGGCAGGCGCAGGACATCGGAAACGTCAATGTAAATGCGTATGATTCGCGTTAGCGGTCGCAATTGTACGGATTGGTACCAAATATGTAAACGATTGAATGGTTTTTGTACTAATCCGGTCAGGTTCTCGTGGGGGCGCGATCGCCTTTGCGTCGCGTGCAACACGGCTTTCCATCGCCCGGCCGGTGCGCGGCGGCGGCGACTCGATACACTGCCGTACCGGTTGGACGGGCCCCGGCAAGCAGGCCCCGAGCAAGGAGACAACACACGATGGACACCCAACGCGCAGCAGTCGTCACATACCGCGGCCATGCGATCGAGAACACGCACATTGCCCATGTGGCGGTGGTCGATGCACGCGGCAGGCTGCTGGCCCGGTTCGGCGATCCGTTCCGGATGACGCTCGCGCGGTCGGCGGCGAAGCCGGCCCAGGCGTTGTCGGTGATCGAGACGGGCGCGCCTGAACGCTTCGGCTTCGACGATGCGGACATCGCGCTGATGTGCGCGTCGCACAGCAGCGAGGACCGGCATATCGAGCGCACGCGCGCGATGCTCGCCAAGGTCGCCGCGCACGAATCGGATTTGCGTTGCGGCGGCCATCCGCCGTTGTCCGACGCTGTGTACCGGTCGTGGATCAAGCGCGACTACACGCCGACCGGCGTGTGCAGCAACTGTTCGGGCAAGCACGTCGGGATGCTGGCCGGAGCGCAGGCGATCGGCGCCGCGATCGCCGATTACCATCTGCCCGAGCATCCGATGCAGGTGCGCGTGAAGCACGTGGTGGCCGATGCGTGCGGGCTGCGCGACGACGAGGTCGACTGGGGCATCGACGGGTGCAACCTGCCGACGCCGGCGTTTTCGCTGGATCGGCTCGCGCGTCTCTACGCATCGCTGGCCGACGGGGCGGATACGGTGGAGGCGGGCGGTGGCGAAATCACCGATCGCGTGCGTGCGCTGGCGCGCATTCATCGTGCGATGACGGCCTATCCGGAGCTGGTTGCCGGCGACGGGCGCTATTGCACGGTGCTGATGAACGCGTTCGACGGGCAGGTGGTCGGCAAGCTCGGCGCCGACGCGTGCTACGGGATCGGCGTGCGGGCGTCGGCGCGCACGCGGGAGTTGGGCGCCGATGGTGCGCTCGGCATCTCGGTGAAGATCGAGGATGGCAATCTCGACGTGCTCTACATGGTCGTCAGCGAACTCCTCGAGCGGCTGCAGATCGGCACGGCCGCGCAGCGCGCACAACTGGCCGGCTTCCATCGGCCGCGGATGCTCAACACGCAGGGCGTCGAGATCGGGCACGCCACGTTCCC
>NZ_CAJNKE010000160.1 GCF_905232215.1 Burkholderia sp. LMG 13014
TATGCCGCGCGGCGCCCCGCGAGCGCCGTCGTGACGAGGATCGAGCGCCGCATCGGCTCCGCTACCGCTTCGATCGACAGCACGCGCAGCGTTTCGGTGCGCACGACCTCCTCGATGTCATGAGGGCCGTACTCCTGAAACGCCGCCAGCTGTGGCACGAGCCGCATGCCGTCGAACAGGTTGCCGAGAAAGCTCGGCTCGCCGGCCGCGATCGACAGGTGCCCGACGATCGACGCGACCGCGCGCTCGTATTCCTTGCGGTCGTCAATCTCGTTGGCCATCTGCCGCACGTGCTCCTCCAGCTCGCGGATTTGGCAGTCGCGACGCATGATGGTGGTAGCGTTGCGCTCGCCGAGTTGCTCGAGCTGAGAAATACGCTCGCGCGCGCGGCGCCGCTGGTTGCGGCCGTATCGTTTGCTCACAGATCCTCCCATTCGATATTCAGCGTGAGGTCGGCCATGCCGGCGACGCGGCCAACGAGATTGCGCCGCGCGAACGTGTCCACGCCGTAGCTGGTCGTGCTGACGATCACTCCATCACCATCGATTCCCAGCGCGTGCGCCATGTTTCCGACGATGGAGGCGATCACGAAAAACTTCGTCGTGCCGCGGCCCCCTTTCGTGCGATACACATCACCGACCGCAGGGCCGTCCAGCTCGATACGGATCGGGATTTTTCCCATTTCGATTTTCATGCGAGCACCCGTTCGGGATAGAGGAGCGCGCCCAGGTCAGGCCGCGCCAGTTGTTCAGGGAATATGGCGAAGCCAAGCATCTGCAACACCTGCAACAGCAGCTCAGGCTCGGTGCCGAAAATGCGGGCGAAGGTCTGCCGGCCCGCGTGCAGCGCGACGCCGGAGCCACCGAGCCGATGGTGCAAGGGGCAGAGCGGAATCGTGTGGAAGTCAGTGGACTTCTGGCCGCCACCAGCGAAACAACGCGCGTGATGGCACTCGGCCGCCGATCTCCCAAGGCGAAGGTTCAGGCACACGATGCAGCCGAGCTCGGCGACGCGCCCCATGTGGATCAGGCCAAGCGACGACGGAACCACGCGCGGGCGCGGCGTGTCGCGCACCTTCGGCGGCCCGGTGCGGCGCGGCTTTGGCGTGGAGCTGCGCGCGAACGCCGTGCGCTTCAGTGTCGACGTGCCGCGCGCCAGTGTCGTCTTGCGGACGAGCGCGGTGCTCTTCATGGCGCAAAGAACGCTGCTGGCAGCGTTTGTCGGATGCCGATCTCTTGGCAGAATTGAGCGAACGCCTGCGGCGGAATGTCGGTGAGACTGTCGACGCTGATCGCCTGATAGATCGTCCGCTTGATTGCTTCGATACGCTGCTCGGGAAGCAGCTCCATACGCACACGGAACGCCGAGACGACCTTTGGATTATGAAACCATCCCGCACGGTACAGCACCGTATAGTGCTGTCCGTATTCAGACTTGTCCGGCCCCTGCATCGCTGGCGCGGGCTGCTGAATGGGCTGCTCGTCATCGCCGATCTCGACCATCGCAACCATGAAGCGGTGCCCCGCCTGATTGCCCTTGCGCACGGTCAGCGTGCGGAACGCCTCAAGGTCGGCCGGGTCGTGAAGCCAGAATGTGACCTTGCAGCCGCCCGTGTGCGTCTCGGACCAGCCGGCGAGCTGCATCTCGCCATGAAACGTCGGCGTGATGTCGCTCATCGGGCCACCTGCCGCTGACGGACACGCATACGGCCCTCGTGATCCTGTGCGCAATCTGGGCAGCAGTAGTGCGATCCCAGCGCCGGTGCGTCACCGCAACCGTTCAGGCAATGGGTGAGGGTTTTCGGGATGTCGGGCCGCACACGCGCCGCGGCAATCTGCGCGTTCAGGATGCACTCGGCGTGCTCGTTTGCGATATCGATCTCGTCAGGCATGTCTCACCTCAGAATGTGTCGTCGTCCATGCCGGGCTCGCGGCGCTGCTGGCGCTGCTGCGCGCGATTACCGCGTCCGGTCTGATCGGCATATTGATTGCGCTGGCCGCCGGTGCGCTGCTGCTGTCCGCCGGTCTGCTGGCGTTGGCCGCCCTGGCGCTGCTGCTGGCCGTCCTGCTGCGGTGCGCTGCCGGCGAATCCAACATGAGGACGCGCGCGACGAGCTTGAAGCCCTCACCTCCCTCGCGGCGCTGGTATGTCTCGATGTGCGGGTCTTCGAGCACGACGTCGAGCCCCTGGCCCTTCACGAGGTAGTCGATCAGGGATTCGGCGCGCTGGCCCCAGAGCGAAGCGTCGACCCATTGGGTAGGGCGCTTGCCGTCATCGTCGCGGCGGCCATAGTTGAAGGCGAGGGAAAGATTGGCGACGGCGGTGCCGTCTGGGGTGTAGCGAAGTTGCGCGTCTTCGCCGATGCGCGCGTATCCAGTGAGGATCATGTAGAGCTCCAACTCGAGTAGAGGTTCACACCATACGGTGTGGTGTGGTGTCAAATAGAGGGTGGAGGGGCTTTCTCCCTCTAGCCCGGACAGACGATTCGACGTGGCCTTTGCCGAATGGGCGAACCTTACCGGGCGGTTCATCGCGTTCCGGCGCGATACTCTGCGCTCACCCTCACGACTGGCGGCCGCCGCCACTTTAACGACGTTGCCTAGGACGGGCTGATCTGCGTCGACCACCATGCGTGAAGGTGCCGGTTACGGGTTCCGGCATCCGCCCTATCGTGCGGTCGATTTATGCGCGGCCGTGCCGCGCTGGGGACTGCTTACTCGCCCTTCGGCGGCACGCCCTTGAATGCGTGCAGGCCCGTTCCTTCGGCAATCTGCTTGTGCAGGTCACCAACGGCGACTTCGAGAACCTTGTGCGGGCGATCCAGCTCGTACCACATCGCCAGCTTCGCGCCGCCGATGCGGTAGCGGAACTTCGCGATCAGCAGGTCGCCGACCGTCGCGCCGTCGAAAACCGGGATCACGATCTCGATCTTGTCGGGCACGTTGAACTGGCCGCGCTGGCCGGCCGTCGCCGTGACGGTTTCCTCGAACACGAACTGCGTTTCGCCGTTCGACAGACGCGTGCCGCTCGCGAAGTTGACGCCCTTCTTCGCCTGGAGCGTCGATGCGATTTCCAGCATGTCGGCCGCGGCCGGGTTCTTGACGTCCGGCAGGTTGCGCTCGATGAACAGGGCGAATTGCTCCTGATCCATTGCCTTGCCGTCCATTTCGGTCCACGCCTTCCATTCCTTCGACAGCGGCGCGTCGTACACGGCGCGGAAGTCACCCCATGCCGGCGCGTCTCCCGTGTTGTCGTTCAGGACGGCAACGAACTGCGGTTTCGGATCGATGCGGTAGTACAGGCGCGTCGTGCGGGCGCTGCTGACAGCCTTTGCATCGTGGGCGGGAGTGGTGCCGCCCTTGAACTCGTTGACGTAGGCGATGAAGCTCGCCGCATCGAGGAGTGTCGCGATGCCGGAATGGCGCGTCGGCGCGCCGAGAAGGTGATCGAGCTCGATGGCGCGGTAGCCTTCGGGAATGATCGCAACGGGCGTGCCGTTGACGGCTTCACGGATTCCGGCGAGGGCGGTGCCGGCGTCAAGCGCGGCTTGGATGTCGGTCTTTTCCATAGTTTCGGTGTACGTAATGGTCATGGTTGAAAGGTGCTGCGGCGGTGGTGCTAGGTCTGCTTACGCGCCGCCGGCTGCTGCGCGCGGCTGGAGCGGAGCGGCGGCGTTGGTATCCTTGCGTGCCTGCATTTCCTGCTCGACGCTGCGGATGCCTTCGAAGGTTTTTTGCCGCGGATCTTCGCGCTGAAGGTTGCCCTCGACGGTCGCGAACATGATCGTGCTGCCCTTCTCTTCCTTCGGCAGCACAACCTTCAGCTCGTCGGCGATCTCGATCTGACCGCCTTTGCCGGACTTGAATGCGAGCGTCAGCGTGATCTTTCCGCTCTTCTGGGTAGTCGCAACCTTCGTTACGACTTCGTTGACTGCGTCCGTGAGCTCGCTGTGCAGCTCGCCGTAGCGGAGCTGGACGAGGGTGTCATTGAACGGTTTGGGGCCTGCCATTGCTCTCTCCTTGGGAATGCTGCTGCGTAAAAAAGCCCAGCCGTTCGGCGGCCGGGCAATGAAAACGTTGCGGTCAGGCCGCTACTCGCCTCGCGACAGCGGCAAGCTCTTTCGCGCGACGCGCTGCAACCTTCGCTTCGTCATCCGCGCGCTGCGCGGCGATCTTGGCGGAAATTTCCGTGCCGACCTTGACCACGGCATCGGCCGCGTCCGGCGTACTGACGTCGAATTCGAGGCGCGCGATGTACCGGAGGAAAATCAGGATTCGAATCGGGCGCGGAATACCCTTGCGCCGCCCCGTCTCGAACCAGTGCCCACTCTCCTGACTGCTCCCCACGGAACCCCAAAATTGACGCTGCGTCAGGCCGAGAGTCTTGCGGAGGTCTGCTGCCGCGTCCGGCGTGATATCGCATTCGGCTGCAATCTTCATGGCTGTTATCGTGGTGGTTGAATGCCCGTATGGTGCGATTTCAAAACCACTATGTCAAGAGATTCGGGTAATAAACCAATTAGAATGGTGTAAGACAAGAACCAAAACGAACCGGAGCAAGCAATGTCACAAACAAACAGGGCATACTTCGACAACCTTCTGACGTCCCGTCGCATGTCCCTTCGTGCCCTCGCGACACGGATGGAAATGACGCACTCGCAACTAAGCCTGGCCTTTGCTGGTAAGCGAAAGCTTCAGCTAGATGAAGCCGCCCAGATTTCGCAGATTTTCGGTGTCCCATTTCATGAGGTCGCGGCCAATGCTGGCGTCGAGGTGCGACCGACGTCTGGGCAGCGCGTCAGCGTTGTTGGCCACGTCGGCGCTGGCGGCACGCTCACCTTGAACGAGTCGACGGCAGTGATCGAGCGCACGGAAGCGCCGGACGATCTGCCCGACGACGCCGTGGCAATCCAGTGCAGGACCGCCGACACGCCTCTCTCGTGGATGGACGGCTGGGTCATGTTCTGCACCCGTCCGCAGGGCGTTGCGCCGGAAGCATTCGGGCGCTTCTGCGCAGCGAAGATCAAGGATGGCCCTGCCGTCGTCGCGACGATCAAGCGCGGCTATCGAGAAGGCACCTATAACCTCTCGGGCCCCTTCACGCGCGAGAACTGCGAGCTCGAATGGGCGGCACCGTTGCTTGTGGCGCGCTTCTAAGCCGTCGCTTCACCCCGCCTCCCCAGCCAGCACCGATTCCAAGCCATCGCCATAACAAAATAATGGTTGCATTTTCGAACCACGAACCCATACAATGAAATTACTGCGATATAGCGAGGCAACGGCCCTGACATCAGGTGCCCGTCGTTAGACGCATTCGAATAGCACCATGCCGCACAATGCGGCACCACACCTATAAAAGGAGCGGCTCCATGCAGATGATTCGCGAAACCCTGACCTTCAACAGCGAGCGCGAATGGCTCGCGATGAGGGCGAAAGACCTGACGTCAACCGAGGCCGCCGCCCTGTTCGACGCATCGCCGTACTTCACCGAGTTCGAGCTGCACCAGCTCAAGACCGGGCGCCTCTCCAAGGAATTCGAGGAGAATGAGCGGATGAAGTGGGGCACCCGGCTCGAGAATGCGATCGCGGCCGGCATCGCCGAGGACTACGGCCTGATCGTCGAGCCGTTCAAGGTCTACATGCGAATCCCATCGCTGCGCATGGGTTCGTCGTTCGACTTCAAGATCATCGGCATTGTGCCCGGCCATCCCAGCAACCAGGCGCGCGAGATGTTCGACCGCCACGGGCCCGGCATCATGGAAGTGAAGAACGTCGATGGCCTTCAGTTCCGCCGCGCGTGGATCGACGACGGCGACGTGATTGAAGCGCCCCCGCACATCGAATTCCAGGTGCAGCACCAGCTCGAAGTCGCCGATCTGGAATGGAGCCTGATCGCACCCCTCGTCGGCGGCAACACGCCGAAGCCCGTGATCCGCGAGCGGGATGGTGAGGTCGGCGCGCTGATCGTCGAGCGTGCTGCGAACTTCTGGGCGCGCGTCGATACCGGCGTGTCGCCGGAGCCGAACTACACGAAGGACGCGGATACGATCAGCAGGCTGTACCTCGAAAATGACGGCAGCACGCTCGACCTGACCGACAATCCGCGCGTGTTCGAGCTCTGCCGCGACTACAAAGCGGCGGGCGCCGATGAGAAGGCAGCCGGCGAGCGGAAGAAGGCGGCGAAGGCCGAGCTGCTGACCATCATCGAGGCGGCAAAGGCCGTGCGCGCGGCGGGTTTCAGCATCTCGGCCGGCACGAACAAGGAATCGTTCCGCGCCTACGACCGCGAGGCGCAGGAGCGCGTGACGATCTCGATCAGCAAAATCCCGGCCGCGTACATCGAGGCGGCCGTGCCGCCGTTTCGCAACGTGCGGATCACCGAGAAGAAGGCAGCGGTCTGACGCAATCGATTGGTGCGGTACGGTGCCGCACCAAACCTCTATCCGAGAGAGACATGAGCGAGCCAATGAACAACGAGCAGCCGCCGGCCGAGCAGAAAAAGCCGACCCCATACGCCGAGTTCCGCGACAAACTGAACCGCGGCATCCGCGCGGAGATCGCGAAGGCGCTCCCGCCCGACATCGACGTCGACCGCTTCATCCGCACGGTTCTGACCAGCGTGCAAATGAACGCTGATCTGCTGTATGCGGATCGTCTGAGCCTGATGACGGCCTGCATGCGCGCTGCTGCGGATGGCCTGTTCCCAGACGGCCGCGAGGCGGTGCTGAACATCTACAGCACGAAGGTAAAAACGAGGGACGATCGGGGCCGCGAGATCGAGGAGTGGGTGCCAACCGTCCAGTACCTCCCGATGGTGCGCGGCATCCTGAAGGTAATGCGCAACTCCGGTGAGATTGCGCATATCGACGCGGCGGCCGTCTACGAACGTGACCACTTCAAATTCACGCGCGGCGACGATCCACGGATCGAGCACGAGCCGTTTCTGGGCGAGGACGATCCGGGAAAGATCATCGCCGCCTACGTGATCGTGCGGCTCGCGAACGGCGAAGCGCATCGCGAGGTCATGCCGCGTCGTGACATCGAAAAGACGCGCCTCGCTTCGAAGAACGCGAACGGCCCGAACAGCCCGTGGACGAAGTGGTACGACCAGATGGGCATCAAGGCCGTCATCAAGCGCGCCGCGAAGCTGCTGCCGAACAGCTCCGATCGCCTCGACCGCCTGATCGAGCACGACAACGAGGCATCCGGGTTCGACGGGTTCAATCAGCGGGGCATCGACGCGTCAGCAATCACGCAGGAATCCCCGTCGACCGCTCCTGACACGCCCGCGACGCCTGCTGTCACCGACCAACGCGCCGAACAAGATCAGCGACGCCCGTCACGCATGGCCGGTATCGTGAGCAAAGCTCGCACTGCCGCATCCGGACTTCCCGCCGATCAAGCGCCACACGATGATGGGTCGCGAATGGGGGCAACGCAGTGAGCCGCGATCCGAACGCCGGGAAGTACCAGCGCATGGCGAAACGAGAATTCGCCATCGCGCTCAACGTGCTCGCCGATACCGGCGGCGAGCTGACGTGGAGCACGCACGACTACGAGGCATTCCGCTTCGTCGCGCCAGGCGTGCGATTGATCTTCTATCCGCACACGACCAGTTCGACTGGCAACGTCAGCATTCGCGTGCGCGATAGCGCGAGCAAAGACAAAGCCCGTGCCATGCACCTGATGGCGCTCTTGTACATCGGCGCTGGGAACAACAATACTTTCTCGTGGAAGGGGATCAACTTCAACAGCGTCCTGCGCGTCAAGCAGTCTGCCCGCATCGAGTACGGGTGGGCCGACCAAAGGTGAATCACAAAATAAGACCAATGGTTCGATTGCAAAACCAAACAACCTGGGATATTGTCGTGTCAATTCCTGCAATTTCATGCAGGTGCTAGATAACGGCGAATGACGAACATGGAAACTGTCCTCATCAACCGCAAGAAGCTCCTTGCGATGATTCCGCTCTCCGAACGCACGATCTTCAACATGGAGCATCGGGGGGAATTCCCCCGCCGGATTGCACTCACGAGCCGAAATGTCGCTTGGGATCTGGCTGAAGTCCAGCGTTGGATCGACGAGCGCAAGGCATCCGATGACCGGGCCGCGCGGCCCGGCCCCAGGGTCATGCAGCAGCAAGCGGCCGTGGCTTGATTGTCCAGCCGTCGATCATATCCGCCCATTCCTGAAGCATCGTCGCACGCTGCTCGCGATACTCTGCCTTGTTGTACACCGCGCGCACGCCCTTCTGCTCGTGCGCCAGGCACTTCTCAATCCAGTCCGTGTTGTACCCCGCCTCATGCAGCAGCGTCGAGGCCGTGCGGCGAAGATCGTGCGGCCCGAACTTCCCCAACTGCTTGCCCTCCTTCTGCGCAGTCTTGTAGACCAGCTCAAGCACGCGATTCAACGTCGCGTTGCTCATCGGTGCGCCGGGATCGTAGCGCGACGGCAGAACCCATTCTGAGCCGCCAGCAAACGTCTTGAGCGCGACCAGAATATCGAGCGCCTGCCGGGACAGAAACACGAGGTGCGGCTTACGCCGCTTCATCCGCTCCTTCGGGATCGTCCAGAGTGCGTCGGAAAAGCTGATCTCCGTCCACTTCGCGTTGGTCAGCTCCCCTTTCCGAACCATCGTCAGCAAGAGAAGCTTGCACGCGACCTTGAACTGCGGGCCGGCCGCCGTCGTGTCGAGATACTCGTAAAAGAGGCCAACTTCGTCGGGCGACAGCGCGCGCTCTCGCGCCTCGAATCTCGCGATCGACGTCGGCCGTACCATGTCAGCGGGATTCGCGACGCTCTTGCCCCGCTCTGCGGCGAAGCGGTACACCAGCATCACGATGTCGCGCACGTGAACGGCCGTCGCCGGCGCGCCACGCTCGACGATCGTATCGGTCAGGGCGCGCAAGTCCTCGTGCGTGTTCTCCTCGAGCTTCTTGTTCGCCCACTTGGGTTTGAGCTCGCGCTCGTAGATTGAGCGGCGCATATCGCGCGTCGAGTCAGCCATCGAATGATTCCGCAGCCACTTCTCCGCCCAGGCACCGAACGTTTCCGCGTCGCGAACGCGTGCTTTTTCACGCGCCTTCTCGCGCGCTGGCGACCTCCCCTCCGCAATCATCCGCTTCGCTTCACCAAGCTTCTCGCGCGCCTCCGCGAGCGACAGGCCACCAGCGCCATACCGACCAAACGTGATCGTCTCCTGACGATCATTGATCGAGTAGTTGTAGCGAAACGAAATCGCGCCGGCCGGCGTGACGGCCACGTACAGACCGTCACGGTCGGGAACCTTGTAGAGGTTGCCCTTCGACTTCAGGTTCCGCAGCTTGGTATCAGTGAGCATGTTCTCTCCCGCATCTACAGGCTGAATACCATGCTAAAAACAGCATGGTAAAGCCGTGATTTTCCCGTTTTAATTCAACACGTTATGCTTTTTAAATACCATGCAACCAGTGCAAAGATATGGCATGGTACTGAACCCGGCACATGGTACGAGCGGATTCTATACCAGCCATAGTGCCACTGGAAAAGCGTGCTTGAGCGTGCCGCAACGTGCCTGTAGATACCAGACTAGAAAACAAAAAAGCCCGTGGAATCACGGGCTTATTAGCGCTTTAGTGCTACTTCGTGCTAGATGCTGCCAGACGCACGATCATTCCCACTCGATCGTCGCCGGCGGCTTCCCCGAGATGTCATACACCACACGGTTGATCCCGCGCACCTCGTTGATGATCCGGTTCGACGCGCGGCCGAGCAGCGCGTACGGCAGGTGCGCCCAGTGTGCGGTCATGAAGTCGGTCGTCTGCACTGCGCGCAGCGACGTCACGTAGTCGTACGTGCGGCCATCGCCCATCACGCCCACCGACTTGACCGGCAGGAACACCGCGAATGCCTGGCTCGTCAGGTCGTACCAGCTCTTGCCGACATCGGCTTCGCCGCACAGGCCGGCAGCCGCATCGTGCGCGGTCGCGGTCGTGTTGCGCAGTTCCTCGATGAAGATCGCGTCCGCGCGGCGCAGCAGGTCTGCATACTCGCGCTTCACCTCGCCGAGAATCCGCACGCCGAGGCCCGGGCCGGGGAACGGATGGCGGTACACCATCTCCGGCGGCAGGCCGAGCGCGACGCCCAGCTCGCGCACTTCGTCCTTGAACAGGTCGCGCAGCGGCTCGAGCAGCTTCAGGCCGAGCGTTTCCGGCAGGCCGCCGACGTTGTGGTGGCTCTTGATCGTCGTCGCCTTCTTGGTCTTCGTGCCGCCCGATTCGACCACGTCCGGATAGATCGTGCCCTGCGCGAGCCACTTCGCCTTCGACAGCTTCTTCGCCTCGGCCTGGAACACCTCGACGAACTCGCGGCCGATGATCTTGCGCTTCGCTTCCGGATCGGTCACGCCGGCCAGGTGGCCGAGGAACTGATCGGCCGCGTCGACGTGCACGACCTTCGCGTGCAGGCGGCCCTCGAACATGTCGAGCACCATCTTGCCTTCGTTCAGGCGCAGCAGGCCGTGGTCGACGAACACGCAGGTGAGCTGGTCGCCGATCGCGCGATGGATCAGTGCGGCCGCGACGCTCGAATCGACACCACCCGACAGGCCGAGAATCACTTCCTCGTCACCGACCTGCTCGCGAATCTTCGCGACGGCTTCCTCGATGTGGTTTTTCATGATCCAGTCGGGCTTCGCGCCGGCGATCTGCAGCACGAAGCGTTCGATGATCTGGCGGCCCTTCACCGTGTGCGTGACTTCCGGGTGGAACTGCACCGCGTAGTAGCCGCGCGCCTCGTCGGCCATGCCGGCGATCGGGCAGCTCGGCGTCGACGCCATCAGCGCGAAACCCGGCGGCAGCTCGGCGACCTTGTCGCCGTGGCTCATCCAGACCTTCAGCATGCCGTGGCCTTCGTCGGTCTTGAAATCCTCGATGCCGTCGAGCAGGCGCGTATGGCCGTGCGCACGCATTTCCGCGTAACCGAATTCGCGGTGGTCGCTCCACTCGACCTTGCCGCCGAGCTGCACGGCCATCGTCTGCATGCCGTAGCAGATGCCGAGCACCGGCACGCCGAGATCCCATACGGCCTGCGGCGCGCGCAGCTGATGGTCTTCGTACGTGCTCGCGTGGCTGCCCGACAGGATCACCGCCTTCGGCGCGAACTCGCGGACGAAGTCGTCGGACACATCGTTCGGATGGATTTCGCAGTAGACGTGCGCTTCGCGCACGCGTCGCGCAATCAGTTGGGTGACTTGCGAACCGAAGTCGAGAATCAGGATTTTGTCGTGCATGGCTGCGGACGGGATGAAGAGAATAAGAAAAGCAGCGCATCATTTACATCATGCGCTGCGTCAATAGCATGGACAGCGGCGTCGGGCGGAAGGCAGCACGCGCGACGCATGGCCGGTCAATCCTGCATCGGCGGGCGCTCGTCGAGTGCGACGCCGCCTGACGATTGACTGGAGCCGGATGAAGCCGGTGACGGTGCGG
>NZ_CAJNKE010000161.1 GCF_905232215.1 Burkholderia sp. LMG 13014
AGCACACCTCGGTTTTTACAGCTCGGCCTCCAGGCAATCGAATCGACCAATCTCTCCGGCAAGCAAGAGACCGACGCTAACGTGCGTACTTGAATGTCCCCTGTGCGGTAGCGATCAGGATGCGACCGTCGACCCATGCTTCACCGCGGCAGAAGTAGATCGATTTGCCTTTACGCTCGAGAATGCCCTTGGCCGCGACCTGCTGCCCGATGCCCCGATCCAGGTAGTTGATCGTCAAGGACAGCGTGAAGCCGTGAACCGTTTCGCCCGACTCACTGTGCAGCCCGGCATAACCACAGGCAGCATCCAGCAGCGTCGCGACGGCACCACCCTGCAACACGCGTTGCCGATTCAGATGCGTCGCGCTGATCGGCATCGCGATCTCCGCAAATCCGTCTTGCCATTCGGTCAAGGTCGCACCCAACGCTTCGAGAAACGGATTATCGAGTTCGTGACGGATCATCGGATCACTCCATGCGTGAAGTACGCGCGCGCTACATTGGTCAGTCGCGACGGCAAGGGAGGTGGGAGGGGATACGATCTAACGGTACAACGACATTCGAACATGCCGCCGCGTTTCCTGAAAGGATAAAAAAACGTGCCGCCCGTCGGGCGGCACCAAGGACGAATGTCTCCGTTCCGTGCCGATCAATTCCGGCACCGATCGGATGGCCCCATCGTCGTAGCCAGGAGCACAAGTGTGCGCGGGTCGACACGCGACACCGAATGGCCGAGTCTTACTCTTTTCGTGCGCGAACCTGAAGATTGACGCCTGCGCCTGCTTTCGCCGTATCGAAGTACGTGAAACCGCTGCCGTCCGGCAACCGCCCGCGACCGAGTACCGCGATACCCGCCCCGGTTGCAACGGCTTCCGCTGCGTCGACGTCCGGAACCGCGAACCCGAGATGGAACACGCCTTCACCGTGGCTTTCCAGAAAGCGCTTTTGCGGCGTGTCACCGTCACCCGGTTCGCAAAGCTGGAACTGGACGTTGTCGACGTTCGCGAACTTGTACTTCAGCTTCAGAAAGGCATCGCGATCGTAGCCGTCGAGCTTGAACGCATCGAGAGGCGGGAAGTCCGTCCACGGGCCGATACCCGCGGATTCGTAATACGCAGTGGCCACATTCATGTCACGAACAACGATACAGACGTGATGCAGCTTCCGGAAAATGTCGGGTTTGCTCATGGTGACACCAGTCGAAATACGAAAGGAAAGCAGGTGGGGTAGTGCGACAGGAATGCGTCCCGTCGCTCCCGTCCATCCATTCAGCCAAACTTGGCGACGTTCGGTGCCGTAAATTGGTCCGCCGCCTCTTCCCGGCTCTGTCCCGCGCCCGGGTTCCATTGGAAGCCCGACCGGGCGATCACACCCGGCTTCAGACGTTGGTCGGTACCGTAGTCTTCGAACGGATGGAAGAACAGCGACGGCGTCTGCTCGAGCGTTCGCAGCCGTTCTCCGTACGACGCCAGATACGCCGCCCGCTCCTCAGCCGACACGCGCGCCGGCATCCACGACACGTGCGGAGGCAGCACGTCGAAACCCAGGTACTTGAAGATCCCGTTATGGATCGGCCACAGCAGGTGGTTGATGTCGCCGTCGACGCCATCCGGCTCGTACAGGCTCGACGCCGTACCCGTCGTGGTCGAGATCATCGCCTTGCGCCCCTTGAACATGCCGGTATCGTATTTGCGCCCGGTCGCGTACGCGAAGCCACGCGTCATCACGCGATCAACCCAGCCTTTCAGGATCGCCGGCATGCCGAACCACCACATCGGGTACTGGAAAATGATCAGGTCCGACCAAAGCACCTTCTCTTGCTCGGCGGCCACATCCGGCGTCGACTGCGACGTCGCAAACATGTGTTCCTGCTCGGCTGACAGGTCCAGATAATCGGGGTTCGCCCGCGGGCCGGTGAAATCATCCAGACCGAGATCCGGCCGCCATTTCATCTGATACAGATCCGACACGCGGATCTCGTGCCCGAGCGCGGTCAGCGTCGCGACAGCTTTGTCCTTCAACGCACCATTGAACGACTTCGGTTCGGGATGGGCAAAGACGATCAGCACCTTCATGTTCTTACTCCGTCAAGATCGATCGGGACACATGTCCGACATGAACACCGGAGCGCCGTAGCTCCGATCTATTGGCGTCAATTCTGAACCGGTTCTCGGCAGCCGTCTTGTGACAGAGCGGTAACTTTTTGCGGAATTTTGCACAGTCGAGCGATGCAAGCCAAAGCATATTGATTGCTGTGCTTCGATTCGTCTGAATTGGCAATACCCGGCCGCACGGAGTCCCGCACAATCGACGGGGCAGTCGGTACTGCTACGTCGCCCCGCCGATTGACCGGCACCGGCGCCCCAGGCCCCGGTGCGATCGGTCACGCCGCGTCGAGCTGCACTGTATCGCCCTCCAGATACGCCGCACGCACGGCCGGATCCGCCAGCAACGAAGGCCCGTCTCCTTCGAGCGCGATGTGCCCGTGCTGAATGACGTACCCCCGATGCGCGACTCGCAGTGCATGATGAGCATTCTGCTCAACGAGCAGGATCGTCATCCCATACTGCGTGTTGAGCTCGCGGATCACCGAAAAGATCTTCTTGATGTAGATCGGCGCCAGGCCAAGCGACGGCTCGTCGAGCAGCAGCAGTCGCGGATGCGACATCAACGCCCGTGCGATCGCCAGCATCTGCTGTTCGCCGCCGGACAACGTTCCGGCACGTTGGGATGCCCGGCTGCCGAGAATCGGGAACATCCCGACCATTCGCTCGATGTCCTGCGACGTCTGCCGATCCCGGGATGTATCCCCCATCAGGAGGTTCTCCATCACCGTCATACGCTGAAATATACGTCGCCCTTCCGGGACGATCGCGATATCGAATTTCGCGATCTCGTGCGACGGCCGCTTGGTGATGTCGCGTCCTTCGAACACGATCGAACCGCCGCTCGCGCGCGGATAGCCAAAGATCGTGTTCATCAGCGTCGACTTGCCAGCGCCGTTCGCACCGATCAACGTGACGATCTCACCCTCGTTCACCTCGACGTTGACGTGATGCAATGCCTGCACGCTGCCATAGTGCGCGGACAATTCCGAAATCTTGAGCATGAAAGAATTCCTCGCGTAGTCAGGCCGGCTGGTCCGATGTTTCGCTTTCCTCTTCGCCGAGGTAGGCAGCAATCACGTCAGGATTTGCCTTCACCTCGGCAGGGGTGCCCTCGGCAATCTTCTTGCCGTGATTGAGCACGACGATGTGATCTGAGACCTTCATGACCACGCTCATGTCGTGCTCGATGAGCAACACGCCGATACCCCTGTCCCGAGCAAGAGACGAAAGCAGCGCGGTCAATGCTGCGGATTCACGCGGATTCAGCCCGGCAGCGGGTTCGTCGAGGCAAAGCAGAATCGGATCAGCGCACATAGCGCGAGCAATCTCGATGCGACGCTGAACACCATACGGCATGTCGCCTGCCGGCTTGTCGGCAAGGTCCCGCAGATTGAGTCGCTCGAGCCATTCCATTGCCTTCGCAACGGCATCGCGGCTGGCAGAGCGATATCCTCGCAGGTTCAGCGCACCGGAAATCGAAAAGCGCGACGCCTTCTGGAGCGCGTTGTGCTGGGCGATCATCAGGTTCTCGAGAACGGTCATGCGCGGAAAGAGCCTGATGTTCTGAAAGGTCCGTACCACCTGTCCGACACGTGCAACGTCCGCGTTTCGCATCGCATCCAGGCGCAACTTCCCGCGCGTGGGATGCTCCAGGGCAATCGCGCCCGACGTTGGCTTATAAAAACCGGTCAGGCAATTGAAGAACGTCGTTTTGCCTGCGCCATTCGGACCGATGACCGAGGTCACCTCGCCGGCGCGCGCGGTCATCGACATATTTTCGATCGCGCGAAGCCCGCCGAACTGCATCACGATGTTTTCGACGTGCAGCAGCGGTCCGCGTTCGGCAGGCGATTCGCACCGACCCCGTCCGGCGGGGGCGCTTTCAAAAATCAGCGGCGTCATCGGATCCATCATTTGCCCTCCGCAGGTGCTGTAATCGTTGCGCGACGGTGACTGATCAGCCCACCGGGCCGGACGATCATGATCAATACCATCGCAAGACCGAACAACAGCATTCGATATTCAGAGAAATCTCGTCCGAGCTCAGGAAGCACGACGAGCACGGCGGCCGCGAACACGACGCCAAGCTGGCTGCCCATGCCACCGAGGACGACGATCGCAAGAATCGTGGCCGATTCCGAGAACGTAAAGCTCTCCGGAGAGATGAAGCCCTGGCGGGCAGCGAAGAACACACCGGCAAATCCGGCGAGCATCGCTCCGATCGCGAACGCGGACAACTTGATGTTCGTTACGTTGAGCCCCATCGCCTTGCAAGCAATCTCGTCCTCCCTGATCGCTTCCCATGCCCGACCGATAGGCAGCCGGCGCAGGCGGGAAACAAACAGGTTCGTCAGCAGCGCCATCCCCAGGATCAGGTAGTAGAGAAACACGATCCGTTGCTGCGGGGAGTATTCGATGCCGAACAGGCTCGAGAAGGTCGGACCGTCCGCCGACGCTTGCATCGGCAGCCCGAAGAACGTCGGCTTCGGAATCGAAGAGACACCGTTCGGCCCACCGGTAACGTCACCCCAGTTGATCAGTATGAGCCGGATGATCTCTCCGAAGCCGAGCGTGACGATCGCGAGATAGTCGCCGCGCAACCGCAGCGTCGGATAGCCGAGGATCATCCCGAAAGCGGCGGCGAGGCCGCCCGCGATCGGCAGGACTTCCCAGAATCCGAGACCGAAATGGGTCGACAGCAATCCGTACGAATAAGCCCCGACCGCATAGAACGCGACGTATCCCAGATCGAGCAGACCTGCGAGACCGACAACCACGTTCAGTCCCCAGCCGAGCATCACGTAGATCAGCACCGTCGTCGCCGTGTCGACCACGTAGCGATTGCCGGAGAACATCGCCGGCAACACGATCGCGAATGCGACGGCACACGTCCCGATCCAAGTCAGCCTCGACGAGGACACCGCGGCCTGTTTGCCCTTCTGAACGCGACTCTTCCTGATATTCGCTGCATATTCCAGCAGACACTGCAGTGCCATGCGCCCAACAAACGCGGCGATCACAAACGCACCGAGCAACGGCCAACGGGTCTGCACCTGAAGACCGCCTGAGCCATCGTGCGTCGTGAGCCCGAGCATCGGCAGCCCGACGACTGCGGCGACAATCGCTGCGCCCAGCGCATCGCGAATGCGAAATGGAAGATTGACTTGCTTGGACATCGTCGTACTCATCAGACTTTCTCCACCTCTGGGCGGCCGAGCAGCCCGGACGGCCGGAACATCAGGAACACGATCAGAATCACGAACGTCGCCACGTCCTTGTATTCCGGCGACAGATAAGCGGACCAGAACGCCTCGATCAGGCCGATAATGACGCCGCCCAGCATCGCGCCGGGGATCGAGCCAATACCACCGAGCACCGCCGCCGTGAATGCCTTGATGCCGGCAATGAAACCGATCGAGAAGTCGACGACGCCGTAATAGAGCGTGACCATCACGCCGGCGACAGCCGCAAGTCCGGCGCCAATCATGAACGTCACGGAAATGATGCGATCCGCGTCGTAACCCAGGAATCGCGTCATCCGTTGATCCTGTTCGCACGCGCGTTGCTGTCTGCCGAATGAAGTTTTGTGGATGAACAACGTGAATGCACCCATGAGCGCAATCGTCACGATGACGATCAGGATCTGGATGTTCGACAGATAGACATCGTGACCCGCGCCGCCCATGGGTATGTTGATTCCGCCCGTAACGACAGGCTGAACCGACTTCACGCGTGCGCCCTGCGTGAGTTGCACCATGTTCTGCAGGAAGATCGACAGGCCGATCGACGAAATCAGCGGCGCAAGACGATTCGAGCCGCGCAGCGGGCGGTAGCCGACCCGTTCGACCGTCCAGCCGAACGCGGACGTCAGCACGATCGCGACAATCAGCGTCACGCCAATAGCGAGCACCACTGAGGAAACGCCACCCGAAGTGAGCAGCGTAAGGCACGTCACGGCAATGAACGCGCTCACCATGTAGATGTCTCCGTGAGCGAAGTTGATCATGCCGATGATGCCGTAGACCATCGTATAGCCGATTGCGATCAGACCGTATATCGCCCCCAAGGTCAAACCGTTGATCAGCTGCTGTAACGCCTGACTCATAGCTTCTCCGATACATCTCGTTGCAGCACGGCAGCCCGCCCCGTGCGGGCCGCCGCGCCCTTCATGCGATATGCGTTGCCGTCCGCATCACTTGACGTAGTCGTAGCTGTTGCCGTTCCATCTGTAGACGACGTAGCCCGGATTCTTCAGATCTCCTTTCGAATCGAACTTCAGCTGACCGACGACGGTATCGAACGTACCGTCATGGAGTTGCTTCACGACCGCGGCGTAGTCGGTGCTCTTCGCACGCTTTGCGGCATCCGCGTATGCCTGCATGGCCGCGTAGGAATAGAGCATGTAGCCTTCGGGTTCGATCTTTTGCGCGCGGAAGGCAGCGACCACCTTCGATGCAGCAGCGCTCTTGCGCGGATCGGGCGGGAACGTGAACAGCACCTTGTTGATCTGCGGGCCTGCGGCATTGACCAGCTCGTTGTTGCTGAGCGTGTCACCGCCGATCACTGTCAGATCGAGACCAGCCTGCGCGGCCTGGCGCAGGATCAGCGCAACCTCCTGGTAATAGCCGCCGTAGGCCAGAACCTGCACACCGGCGACCTTCATCTTGCTGATCAACCCGGAATAATCGCGCTCACCTGCCGTGATGGACTGACGCAACGCGACAGGCGTCTGCTTTGCCGCGAGTCCTTTTGCGATTTCATCGGCCAGGCCACCGCCGTATGCGGTCTTGTCGTCGATGACGGCAATCTTCTTGCCTTTGAAGTGGTCCGCGATATAAGCGGCCGTAACGGAGCCTTGCTGATCATCGCGCCCGGTAATACGGAACAAGCCCTTGATTCCGCGCTCCGTGATCTTCGGGTTCGTCGAGACAGTAATCTCGGGAATCTGTGCGTCGTTGTATACGTCGGATGCCGGTAACGTGGAACTGGAACACCAGTGGCCGTTGACGAACGCGACCTTCTTGTTGACGAAGTCGTTGGCGACCGACACCGCCTGCTTCGGATCGCATACGTCGTCGCCGACGATCAGGTTCAGTTGCTGGCCCAGAACGCCGCCGGCCGCATTGATGTCCTTCACCGCCTGCTCGGCGCCCTTCCTGAACTGCTCGCCACCCGATGCGTACTCGCCCGTCATCGGTCCTGCGACTGCAACGTTGAGACTCGCGCTTGCCGATGCGGCATACAGTAGCGCCACCCCGCCGACGCCGATTGCCGCACTCATCCCATTCAATATTTTCCGGCCATTCATAACCATCTCCAAAGAGCAGGCTTCGATGTGGGGCATGCCTTGGTCATTGGCCGCCACCGTCGTGAGACACCCGTGCCAGGCACGAGTGAACGAAGGTTGCCTACGCCAAAAACGGCTCGGAATTTGATTGTGCGAAACCGGGGGTTAGGGGCTGTCTAAATGTGCAGCCTTCCAGCCGCGGTGCGCGGAACGGCGCAGAGTTCCGGCCACGTAACCCGGTGAGCCGATATGTTCGAGGGTTGACCCCTATGCCGGGATATTCGGCGCGTCGAGCCGGAAAGCCGGCTCGATCCTGCTGAGCAGCAGGTTCTTCGATAACTTCCGCCCGCCTGCACGCCCATCGAGTTCGGCACTCGGGTGCGGTCGCATAAAGCAACACGGCCCCGACTGCCGTTCGGCAGTTCGGGGCCGTGTGCGTCGTGCCGGGTTACGGCCGGAACGTATCGCCGAGCACGACGCCTTCACGCCGCGGATCGGTGCCGCCCTGCAACGCGGGCGACTGGCCGACCGTCACGCGCATCACCGTGTTGACGCCGCTCGCCTGCGCGGACGTCGACACCTTGTGCCCGAGCGCGAGCAGCCCCGTGATCAGCGGATCGTTCGCTCCGTTGTTCGCCGTGTTGATGTTCGGATGCTCGCCACCGATCGTGGTCGTCGGGCTGTTGCTCGCGCCGAAGTCGACGAGCCCAGCGGACTGCTGCGCGTCGAGGCCCCAGTCGAGCGCACCGACGAGCGTCTTGACCACGTATTGCGGAATCGTGCCGCCGCCCGGCGAGCCGGTCGCCATCACGAAATCGCCGCGTGAGCCGTCCGCGGCCTGACCGAACACGATCGTCGGCGCCATCGAGCTGCGCGGCCGCTTGCCCGGCTGCAGGCGGTTGGCCACCGGATTGCCCGCGCTGTCGACCGGGTTCGCGGAAAAGTCGGTCAGCTGGTTGTTCAGCAGGAAGCCGTTGGTCATGTGGAACGAACCCATGCTCGACTCGACCGTGGTCGTCGCGCTCAGCACGTTGCCGTCGCCGTCGACGATCGTGAACTGGTTCGTGCCGTGCTCGATCAGCGTCGTGTCGACACCGAGCGGCACCGCGCCGAGATTGCCCGGCTGCGCGGTGCCCATGCTCTTGGTCGGGTCGATCAGCGCCGCGCGCGATTTCAGGTACGGCTTGTTCAGCAGCGTATTCCACGTGCCGCCCGGCAGCGGCACGAAATCCGTATCGGCCACGTATTTGTCGCGATCGGCATACGCAAGCCGCTCCGCCTCGGTGACGAGGTGCACGCCCGCGACGGTCGGCTTGCCGCCTTCGAGATCGATTGCCGTCGGCTTCAGCGACTTCAGGTCGTAATTCTCGAGAATGCCGAGCGCCGACGCGACCGCGATGCCGCCCGACGACGGCGGCGGCATCCCGCACACCCAGTAGCTGCGATAGGTCGTGCACACGGGCTCGCGACGCTTCGCCTGGTACGCGACCAGGTCGGCTACGGTCGTCTTGCCCGGCGTGAGCGTCGACCCGTCCGCGCCCTTCGTCGTGGCGATCTTCGCGACGATGTCCTGCGCGATCTGCCCCGTGTACAACGCGTTCGCGCCCGACTGCGCCATCAGCGTCAGCGTGCGCGCATACGCCGGATTCTTCAGCACGGTGCCGAGCGTCTTCGGCGAACCGTCGGCGTTCAGGAAATACGCGGCGGCCTCGGGGTCGCGCTTCAGGTTCGCGGCGTTCGACGCGATCGCGTCGGCGAGCCGGCCACCGATCGGGAAGCCGTTGGTTGCGAGCGTGATCGCATCGCCGAACAGGTTCTGCCACGGCAGCCGGCCGTGATCCTGCTGCAGCGCCTCGATCAGCCTCGGCACGCCGATCGTGCCGATCGAGCGGCCGCTCGCCCGTGCGTTCGGCAGCGGCGCGGACTGGTCGGTCGCGTCGTCGACGTAGCGCAGGTAGTTCTCCGTCGCGGCGGCCGGCGCGGTTTCCCGGCCGTCATACGCCTGCAGCGTCTTGCCGCGCGCATCGTAGTAGAGCAGCACGCCGCCCGAGCCGAGGCCCGTCGCTTCGGGCACGGTCAGTCCGAGCACGGCCTGCACGGCGACCGCCGCGTCGGCGGCCGTACCGCCTTTCTTCAGCACCGCGCAACCGGCCGCGCTCGCGTACGCGTTCGACGTGGCCACCAGATAGGTCTTCGCATAGACCGGCTTCATCCCGGTGCGATAGCCCGACGACGCTTCCGGCAGCGACGGGTCGCCCGGCTGGTTCGAGCCGACCACGACCGTCGCGCCGCTGTTGTCGACCGCGAGACAGCTCGCATCGGTGGAAGGTGTCGGCGTGCGGCCTGCTTCGTTCTCGACGTCGCCGCCGCATGCCGTCAACAGGGCGGCCGCGAGCAACGCGGACGCATACGGAAAAATCGCTGTTCTGTTCATTGTCTGCCGATGTTCTTGTAGGTCGTTGCGATGGACATCACGCTGCCTGCGACCCCCTCGGTGCGCCGGCAACGCGTTCGATAGTCCCATGAACAAAAATTTTTTCGCAATAAGGAAATGACGTAATGCGACCGGACGTTGCACGCGCAACGACACTGCCCGCGCGTGCGGGGGCGCGTGTTGCACTGCATCGCAGTGCGATGCGCTCGCGCGGCCGGTGTCGTTACGTCGTTACCTGGCTGACCGACGGCGGTTGCCGGCGGTCCGGCCGCCGCGCGCGAAGCCGCTCTTTGTCGCATCGATCGCCTCGGAGAAGCGCTCGGGGAACATCGTCATCGCGCTGGTCACGACGCTCGCGAGGCTTGCGTATGCGATGCCGGCCGCCGTGGTCGGCAACACCGCGCTGGTCGTATTCGCGATGATCGGCGTGATGGGCATCCGGTTGCTCGTCAGCATCGACCTACACCTGCGCGCCAACCAGTACACGCTCGCAACCGCGAGCGTCGTCGGTCTTGCATCGATCATGGTGCCAAACCTGTATCGTCATTTCGGTTCACTGGTGCAGATCGTGCGAGGCAACGGCATGGCGGCCATCGCGACAGAACCGACGTTCGCTGCATTGGTGCGGCTGAGCGAACAGGTAAGCACAACTGCGATTGCGGCTTCTTCGCCTTCGCGCGACGCGTAATGTCGACGACTGGCACCAGTGCGCGCTGCCGCATGCCGGCGATATCACGCTCCGCGCAGCCGGTTCATTTGCGATCGCCGGCCTGACGCCCGGCATCCGCACGCGACGGGTCGGGTGGTCGGGTTCATGTCGGCCGGCCACGGAGGGTTTGGGATGCTGATGTCGAAGCAATGGAACGGCGTGCCGGCCGCGCTCCGTTTCCTCGACACGCTGCTGCTCGCTTACCGGGCGATGCATATCGACGACATCGACGACACGCGTGTCGCGCTCTGACACGCCGGTTGCGTCGGGGCAGCCAGCGCGCTGACCATCCGAACGATTGCGGGAGCCTCCGCATTCCAGATATAAATCGTGCATGGACACGAATCGCTGGATTCTCGACCCCGTCGGCGCCTACCGCGCGTGGCAGGAAACCGCCGCGACCGGTGCCGATCGCCGGCCGTTCGCGCCGCGATCGGTCGTGCAGCACGTGGCGATGTTCGAACGGTTCCTGCGCCATCTGATCGCACAGCGCGTATCGCTGGCCACGTTCGGTCCCGACCATGTCGCGACCTTCCTGACGGAACTCGAGCGCACCTGCGCGCCCGGCACGTCGACCCGCGTGCGCTACGCGAAGCTGATCGACCGGCTGGGCCGGCATCTGGTCGAAGCCGGCGTGCGCACGATCCATCCGGCCGGCCGGGCGACGCGCGCGCTCGCATGGCCGGACGGCGAGCCCGAGCCGTGCTACCTGCCGCCCGATGCCGATGCGGCGCTGCAGCGCCATGTGCAGCCTCGACCGGACGACACGCCGGCCGACTGCCGGAATCGCGCGATCGTCGCGCTGCTGCTCGCGAGCGGCATCACGTCGGCCGAGATACGCGCGACGATGCACGACGCGCCCGATCTCGACGCGCGGCCGCCGGTGCTATCCGTGCCGCGC
>NZ_CAJNKE010000162.1 GCF_905232215.1 Burkholderia sp. LMG 13014
CCGGCTCGGCGGCCAGTTCCGCGACGATCAGCCGCGCGCGCGGCAGGCTCGGCCACCACGCGATCCGTTCGACCGGCACCAACGGCAGCGCATGCGCGGCCGCGAGCGCCGGCAGGTAAGCGGCCAGCGCGTCGCAGCACGCCCGCTCGATCGCGCCGACGAACGCGAGTGTCACATGCAGTTGCGCGGGCAGCGGACGCCGCGCGCCACGGGTAACCGGCAACGCGTGCAGCGCGTCGCGCGATGCCGCATCGGGCATCAGCGCGACGAACACGCGCAGCCGGTCGCCGTTCATGACTCGCGCACCACCGCGCGCGGCACGCTGTCGGCATCGGCCGCGGCCGGACGCTGCGGCAGCGGGCCATGCTCGCCCCACACGTCGGTCGGCAGCACGTTCGCGAGTTCCGGAATCGTGTTGCGCGTGAACACCGGATCGGCAACGCCTTGCGCGCGCTGGCGGCGATAGTCGGCCCACGCGGCGTGCGCATACTTGCCGAGTGCGAGGATCGCGATCAGGTTGATGATCGCCATCAGCCCCATGCTCGTATCGGCCATCGCCCACACGAGCGGCAGTTGCCCGACGCTGCCGAACATCACCATGCCGAGCACCGCGATGCGGAACAGCGGCAGTACGCCGCGCCGCTTCGTGATGAATTCGACGTTGCCTTCCGCATACGCGTAGTTGCCGATCACCGACGAATACGCGAAGAAGAAGATCGCGAACGCCATGTAGATGCCACCCCAGCCGCCCACGTGGCTCGCGATCGCGCGCTGCGTGAGCGCCGCGCCTTCCATGCCGGTGCCCAGTTCGTACTGGCCCGACAGCAGGATCACGAAGGCGGTCGCGCTGCAGATCACGATCGTGTCGACGAACACGCCGAGCATCTGGATCAGCCCCTGCACGACCGGATGCCGCGTGCTGGCGGTCGCCGCCGCATTCGGCGCGCTACCCATGCCGGCCTCGTTCGAGAACAGCCCGCGCTTCACGCCCATCGCGACCGCCTGGCTGACCGCATAGCCCGTCAGGCCGCCCGCCGCCTGCTCGAGACCGAACGCGCTCTTCACGATCAACTCGATCACGCCCGGCACCAGCGCGATGTGCGTCGCGACCGCATAGACCGCGAGCGCGAGGTAGCCGATTGCCATCAGCGGCACGATCACCTGCGCAACCGCCGCGATCCGGCGGATCCCGCCGAAGATGATCGGCGCGGTCAGCAGCACGAGCCCGAGACCGACGCTCGCGCGGCTCCAGCCGAACGACGTGTCGAACGCATCGGCGATCGCGTTGGCCTGCACCGCGTTGAACACGAAGCCGAACGCGAGGATCAGCGACAGCGAGAACAGCACGCCGAAGCCGCGCGAGCGCAGGCCCGTCTGGATGTAGTACGCGGGGCCACCGCGATAGCTGCCGTCCGGGTGCGACACCTTGAAGATCTGCGCGAGCGTCGCCTCGACGAACGCGGACGACATCCCGACCAGCGCCGTCATCCACATCCAGAAGATCGCGCCGGGCCCGCCGACCGTCAGCGCGACCGCGACGCCGGCGATGTTGCCGGTGCCCACGCGGCTCGCGAGCCCGGTCGCGAACGCCTGGAACGACGAGATGCTGCCCGGCTCGCCCTTGCTGCCGACCAGCTTCATGCTGAGGAACAGCGCCTTCAGCTGGATCATCCTGAACCGCAGCGTGAACCACACGCCCACGCCGAGCAGCAACGCAATCAGCACGTAGTTCCACAACACGCCGTTGACGGCGTCGATCAGCCCTTGCACGAGTGCTTCCATCCAGAGTCCTTGTAAATAGGGTCAGTCATATGTGATGGCCGCTCGCTTCACGGCCGGAGGGGCGACATGATATGACAATTTGCAAGGATCATTACAAAACGAAAGATTTGAGATGCCGGGAAATCGCCGCCGGATGTGATCAGATTAGGCGACGCTTCGCGAAAATGCGGGGGTGGGCCGGGTGCGACTGCCCGGCAGGGCGATGCGCCCGGAGGACCATGAATCGTACGCTGCCGAGAGCTTCAGTCGAAATCGCCGTCTCGCTCGTCACGAAACCTCCGGACACCTTCATGATCCCGACCGTCACCCGTTGCGTCGTTCGCCTGACCTTTATCCTGATCGCGGCAGCCGCCGCACTTGCGTTGCTCTTGCTCTTCGTCGTCGGAATGGCGAGATACGAGCGAGACGAAGGCATGTGCCCCAACGCATCGATCGCGGAACTTGAGGCAGGGATTCTTGCTTTCGCGAAAGCGCAGGGGAGCCTTACCGACGAAGTTGAATTCGTCGGCACGCCCCGCTACCACACCGACACGCTCGGCTGGTGGGGATTCGATCTGAGATCGGGCGACGCCAGCTACGTCGCGACGATCGCTTGCGACGGCCGCGTCACCGGCTTCGGAAGAATCCAGATGCTTCCGCTCGCGCCGGCGAAACCAGCGCATTGACGTCGTTCGGCCCCCAGCATCATCGATACTGGCCGCACCATAAAAAAACCGGGCGCCCTTTCGGACGCCCGGCTGATACCGCGATGCTGCTCGACCCGCGCTTACCGCGGCAGGCTCGAATGCCCCATCAGGTACGCATCGACCGACCGCGCGCACTGGCGGCCTTCGCGGATCGCCCACACCACGAGCGACTGGCCACGGCGCATGTCGCCCGCCGCGAACACCTTGTCGACCGACGTGTAGTACGAGCGATCGCCTTCGGTTGCCGCGCGTGCATTGCCGCGCGCATCCTTCGCGACGCCGAACGCTTCGAGCACGGGCGCTGCCGGCTGCGTGAAGCCCATCGCGAGCAGCACGAGGTCGGCCTTCATCTCGAACTCGGAGCCCGGCACTTCCTGCATCTTGCCGTCCTTCCACTCGACGCGCACCGCGATCAGCTTCTCGACCTTGCCGTTCTTGCCTTCGAGGCGCTTCGTCGCGACCGCCCAGTCGCGCTCGCAACCTTCTTCGTGCGACGACGACGTGCGCAGCTTGATCGGCCAGTACGGCCACACGAGCGGCTTGTTTTCCTCTTCCGGCGGCTGCGGCAGCAGCTCGAACTGCGTGACGTGCTTCGCGCCGTGACGGTTCGACGTGCCGACGCAGTCGGAACCCGTATCGCCGCCGCCGATCACGATCACGTGCTTGCCCTTCGCGAGCAGCTGGTCGACGAGCTTGTCGCCCGCGTTCACGCGGTTCTGCTGCGGCAGGAAGTCCATCGCGTAATGCACGCCCGCGAGTTCGCGGCCCGGCACCGGCAGGTCGCGCGGCGTTTCCGAACCGCCGGCGATCACGACCGCGTCGAATTCTTCCTTCAGCGTGTCCGGCGAGATGGTTTCCTTCGCGAGGCTGCCGATCGACTCGGGCAGCTGATCCTTGCCGATGAACACGCTGGTGCGGAACGTCACGCCTTCCGCTTCCATCTGGCGCATGCGGCGATCGATCAGCCACTTCTCGAGCTTGAAGTCGGGGATCCCGTAGCGCAGCAGGCCGCCGACGCGATCGTTCTTCTCGAACACCGTCACGTCGTGGCCCGCACGCGCGAGCTGCTGCGCGGCAGCGAGGCCCGCGGGGCCCGAGCCGACGACCGCGACCTTCTTGCCCGTCTTGTGCTCGGCCGGCAGCGGCTTCACCCAGCCTTCCGCCCAGGCCTTGTCGATGATCGCGTGCTCGATCGACTTGATGCCGACCGGGTCGTCGTTGATCCCGAGCGTGCACGCCGACTCGCACGGCGCCGGGCAGATGCGGCCCGTGAATTCCGGGAAGTTGTTGGTCGAGTGCAGGACTTCGATCGCCTGCTGCCAGTCCTGGCGGTAAACGAGATCGTTGAAGTCCGGAATGATGTTGTTGACCGGGCAGCCGTTGTTGCAGAACGGGATGCCGCAATCCATGCAGCGCGCGCCCTGGACCTTCGCGTCCGCGTCGGTCAGTGCCGCGACGAATTCCTTGTAGTGCTTCACGCGCGTGAGCGGTGCTTCGTACGCCTCGTGGCGGCGTTCGAACTCCAGAAAACCGGTTGCCTTGCCCATAAGGTGCTCTTCTGTTCGGTGTATCGGGTGGGGGAGCCGCGCGCGGCAATCATGCGCGCGCGGCATTCGCTATGTCGTTCGTCGCTCAGGCGGCCAGTTCTTCCTTCGCCGCCTTCTTCGCACCGATCTCGCCCAGCGCGCGCTTGTATTCGTGCGGGAACACCTTCACGAACTGGCGGCGCGCCGCGTCCCAGTTTTCCAGCAGCGACTTCGCGCGCGGCGAACCCGTGAACTGGAAATGACGCTCGACGAGCCCCTTGAGCAGCGCTTCGTCCGTCATGCCCGCATGCCAGAGCGCGCGGTCGACCGTGCGCTCCTGCTCGGCCTGCTGCAGCACCGGCTCGAGCGCGACCATCGACTTGTTGCACTTCGCCGCGAACGTGCCTTCCGGATCGTAGATGTACGCGAGACCGCCCGACATGCCGGCCGCGAAGTTGCGCCCCGTCTCGCCGAGCACGACGACCGTACCGCCCGTCATGTATTCGCAACCGTGGTCGCCCGTGCCTTCGACAACCGCCGTCGCGCCCGAGTTACGCACGCAGAAGCGCTCGCCCGCGACGCCGCGGAAGAACGATTCGCCTTCGATCGCGCCGTACATCACCGTGTTGCCGCAGATGATGTTTTCCTCGGACTTGCCGCGGAAGTCGTTGGTCGGACGGATGATGATCCGGCCGCCCGACAGGCCCTTGCCGACGTAGTCGTTGCCGTCGCCGACGAGGTCGAGCGTCACGCCCTTCGCGAGGAACGCGCCGAAGCTCTGCCCGGCCGTGCCCTTCAGCTGGATGTGCACCGCATCGTCGGCCAGGCCGTCGTGGCCGTGCTTCTTCGCGATCACGCCCGACAGCATCGCGCCGACCGTGCGGTTCACGTTGCGCACCGGCTGGATGAACGACACATGCTCGCCGTTCTCGATCGCGGCCTTCGCCTTCTCGATCAGCACGTGGTCGAGCGCGCGCTCGAGGCCGTGATCCTGCACGTCGACGTGACGCGGCGCGACGTCCTCGCACTCTTCCGGCTGGTAGAACACGCGCGAGAAGTCGAGGCCCTTCGCCTTCCAGTGCTCGATGCCCTTGCGGGTGTCGAGCAGGTCGGCGCGGCCGATCAGGTCGTCGAACTTCGCGACGCCGAGCTGCGCCATGATCTCGCGCACTTCCTCGGCGACGAAGAAGAAGTAGTTCACGACGTGCTCGGGCTGGCCCTTGAACTTCGCACGCAGCACCGGATCCTGCGTCGCGACGCCGACCGGGCACGTGTTCAGGTGGCACTTGCGCATCATGATGCAGCCTTCGACGACGAGCGGTGCCGTCGCGAAGCCGAATTCGTCCGCGCCGAGCAGCGCGCCGATCACGACGTCGCGGCCCGTCTTCATCTGGCCGTCGGCCTGCACGCGGATGCGGCCGCGCAGGCGGTTCAGCACCAGCGTCTGCTGCGTTTCGGCGAGGCCCAGCTCCCACGGCGTGCCTGCGTGCTTGACCGACGACAGCGGCGATGCGCCCGTGCCGCCGTCATGGCCGGCGATCACGACGTGATCGGCCTTCGCCTTCGCGACACCGGCCGCGACCGTGCCGACGCCCACTTCCGACACGAGCTTCACGGAGATGCTCGAGCTCGGGTTCACGTTCTTCAGGTCGTGGATCAGCTGCGCCAGATCCTCGATCGAGTAGATGTCGTGGTGCGGCGGCGGCGAGATCAGGCCGACACCCGGCACCGAGTAACGCAGCTTGCCGATGTATTCCGACACCTTGTGGCCCGGCAACTGGCCGCCTTCGCCCGGCTTCGCGCCCTGGGCCATCTTGATCTGGATCTGGTCGGCCGACGCGAGGTACTCGGCGGTGACGCCGAAGCGGCCCGACGCGACCTGCTTGATCTTCGAGCGCAGCGAATCGCCGTCCTTCAGCGGAATGTCGCTGACGATCTCGTCGCCGATCACCGACTTCAGCGTCTCGCCCGCCTTGATCGGAATGCCGCGCAGCTCGTTGCGATAGCGCTTCTGGTCCTCACCGCCTTCGCCGGTGTTCGACTTGCCGCCGATCCGGTTCATCGCGACCGCGAGGGTTGCGTGCGCTTCGGTGCTGATCGAACCGAGCGACATCGCGCCCGTCGCGAAGCGCTTGACGATGTCCTTCGCCGATTCGACGTCGTCGATCGGGATCGCCTTGGTCGGCTCGACCTTGAACTCGAACAGACCGCGGAACGTCATGTGACGCTTGGTCTGGTCGTTGATCAGGTGCGCGTATTCCTTGTACGTCTGGTACGAGTTGCTGCGCGTCGCGTGCTGCAGCTTCGCGATCGAATCCGGCGTCCACATGTGGTCTTCGCCACGCACGCGGTACGCGTACTCACCGCCCGCGTCGAGCATGTCGCGCAGGACCGGGTTGTCGCCGAACGCATCGCGGTGCAGGCGGATCGCTTCTTCCGCGACTTCGAACAGGCCGATGCCGCCAACCTTCGACGCCGTGCCCTTGAAGTACTTCTCGACCAGGTCGCTCGACAGGCCGAGCGCTTCGAAGATCTGCGCGCCCGTGTACGACATGTACGTCGAGATGCCCATCTTCGACATCACCTTCTGCAGGCCCTTGCCGACCGCCTTCGTGAAGTTGTAGACGGCCTTCTCCGGCGACAGGTCGCCCGGCAGCCCTTCGGCCATCTTCGCGAGCGTTTCCATCGCGAGGTACGGGTGCACGGCTTCCGCGCCGTAGCCCGCGAGCAGCGCGAAGTGGTGCGTTTCACGCGCGGAGCCCGTCTCGACGACGAGGCCCGTGCTCGTGCGCAGCCCTTGCTGGACGAGGTGCGAATGGATCGCCGACGTGGCGAGCAGCGCCGGAATCGCGACATGCTCGGCGTCCGTCTTGCGGTCCGACACGATCAGCATGTTGTAGCCCGACTTCACCGCGTCGACGGCTTCCGCGCACAGCGACGCAAGGCGTGCCTCGATGCCTTCCTTGCCCCATGCAACCGGGTAGCAGATGTTCAGTTCGTAGGCGCTGAACTTGCCGCCCGTGTACTGGTCGATCGCGCGGATCTTCGCGATGTCCTTGAAGTCGAGCACCGGCTGCGACACTTCGAGACGCATCGGCGGGTTGATGTTGTTCGTGTCGAGCAGGTTCGGCTTCGGGCCGATGAACGACACGAGCGACATCACCATGTTCTCGCGGATCGGGTCGATCGGCGGGTTCGTGACCTGCGCGAACAGCTGCTTGAAGTAGTGATAGAGCGTCTTGTTCTTGTTCGACATCACCGCGAGCGGCGAGTCGTTGCCCATCGAACCGACGGCTTCTTCACCCTGCTGCGCCATCGGCGCCATCAGGAACTTCAGGTCTTCCTGCGTATAGCCGAACGCCTGCTGGCGGTCGAGCAGCGCGGCGCCCTGCGTGCGGCCGGCCGCGACTTCCTCGGCCTTCGGCTCGATCTCGTCGAGCTTGATGCGCACGGCGTCGATCCAGCTCTTGTACGGCTTCGCGTTCGCGAGGTTGTCCTTCAGTTCCTTGTCGTCGATGATGCGGCCGTGTTCCATGTCGATCAGGAACATCTTGCCCGGCTGCAGGCGCCACTTCTTGACGATCTTCGATTCGGGGATCGGCAGCGTGCCGGCTTCCGACGCCATGATGACGAGGTCGTCGTCGGTCACGATGTAGCGCGCCGGGCGCAGGCCGTTGCGGTCGAGCGTCGCGCCGATCTGGCGGCCGTCGGTGAACGCGATCGCGGCCGGGCCGTCCCACGGCTCCATCATCGCGGCGTGGTATTCGTAGAACGCGCGGCGGTTCTCGTCCATCAGCGTGTGCTGTTCCCACGCTTCCGGGATCATCATCATCACCGCGTGCACGAGCGGGTAGCCGGCCATCACCAGCAGCTCGAGACAGTTGTCGAACGACGCGGTATCCGACTGGCCCGGGTAGATCAGCGGCCACAGCTTCGGCAGATCGTCGGCGAGCACGTGCGACGCGATCGCGCCGGTACGCGCGTTCAGCCAGTTCACGTTGCCCTTCACGGTGTTGATCTCGCCGTTGTGCGCGATCATCCGGTACGGGTGAGCCAGCTCCCACGCCGGGAACGTGTTGGTCGAGAAGCGCTGGTGCACGAGCGCGAGCGCCGACACGACGCGCGCGTCCTGCAGGTCGCGGTAGTACACGCCGACCTGGCCCGCGAGCAGCAGGCCCTTGTAGACGATCGTGCGCGCCGACATCGACGGCACGAAGTATTCCTTGCCGTGCTTGAGCTTCAGCGCCTGGATGCGGTGGCTCGCCGTCTTGCGGATCACGTACAGCTTCCGCTCGAGCGCGTCCGTCACCATGATGTCCTTGCCGCGGCCGATGAAGATCTGGCGGATCAGCGGCTCGCTCGCCTTCACGGTCGGCGAAATCGGCATCGCATGGTCGACCGGCACGTCACGCCAGCCGAGCACGACCTGGCCCTCGGCCTTCACCGTCCGCTCGAGCTCCTGCTCGCACGCGAGACGCGATGCGTTTTCCTTCGGCAGGAAGATCATGCCGACCCCATATTCACCAGCCGGCGGCAGGTTCACGCCCTGCTTCGCCATTTCTTCGCGATAGAACGCGTCCGGGATCTGGATCAGGATGCCCGCGCCGTCGCCCATCAACGGATCGGCGCCGACCGCGCCGCGGTGATCGAGGTTCTCGAGGATCTTCAGACCCTGCTGAATGATCTCGTGGCTCTTCTTGCCCTTGATGTGAGCGACGAAGCCGACGCCACAGGCGTCGTGTTCGTTTTGCGGGTCATACAGACCTTGTGCGGCGGGCACCGCGGCGAGCGGCTGCTGGTGGTCGTTCATGGGGACACCGTCGTAAAGGGGGCCTGGAGGCCGTTGAACCATTTTCTTGTTGCCGTCGATCCCGCTCCCGACGGGAGACGGCACGGCCGACAGTGGATGGGCATGCTTCGCCCGGGCCACCGGAATTCGGAATATACGCGACGAATCAAAGGAATAGCAACAAAAACCGCTTGATCGAACCCCAATTAAATGCATGCCTCGATCTGGTGCCGTTTTATTGGGGCCGTATCATTTTGGTGCAAAAAGAAGCGGCGCCCGCAGCGCCGCCTCCTGAACCGCCGTTCCCGGATTACTGCTGGATCGGCGGCGTGTTTTCACGCACCTTTCTGGGGCGTCCGCGCGGTAGCGGCGACACGCGCCGGTTCGCGGTACGCGCCGCCCACTCGCGATAATTCTCGCCGCCGAGCACCCAACCCTTCAACGTCGCCTGCTGCAACTGGTCGGCCTGCCGCTCGTCGAGCGGCTGCTCGCACAGCTCCTTGTACGCGCGCTGGCGGTCGAACGGCGTATTGCCGAGCGCCCAGTAGAGCGGATGGTCGGTGATCAGGCTGTCGACGGTGAGCCCGACGTGATGCCGGTAGCTCGACCAGCGATAAGCCTCGGGCGTCGCGACGAGCTGCGCGCGCACCGGGCTCATCTCGACCACGCGGCTCCCGAGCAGGAAATAGCGCTCGCCTTCGATCACCGTCGCGCGGTAGCGGCCTTCCCACAGGGTGCCGCGCCGCGAATAGCGCCGGTTGAAATGTGCGACATAGCGGCGGCCGACAGCCTGCATCGCTTTCGGCAGGCTCGCCTCGTCGCTCGGCGTCACGAGCAGTTGCACCTGGCGCGGCAGCAGCACGTAGGCGTGCACCGACAGGTGATGATCGCGCGCGGCGGCCTTCAGGCAATCGATGAAGAGTTCGTAGTCCTGGTCGTCGACGAACGCGGGTTGCTGATCCAGGCCGCGCAGTATCACGTGCTGCGGCTGGTCGGGAACGTAGAGTCGTGCTAACCGTGCCATGCTGAATGTCCGTTTGAACGCGTTAGGAAATACCCGGGGGTCCGATAGTGCGCACCTGCGTAGAATGCCTGTCCCGACAGGGCGCGGAAGCGTACGGTCGTACTAATCCTAGGGTGAAAACTCTAACTTACGAGCTTGTTTGGTTTTAAACGCAGTCGTCATAATGAGCACGCCTTACATCGGAGGAGACACAATGAAACGAAAACTGGCCATTACGGGGGCTGCAGCGCTCGCATTCACGTTTGCGGGCGGTACGGCACACGCACAATCCGCAGGCGATTTCTACGTCAGCACCGGCTGGCTGCACCTCGCGCCGCAGGACAGCAGCGATCCGCTGTACCTCTACGGCGTCGGCGGCACGCCCGTCAACCAATCGATTCCCAACACGGGCGCTGGCATCAGCGACGCCGACACGCTCGCACTGGCGACCGGTTACTTCGTGACCGACCATATCGCCACCGAGTTCATTGCCGGCATTCCGCCGAAGTTCGACATCACCGGCAAGGGTCAGTTCGCGAATTTTGGTACGCTCGGCCGCGCGTACCAGTGGAGCCCCGCGCTCCTCCTCAAGTACTACTTCAACGACGCCAACGCGAAGTTCCGTCCGTATATCGGCGTCGGCGCGACGTATATCTGGTTCACCGGCGCGAAGATCACGAACAGCGCGTTCGAAAACGGCGCGCTCGGCGGCCCGACCAGCGCACAGACCAGCAACCAGTGGGCGCCCGTGTTCAACGCCGGCTTCACGTACAACTTCACGAAACACTGGTTCGCCGGCCTCTCGATGTCGTACATCCCGGTCAGCGTGACCGCGACGTTCACGACCGCCAAGCGAACCCAGGTGGGCACCCTGACCGAAACGTCGAAAGCGCACATCTCGCTGAACCCGATCGTGACGTACCTGAACGTCGGCTACCGCTTCTAAGCGTAGTCGAATATTTGGGGAATGGTTAATCCTGCTGCAATTTGTAGCGGATTTTTCCTGACGTAACGTCTCCACGATGTAAAACGCCCCGGCGGGAAACCCGCCGGGGCGTCGTTTTTTTCGCGTCGGGCACGTTCCCGACCCGGGTTTCACTGGCCGCCGTCGCGGCCGTCAGGCGATGTCGATGTCGTCCAGTGCCGTGGAGGCGATCAGGTCGATACGGTCCGTGCAGACCGCGTCGACGCCCCAGCGCGCCAGTTCGCGTGCCCGTTCGAGGTCGTTTACCGTGTAAACCAGGATGCGCAACCCGGCCGCCTTGATCGCGCGCACGAGCGGTTCATCGAGCTGTTTGTGGTCTGCATGCAACGAAACGCAGCCGAGCGCGCCGACCACTTGCGCGTGCCAGTCGTCCGGCACGGCCTCGTAGAGCATCCCGCGCGGCAGCGCCGGCGCCGTCGCGCGCGCCTGTTGCAGCGCATCGAACGAGAACGACGACAGGAGCGGCGGGACCGCGGCATCGCGCCAGTACGCGGCCGCGTCGGCCGCCACGCGCTGCCCGGTCTCGCGCTCGCGCCCCTCTCTCTT
>NZ_CAJNKE010000163.1 GCF_905232215.1 Burkholderia sp. LMG 13014
CGTCCGACGCGCAGAGCGTGCTCGATGCGGCGCGCGATCACGGCTTCGAAGCGGTGCTGACGCGTGCCGACCATCCGTCCGGCACCGACCGGCTCGCGGAAGTCGCGGCGACGTTCGGGTGGAGCGACGACACCGTCGTCGTCAACGTGCAGGGCGACGAGCCGCTGATCGACCCCGTACTCGTGCGCGACGTAGCGTCGCACCTCGCCGCGCATCCGGCCTGCGCGATTGCGACGGCCGCCCACCCGATCCACGATGCGGCCGACGTGTTCAACCCGAACGTCGTGAAGGTCGCGCTCGATGCGCAGAGCGTCGCGCTGTACTTTTCGCGCGCGCCGATTCCGTGGAGCCGGGACGCGTACCAGCCGCACTGGCCCGACGTCGCGGCCATGCCTGCGCCGGCTTTCCCGGTCTATCGGCACATCGGCCTCTATGCGTATCGCGCGCGTTTCCTGCGCACGTATCCGACGCTTGCGCAGGCGCCGATCGAACAGGCCGAGCAGCTCGAACAGTTGCGCGCGCTGTGGCACGGCGAGCGTATCGCAGTGCTGATCACCGAGTCCGCGCCCGAAGCCGGAATCGACACGCCGGCCGATCTCGCACGCGTGCAGGCCCTTTTTCAGCCGGGATCAAAATAACCCGTGGCATAATCAGGCGATTGTGCGAGCCGTCCGCGACCAGCGCGTCCTCGCTTGACCCCGCCCGCGGCCCTGCCGGCAGCCGCGCGTCGCTCAACCCGACGCGCCGCATCAGACCGGTCCGCCACGCGCCAGGCAAGCCCCGCGCACGCCGTCGCCGGCGCTTTTTGCGTCTCGCCACACGAATCTACATACTGGAGATATCACCATGCGTTTGATCCTGTTGGGCGCGCCCGGCGCGGGAAAGGGCACCCAGGCAAACTTCATCAAGGAAAAGTTCGGCATCCCGCAAATCTCGACGGGCGACATGCTGCGCGCGGCCGTGAAGGCCGGCACGCCGCTCGGCGTCGAGGCGAAGGGCTACATGGACGCCGGCAAGCTCGTGCCGGACGCGCTGATCATCGGCCTCGTCAAGGAGCGCCTGAAGGAATCCGACTGCGCGAACGGCTATCTGTTCGACGGTTTCCCGCGCACGATCGCGCAGGCTGACGCGATGAAGGAAGCCGGCGTCGCGATCGACTACGTGCTCGAGATCGACGTGCCGTTCTCGGAAATCATCGAGCGCATGAGCGGCCGCCGCACGCACCCGGCATCGGGCCGCACGTACCACGTCAAGTTCAACCCGCCGAAGGTCGAGGGCCATGACGACGTGACGGGCGAGCCGCTGATCCAGCGCGACGACGACAAGGAAGAAACCGTCAAGAAGCGTCTCGAAGTGTACGAAGCGCAGACCAAGCCGCTGATCACGTACTACGGCGACTGGGCGCAGCGCGGCGAGGAAAACGGCCTGAAGGCCCCGCAGTATCGCAAGATCTCGGGCCTCGGCGGCGTCGACGAGATCCGTGAGCGCGCGTTTGGCGCACTGAAGTAAGCCGCGCGTCGCGCACCCGCGAGCCGCCCTTTTCGGGCGGCTTTTTTTTGCCCGGACGGAATTCGCACGACCGTTCAGGTCTCGCCGCCGCCGGAAGGTGCCCCGTACAATCGGTCGAGTGCCGGACGTGCCGGCATTTCAATTTCAACCAATCGCGCGGCATCGAACCAGGCAACGGCTTTGCGCGGAACCGCAACAGGCACCGAAGCGCCAGGGGGTGACCGCTTTGCATGGGATCGCCCTAGGCACTAAAGCGCCAAGAGCGATCGGCCACCTTGCATGGGACCTCCCTAGGCGCTAAAGCGCCAAGAGCGGTCGACCGCCTTGCATGGGACCTCCCCAGGCGCTAAAGCGCCAAGGGCGGTCGACCGCCTTGCATGGGACCTCCCCAAGCACTAAAGCGCCAAGGGCGATCGACCGCCTTGCATGGGACCTCCCTAGGCGCTAAAGCGCCAAGGGCGGTCGACACCGGAGACAGTCATGGAAATTCGCGGCAACGTATTTCTGATCACGGGCGGGGCATCGGGCCTCGGCGCCGGCACGGCGCGGATGCTCGCGCAGGCAGGCGGCACGGTCGTGCTCGCCGACCTGAACGACGCGGCAGGCACCGCGCTCGCGACCGAGCTGGGCGGCAGCTTCGTGCATTGCGACGTGTCGAGCGAGGCCGACGCGCAGGCAGCCGTCAGCGCGGCGACACGTGCCGGCACGCTGCGTGGCCTCGTGAACTGCGCGGGCATCGCGCCGGCCGCGAAGACCGTCGGCAAGGACGGCGCGCATCCGCTCGACGTGTTCGCGAAGACGATCAACGTGAATCTCGTCGGCACGTTCAACATGATCCGGCTCGCCGCCGCCGCGATGGCCGCCACCGCGCCGACCGCGGAAGGCGAGCGTGGCGTGATCGTGAGTACCGCGTCGGTTGCCGCATTCGACGGACAGATCGGCCAGGCCGCGTACGCGGCATCGAAGAGCCGGCGTCGCGGGCATGACGCTGCCGATCGCACGCGACCTGTCGCGCAGCGGCATCCGCGTGATGACGATCGCGCCCGGCCTGTTCGAGACGCCGATGCTGCTCGGCATGCCGCAGGACGTGCAGGACGCGCTCGGCGCGATGGTGCCGTTCCCGCCGCGGCTCGGCAAACCGGCCGAATACGCGCTGCTGGTGCGCCAGATCGTCGAGAATCCGATGCTCAACGGCGAAGTGATCCGCCTCGACGGCGCGATCCGGATGCAGCCGAAATAAGCACGCAAAAAAAACGCCCGCAGCGCGGGCGTTTTTCATGCAGGGTGCCGGCAAGCACGGCGGCGGCTCAATCCTCGCCGTCGCGCTGCATCCGCTGCCGCAATTCGGTCACCTGCGACTCGACGACGGTGGCGTCGTCCGCGTCCGGCCGCTCGCCGAGATACTGCTCGAGATCCTCGAGCGCAGGCCGCAGGTAATCGAGCCGCGCATACGCGAAACCGCGGTCGCGAACTTCGTCGAGGTGCTCGGGCAACAGGATCACGAGCCGCTGCTGCACCGCGAGCAGCCGCTGCCAGCGTTCCGTCTGAAGATAGATCGTCTTCAGGTTGCGCAGCATCCGCGCGATGATCTCGCGGCTCGTCGCCGGCTGCAGCAGCGCGCGCAACGCGCTGTCGACCGCCCCGGCCGCACGCGCGACGTACGGCTCGAGCATCTCGACCATCTCGGCTTCGGACAGCGAATGACCGTTGGCCGGATCGATGATCAGGTCGCCGTCCGGCAGCGTGACACGCAGCAGGAAATGGCCGGGGAACGAGACGCCGCGCGCCGGCACGCCGATCTGCTCGGCGAGCTCCAGATACAGCACCGACAGCGAGATCGGGATCCCGCGCCGCCGCTTCATCACGGCATTCAGGTGGCTGTTATCGGGGTCGTAGTAATCGTTGTGATTGCACGCGAAGCCGAGCTCGCGGAAGAAGAAATCGTTCAGCGCGGCGACGCGGCCCTTCAGGTCCGTATCGTCGGCGAACCGCCGGCGCAGCCGCGCCGCCAGCATGTCGAGTTCGGCCAGCGTGCCCTGCAGGTCGAGGTCGGGATACGCGTCCTGTGCCAGCGACAGCGCCGCTTCCGTGACGGGCAGGCTGTCGTCGTCCGCCACGAGCGTGCTGAAGTAGTCGAGGACGCGGGTCATTGCGGTCGTCACTTGGCGCGCCTTCTGAAATAAGCGTATTTGAAGCCCATCACCCACAACATACCGAAATATAGTGCAGCGAACAGCACGAGGCACGCGGCCATCAGCGCGATGCGATCGAGCGGCTGCGCGCGCATCCCGGTCCAGTCGAAGCTGATCGACAGCCAGTGCATCAGGCCCGCAAGCACGAGCGTCGCACCGATCAGCTGCACGAAGAAGCGCAGCCAGCCCGGCGACGGCTGGTAGATGCCACGCTTGCGCAGCCCGATGAACAGCAGCAGCGAGTTCAGGCACGCGCCGACGCCGATGCTCAGCGTCAGGCCCGCGTGGCCGATCAGCGGCACGAACACGTAGTTCGAGATCTGCGTGACGATCAGCACGCCGATCGCGATCTTCACGGGCGTCTTGATGTCCTGCTTCGCATAGAAGCCCGGCGCGAGGATCTTGATCAGGATGATGCCGACGAGGCCGATCCCGTAGGTCGCCAGCGCGCGCGCGACCATCGTCACGGTATGCGCGTCGAACTTGCCGTAGTTGAACAGGGTCGCGGTGAGCGGCGTCGCGAAGAAGAACAGCGCGAGCGCGCTCGGTGCCGCGAGCAGGAACGTGACGCGCAGCCCCCAGTCGAGCAGCGCCGAATACTCGTGCGAATCGGCATCGACGTGCGCCTTCGACAGGCTCGGCAGCAGGATCGTGCCGAGCGCGACGCCGAGCAGCGCCGTCGGGAATTCCATCAGACGATCGGCGTAGTTGATCCACGACACGGCGCCCTGCCCGAGCCGCGACGCAATGTTGGTGTTGATGATCAGCGACAGTTGCGCGACCGACACCGCGAACGTCGCGGGCACCATCTTCGCGAGCACGCGCTTCACGCCCGGGTGGCGCAGCGCGCGCAGCGGGTTGAGGCCGATCAGCGGCACCATGTCGATCTTCTTCAGGCCCGGCAGCTGCACGAGGAACTGCAGCACGCCGCCGACGATCACGGCCCACGCGAGCGCGAACACCGGCACCTTCAGGTGCGGCGCGACGAACACGGCCGCGCCGATGAACGCGACGTTGAGCAGCACCGGCGCGAACGCGGGCAGCGAGAAGCTCTTGTACGTGTTCAGCACGCCAGAGGCGAGCGTCGTCAGCGAGATGAACACGATGTACGGGAACATGATCCGCGTCATCGTGACCGCGAGCGGGAACGCCTGCCCGTCGGTGTGCAGGCCGGACGCGACCGCGAACACGACCCACGACGCGCCGGCGATCCCGAGGACCGACAGCACGGCAAGCGCCCACGCGAGCACGGTGGACATCGCGTCGACGAGCGCTTTCGTCGCATCGTGCCCCTGCTGGTTCTTGAACTCGGCGAGGATCGGCACGAACGCCTGCGAGAACGCGCCTTCTGCAGACAGGCGGCGCAGCAGGTTCGGGATACGGAAGGCGACGTAGAACGCGTCGGTGTATTGACTGGCGCCGAACGCACGGGCGATCAGCGTCTCGCGGGCCAGTCCGGTCACGCGCGACAGCAGCGTGAAGCCGCTGACCGTCAGCAGGGCTCGGAATAGATTCATGGGGCGCTTATTATACGGACGTTGCGCGACCCGGCCAGCGGCCGATGCTGAAAAGCGCACAAGCCGCCGGCGCCCCGACTGGCGGGGGTCACGTTAAACTTGCCACGCGCTTGATTTTGTTGCTATAATCGCCGGTTTCTGGGCTCGTACATGCACGGCAACTGCCGTTTTCATGTCCCTGCCTCGGTTAAAATCACCGTTTTTTTATGCGCCCCTGGGCAATCGTTCTCAGGGGACGGATCGAAAAGCAGCGCTTGGCCGTCAGGCTCCAAGCTCTGGAAACAGGACAGGATAAGGAACCGTCATGGCTAACTCCGCACAAGCACGCAAGCGCGCCCGCCAGGCCGCGAAGGCAAACTCGCACAACTCGGCGCTGCGCTCGAAATTCCGTACCGCGATCAAGGCTGTTCGCAAGGCTGTCGACGCCGGCGACCAGGCAAAGGCTGCAGAGCTGTTCAAGTCTGCCGTCAAGACGATCGACACGATCGCCGACAAGAAGATCGTTCACAAGAACAAGGCCGCTCGCAGCAAGAGCCGCCTGGCCGCAGCCGTCAAGGGTCTGCAGGCAGCAGCGTAAATCCGGTGCGCCCGCTCACGCGGGCGTTCCTGTTTCCTGCGATCGCAAAAAAGCCCGCCTAGGCGGGCTTTTTTGTCGCCTGTCGCCGGCGCATCGTGCGGGCCGCGACATTTGCCTGGGCGGGCGCGACAAGCGCCCTCGCCCAGGCCGGCATCACTTCTTCTCGTTGTAGTCCGGCAGTTCGCACGCCTCGGTGACGACGAGGTTGTTGTCCTTCGCGAAATTCAGCACGAAATCGAACGCCATCGGCTCGACGTCGCGCAGCCGGGAATCGAGGATCACGCATTTCAGGTCGCCGAGCATCGTCGGACGCACGTAGAGCGAATACTGGAGACGCGCGTTCCGCCCGCTCGCCCCCGGCCCGAAGCAGGCCATCACACCGGCCAGACGTTCCGACCAGTCGCTCGGGCGAAACTTTTTCCCGTCTTTCGTGATGCCCTGGATGAAGAATTCGGTCGGAGGGGTTTCAGCCATGTGGTTACCCAAGTGACGGCCCGGCGATGTCCAGGCAACGGCGCCTGGATACGCGAACACAAAGCTGGAACGGACGGCGGCATGAGCATTCCGATATCCCGAAAACGGGACGTCGACGCGCGCCGCCGGTAGACTGCACCGGATTTGTGCAGCGCACGGCTTGTGTCCGGCAGAGCGCGAGGAGGCTTGCCTGCCGGGCTGGAGAAAACTTTCGAATTATACCGCAGCGCGCCATCGCGCGTCGTCCCGACACCCCGCCTTCCGCACCGCCAGCCGCGCGCGGCGATCGTGCCCCGCTTCTCTCCACGGCTCGTCAAAGCACAGAAAATCCTTTATGCTGCTTTGAGTTATCCACACCCGACGGCGGCGCCGTCCGGCCTCGCTGCCGGGTGACATCCCGCTGCATCCTGCTTCATGACCGCCAAAACCATTCGTCACTACCTGCAGTTCAAGGATTTCTCGCTGGAAGACTACGAGTACGTGCTGGAGCGCACGGGTATCCTGAAGCGCAAGTTCAAAAACTACGAGACCTACCACCCGCTGCACGACCGCACGCTCGCGATGATCTTCGAGAAGAGCTCGACGCGCACGCGCCTGTCGTTCGAGGCCGGGATCTTCCAGCTTGGCGGCCATGCCGTCTTCATGAGCACGCGCGACACGCAGCTCGGCCGCGGCGAACCCGTCGAGGATTCCGCGCAGGTCATCTCGCGGATGGTCGACATCATCATGATCCGCACGTTCGAGCAGGAGGTCATCAAGCGCTTCGCGGACAATTCCCGCGTACCGGTGATCAACGGCCTGACGAACGAATATCACCCGTGCCAGGTGCTCGCCGACATCTTCACGTACTACGAGCACCGCGGCCCGATCGCCGGCAAAACGGTCGCGTGGGTCGGCGATGCGAACAACATGCTCTACACGTGGATCGAAGCCGCGCAGATTCTCGGCTTCAAGCTGCGCCTGTCCACGCCGCCCGGCTACGCGCTCGACATGAAGCTCGTGTCGCCCGACAGCGCACCGTTTTACGAGGTGTTCGACGATCCGAACGAAGCGTGCAAGGGCGCCGATCTCGTCACCACCGACGTGTGGACGAGCATGGGCTTCGAGGCCGAGAACGAAGCCCGCATGCAGGCGTTCGCCGACTGGTGCGTCGACGAGGAAATGATGGGTCACGCGAACCCGGACGCCCTCTTCATGCACTGCCTGCCCGCGCACCGCGGTGAGGAAGTGACGGCCGGCGTGATCGACGGCCCGCAGAGCGTCGTGTGGGACGAAGCGGAAAACCGCCTGCACGTGCAGAAGGCACTGATGGAGTTCCTGCTGCTCGGCCGCCTCAAGCACTGACTGACGCGCCGGCACCCGGCAATCCATGAAAAAAGCGCCGATCGACGATCGGCGCTTTTTGTTTGGGCGCGCGAAAAGCTGCGCGAAACCCGTATTACAGGCAGACGGGTTCCGGCTCGAGGTCGACGCCGAATTGCGCGTGCACGTCGGCCTGGATCGCCCGCGCCAGCGCGAGCACGTCGGCACCCGTCGCGCCGCCGCGATTGACGAGCACGAGCGCCTGACGGTCGTGTACGGCCGCCGCGCCCAGCGCACGCCCCTTCCAGCCGCAGCGGTCGATGAGCCAGCCGGCCGCGAGCTTGACCTGCCCGTCCGGCTGCGGATACGACACGACCTCGGGTGCGCGCTCGCGCAGCGCGTCGAACTGCGCGGCATCGATCACCGGATTCTTGAAGAAGCTGCCCGCGTTGCCGAGGACGAGCGGATCGGGCAGCTTCGCGCGGCGGATCGCGACGACCGCGTCGAACACGTCGCGTGGCGTGGCCGCATCGGGTGCGATGCCGTGCGCGTCGAGTTCGCGCGTGACGTCCGCGTAGCCGAGCCGCGGCGCCCACTGCTTCGGCAGCCGGAACGTCACCGATACGATCGCGAACCGGCCGCGCCCTTCCCGCTTGAAAAAGCTGTCGCGATAGCCGAACGCGCAGCGCGCGGCGTCAAAGTGCTCGCTGCGCCCCCTCGCCAGCTCGACCGCGACCAGCGAGTCGAAATACGCCTTCATCTCGAGGCCGTATGCGCCGATGTTCTGGATCGGTGCGGCGCCGACCGTGCCCGGAATCAGCGCGAGGTTCTCGAGGCCCGGCATCCCGTGCTCGAGCGTCCATGCGACGAATGCGTGCCAGTTCTCGCCGCCGCCAGCCTCGACGTACCACGCGTCGTCGTCCTCGCGCACGACGCGACGGCCCGCGATCTCGTCCAGCAGCACGACGCCGTCGAAATCGCGCGTGAACACGACGTTGCTGCCGCCGCCGAGCACGAGCTGCGGCAGGTTCGCGACGCGCGGGTCGCGATGGAGCGCCTCGAACTGCGACGCATGCGTGATGCGCGCGGCAAAGCGCGCGGTCGCGGCGATACCGAACGTGTTGTGCGCGGTAAGCGGATAGTCGGGAAGCAGCGACAGGGCGGAATCGTCAGGAGGCATCGGCATTCGCGGTCACGTCTGCGCGGGCGGCGCATGGCCGGCCTTGGGCAAACGGAGGGGCATCGGTAAAATGGCAAACAGTCCGCAATTATAGCGAGTGCCCGCGCGCGAGCCGGGTGCCGCATCTCAAGGGAGAAAACCATGCCATCGTTCGACGTCGTTTCCGAAGCAGACATGATCGAAGTGAAGAACGCCATCGAGCAGTCGAACAAGGAAATTTCGACGCGCTTCGACTTCAAGGGCTCCGACGCACGCGTCGAGCAGAAGGAACGCGAGCTGACGCTGTTCGCCGACGACGATTTCAAGCTCGGCCAGGTCAAGGACGTACTGATCAGCAAGCTGGCCAAGCGCAACGTCGACGTGCGCTTCCTTGACTACGGCAAGGTCGAGAAGATCGGCGGCGACAAGGTCAAGCAGATCGTCACCGTGAAGAAGGGCGTGTCGGGCGATCTCGCGAAGAAGATCGTGCGGCTAGTGAAGGACAGCAAGATCAAGGTGCAGGCGAGCATCCAGGGCGACGCGGTGCGCGTGAACGGCACGAAGCGCGACGACCTGCAAAGCGTGATCGCGATGCTGCGCAAGGACGTGACCGACACGCCGCTCGACTTCAACAACTTCCGCGACTGATCGCCAGACGATCCGTCACGTCATCCTGCCGGGCCCCGCATACGCGGCGCGCCCGGCATGCGGCAAGCGCCGCGCCTCCTCAGGCCTTCCCGCCGCCCGGTGCGCCGCCGTCCGCGGCCGCCTTCTTCTTGTCGCCGATCCGGCTCTCCTGCCCCGCCAGCAGCTTCGAAATGTTGCCGCGGTGGCGCCACACGAGCAGCACGCTCATCGCGAGCACGGCCCACGCGACCGGGTTGTGACCCGTGCCGAACAGGAACACGTCGAACACCGGCGCGAACACGGCCGCCACCAGCGCCGCGAGCGACGAATAGCGGAAGAAGAACGCGACGATCAGCCAGGTCAGCGCGGTCGCGAGCCCGAGCACCGGGTGCACGGCGAGCAGCACGCCGGCCGCGGTCGCGACGCCCTTGCCGCCCTGGAAGCGGAAGAACACCGGGTACAGGTGGCCGAGGAACACGGCGATCGCGACCCAGGCGACCGCGACCTCGGGCAGGCCGAAGTGCCGCGCGAGCCAGACGGCAATCCAGCCCTTGAATGCGTCGCCCACGAGCGTCAGGATCGCGGCCTTCTTGTTGCCGCTGCGCAGCACGTTGGTCGCGCCGGGATTCTTCGACCCGTACGAACGCGGGTCGGCCAGGCCCATCGCGCCACTGACGACGACGGCGAACGACACCGAACCGATCAGGTAGGCAATGAGGGCGGCGAGCAGGATCTGCATGCGGAGGACTCTTCTTTCAACGTATCGGTAAAGGGACGGCTGCGCGTGGCGGGCCGAAACGGCGCCCATTCTACCGAACGCGCGCGGCCTGCCACGAAGGTGAAACCCTCAGTCGACGCTCGCGCACTGCACGGGCTGCGCGCCGAGCACTGACGTGAGCACGGCCGGCGCGAGGCTGACGAGGTAGCCGCGACGGCCGCCGTTCAGGTAGATCGTCGGCAGTTCGAGGATCGTCGCCTCGACGTAGACGGGCATCGTCTTGCGTGTGCCGAACGGCGACGTGCCGCCGACGAGATAGCCCGAATGGCGGTTCGCGACCTCGGGCTTGCACGGCTCGACGCGCTTCGCGCCGATCTGCCGCGCGAGGTTCTTCGTCGATACGGTGCGGTCGCCGTGCATCAGCACGATCAGCGGCTTCGCGTGCTCATCTTCCATCACGAGCGTCTTCACGACGCTGTGCTCGTCGACGCCGAGCTGGCGCGCCGATTCGCCGGTGCCGCCGTGCTCGACGTAGTCGTACGGATGCTCGCCGAACGCAACGCCATGACGGCGCAACAGCTGGGTAGCCGGGGTTTCGGACACATGTCTGGATTTGCTCATGGCGGCATTTTAATGGCGAACGACCGGCGGGCGCGCAATGACGCACTCGCACCTGCGCCGGCGGTATACTCGCGGCCCGTTTTCCGCCGGGCGGCCTGCTGCGCCGCCGCAACGATTCCGTCCATCATCATTGCGGACATCGCGAAGCGCTATTGCCCGAATGGCCGATTGTGGCGCGCGTGCCGTCATGGCACGATCGTTCGCCAACCTCGTCAGCCGCCGCCCGCCCCTTTTCTGGAGACGCCATGTCCTCGTCCCTCCGTTCTTCCGAGCCGCTCGACGTCGAGGCGCTGCTCGCCGCGCTGCCTCGCCGCATCGCCGACGTGCCCGCACGCTGGGCCGCGCAGGCGCCCGCGCATCCGGCGCTGATCGAGGACGCGCGCCGCCTGTCGTACGGCGAGCTGTCGCAGGCCGTCGATGCGGCGGCCGCACGGCTCGCCAACCTCGGCGTGCAAGGCGGCGACCGCGTGATGATCGTCGCCGAAAACTGCGTCGCGCAGATCGTGCTGCTGTTCGCGGTCGCGCGCCTCGACGCGTGGGCACTCATGTCGAACGCGCGGCTGTCGGCCAGCGAACTCGACGCGATCGCCGCGC
>NZ_CAJNKE010000164.1 GCF_905232215.1 Burkholderia sp. LMG 13014
CGGCTGCGGCGCCAATGCTCGCCTCCGCCTGCACGGGCTTGCCCGGCAGGAAGCACGCCTTCTCGTCGTTCCAGCAGGCCTTGCCGCCCGACTGCGCGAACAGGTGCAGCACGGGGCTGAAGCCACCCGACATCGCGACGAGGTCGCACGGCAGCGTCTGCAGCTTGCCGCCCACCTGGCCATTCGAGAGCGACGCGACGTCGACCGACGATACGCGCCACTTGCCCGATGCGCCCGTCACGACCGCGCCGCTCATCACCGTCACACCCTGCCGCTTCGCGGCGGCCGGCAGCGCGCCGTTCGACGACGCGCGCGAATCGACGACCGTCACCTTCGCGCCGCACGCCTTCAGGTCGAGCGCGGTCTGGTACGCGCGATCGTTGTTCGTGAACACGACCGCGTTGCGGCCCGGCAGCACGCCGAAGCGATGCACGTAGGTGGACACCGCGCCGGCGAGCATCACGCCCGGCAGGTCGTTGTTGCCGAACACGATCGGCCGCTCGTGCGCGCCGGTCGCGAGGATCACGCGCTTCGCGCGGACCTTCCACAGCAGCTCGCGCGTGCCCTTGCGCATTGACACCGGCAGGTGATCGGTCAGGCGCTGCGTGACCGTCACGAGGTTGTGGTCCTGGTAGCCGAACGCGGTGCTGCGCGACAGGATCGTCACGTCGGGCAGCTTGCGCAGCTCGGCCTCGATCTTCTCGACCCACTGCAGCGCGGGCTTCGCGTCGATCTCGGCGCGGCACGACAGCAGGCTGCCGCCGAGCTCGCGCTGATCGTCGACGAGGATCACGCGCGCGCCGGCCGTGGCCGCCGCATGCGCGGCCGCGAGACCCGACGGGCCACCGCCGACCACGAGCACGTCGCAATGCGCGTAGCACTTGTCGTAGCGATCGGCGTCGAGCGCTTCCGGCGCCTTGCCGAGACCGGCCGCTTCACGGATCTTCTCTTCGTACTTCGGCCACATGTTGCGCGGCCACATGAAGGTCTTGTAGTAGAAGCCGGCCGGCAGGAAGCGCGACAGCTTCTGGTTGATCGCGTACTTGTCGTTCTCGAGCGACGGCTGCGCGTTCACGCTGGACGCAACGAGCCCCTGGTACAGCTCGATCTCGGTCGCGCGTGCGTTCGGCACCGTGTACGGGCCCGATTCGAGCTGCACGACGGCATTCGGTTCCGCGACGTCGGCCGTCACGATCCCGCGCGGACGGTGGTACTTGAAGCTGCGCGCGACGAAGTGCACGCCGTTCGCGAGCAGCGCGGACGCGAGCGTGTCGCCCTGGAAGCCTTGATACGTGCGGCCGTTGAACGTGAAGGTCAACGGAATCGCGCGATTGATGCGGCCACCGGTGCCGAGGCGGTCTTTCTGGCTCATTTGCTCGTGCCCTCTTCGTGTGCGTTGCCGGCAGCGTCGCCACCGAACTTTTCGTAGCCCTTGATATCGTAGGTCACCGTGTCGCGCGTGGCCTTGAACCAGCGGCGGCAGCCCTGCGCATGCAGCCACTGCTCCTTGTGCAGCCCGCGCTTGTTCTCGCGCATGAACACGTATTCGCCCCATTCGCGGTCGGTCATGTTCTCGTTGGCCACCGGACGCACGATGTCGGCTTCACCACCGCACGAGAACTCGGATTCGGCGCGCGGCCCGCACCACGGACATTCGATCAGCAACATGTTTCTTTCTCCTCGTATGCGTGGTCAGTGCGCGACGGCGGCAGCGCCGTGCTCGTCGATCAGGTGGCCCGTGTAGAAGCGGTCGAGCGCGAACGGCGCGTTCAGCGGATGCGGTTCGTCGCGGGCGATCGTGTGCGCGAACACCCAGCCCGAGCCGGGCGTCGCCTTGAAACCGCCGGTGCCCCAGCCGCAGTTGAAATAGAGGCCCTTCACGTCGGTCTTGGTGATGATCGGGCACGCGTCCGGCGACACGTCGACGATGCCGCCCCACTGGCGGTTCATCCGTACGCGCGAGAACACCGGGAACATCTCGACGATCGCCTGCAGCGTGCTTTCGATGATGTGGAAGCTGCCGCGCTGGCCGAAGCCCGTGTACTGGTCGATACCGGCGCCGATCACGAGGTCGCCCTTGTCGGACTGGCTGATGTACGCGTGCACCGCGTTCGACATGATCACCGAGTTGACGACCGGCTTGATCGGCTCGGACACCAGCGCCTGCAGCGGGTGGCTTTCGATCGGCAGGCGCACGCCGGCCATGTCGGCGAGCGTCGTCGTGTTGCCGGCTGCAACCACCGCGACCTTCTTCGCCTTGATGAAGCCCTTCACCGTGTCGACGCCGACCACCGCGCCGCCTTCACGGCGAATGCCCGTCACCTGGCAGTTCTGGATGATGTCGACACCCGCGCGATCCGCACCGCGCGCGAAGCCCCAGGCCACCGCGTCGTGACGCGCCACACCGGCGCGGCGCTGGATCGATGCGCCGAGCACCGGGTAGCGGCTGTTCAGGTTGATGGTCGGCTCGATTTCCTTGATCTGCGCGGGCGTCAGGAATTCCGCGTCGACGCCGTTCAGCCGGTTCGCGTTCACGCGGCGCTCGGTGTCACGCACGTCCTGCAGCGTGTGGGCCAGGTTCATCACGCCGCGCTGGCTGAACATCACGTTGTAGTTCAGGTCCTGCGACAGCCCTTCCCACAGCTTCATCGCCTTCTCGTACAGCGCGGCCGATTCGTCCCACAGATAGTTCGAGCGCACGATCGTCGTGTTGCGCGCGGTGTTGCCGCCGCCGATCCAGCCCTTCTCGAGGATCGCGACGTTCGTGATGCCATGCTCTTTCGCGAGGTAGTACGCGGTCGCGAGGCCGTGGCCGCCGCCGCCGACGATCACGACGTCGTATTCCTTCTTCGGTTCCGGGCTCTTCCACTGCTTTTCCCAGTTCTCGTGATACGAGAGGCCGTTGCGGAACAGGCTGAATATCGAGTAGCGGCTCATGTTAGTGATCCTTCGTTTAGCATTCGATGACGTTCACGGCCAGACCGCCGCGCGACGTTTCCTTGTATTTCGTCTTCATGTCCGCGCCCGTCTCGCGCATCGTCTTGATGACCGAATCGAGCGACACGTAGTGCTGGCCATTGCCCTTGAGCGCCATGCGCGACGCGTTCAGCGCCTTGATCGCGCCCATCGCGTTGCGCTCGATGCACGGGATCTGCACGAGCCCGCCGACCGGGTCGCAGGTCATCCCGAGGTTGTGCTCCATGCCGATCTCGGCGGCGTTCTCGACCTGGTCGGGCGTGCCGCCCATCACCGCGGCGAGCGCGGCCGCGGCCATCGAGCACGCGACGCCCACTTCGCCCTGGCACCCGACTTCCGCACCGGAGATCGACGCGGTTTCCTTGTAGATGATCCCGATCGCCGCGGCCGTCATCAGGAATTCGACGATGCCGGCTTCGTTCGAGCCCGGCACGAACTTCACGTAGTAGTGCAGCACCGCGGGAATCACGCCGGCCGCGCCGTTGGTCGGCGCGGTGACGACACGGCCGCCCGCCGCGTTCTCCTCGTTGACGGCCATCGCATACAGGTTGACCCAGTCGAGCATCGACAGCGGGTCGCGCAGCGACTCTTCCGAGCGCTCGCGCAGGCGGGTGTTCAACTCGGCCGCGCGGCGCTTCACGCGCATCGGGCCCGGCAGGTCGCCCTCGACCTTGCAGCCGCGCTCGACGCAGGCGGCCATCGTGCGCCAGATCGCGAGCAGCCCGGCGCGCACTTCGTCGGCGGGACGCAGCGCGCATTCGTTGCGCATCATCAGCTCGGCGATCGACAGCCCGTGCTCGCGGCACTGGCGCATCAGGTCGTCGCCGGTGCGGAACGGATACGGCACCTCGACCGCCGCGCGCACGCCGTTCACGCGATCGCCGTCGCGGTTCACGACGAAGCCGCCGCCGACCGAGTAATACTCTTTCTCGACGAGCAGCTGGCCGTGCTCGTCGAAGGCCTGGAAGCGCATCCCGTTCGGGTGCACGATGCTCGTGCCGCTCATCAGCTTGCGGTAGAAGCCGATGTGCTCCTTTTCCTCGAAGCGCACCGTCTGCTTGCCGAGCAGCGACAGCGATTTCTCCGCGCGAATCGCGGCAAGGCGCGGCTCGATCAGGTCCGGATCGATCGTGTCGGGCAAGTGGCCCTCGAGACCGAGCAGCACGGCCTTGTCGGTGCCGTGGCCCTTGCCGGTCGCGCCGAGCGAGCCGTATAGTTCGACCCGCACGCGGCGCACGAACCCGAGCAGGTTCGCGTCCTCCACGTGCGACGCGAAGCGGCACGCGGCGATCATCGGGCCGACCGTATGCGAACTGGACGGGCCGATGCCGATCTTGAACAGGTCGAAGACGCTGACGTTCATCTGGCTTCCTCTGGGTGGGACACACGTGAAATGACGTTGGCGCCAGTACATCAAAGCGTAAAATCGGCCGATAGAACAAAAACGGCATCGGCGTGGGATACCGCCGCCAAGCCCCCCTTCGGCGGCCCCGAAAGTGCGTTTTAGCGATGGTTGGCGACGGAAAACCACAAGTCGGGCCGGAACCGATCAGCGACGCTGGTTGCATCCGCGCCGCCTGGCCGCGCCCGACTGCCGTACCCGCATCACCCGTATCAACAGACTGAGTGAGACCGCCCGCCCGGCGTGAAGAGATTGGCCGCGATGACACCTGACGTACCCGCTTCCCCCCTCGCAGAACCCGCACCGCGGCGTATCCGCTTCGGCATCGTGCTGCTGCCGAACTTCACGCTGACGGCCTTTTCGGGCTTCGTCGACATGCTGCGGCTGTCGGCGGACGACGGCGACTACAGCAAGCCGGTGCGCTGCGCGTGGAGCGTGATCGGCGAGACCCTCGCGCCGGTGCGCGCGAGCTGCGGGATCCAGATCACGCCGTGGGAAACCTTCGACGCGGCCGAGCCGTTCGACTACGTGGTGGTGGTCGGCGGGCTGCTGCATTCGGGGCCGCAGGCGGGCCCCGAGACGCTCGACTTCATCCGCCGCGCGGCGGCGGGCGGCGCGACGGTGGTCGGCATCTGCACCGGCGTGTTCACGCTGATGCGCGCGGGTGTGCTCGACGGGCACCGCACCTGCGTGAGCTGGTTCCACTACTGGGATTTCATCGAGCGCTTTCCGGCCGCCGATCCCGATCTCTTGATCGCTGACCGGCTGTTCGTGATCGACCGGCGCCGCATCACCTGTTCGGGCGGCCGCGCGTCGATCGACGTCGCCGCCGCGATCCTGCTGCGCCACTTCGATCACGCAACCGTGCAGAAGGCGCTGCGCATCCTGCTGGTCGGCGAGATGCAGAAAGGCAATGCGCCGCAGCCGCATCCGCCGGGGCTCGAACCGGCCACGCACCCGAAGGTCAAGCGCGCGATTCTCCTGATGGAACAGCATGTCGGGCGCGCGCTGTCGCTCGACGAGCTCGCGAGCAAGCTCGATTTGTCCACGCGGCAGCTCGAGCGGCTGTTCAAGGCCGAAACGGGCAAGAGCCCGCAGGCGTTCGCGAAGCAGGTGCGGCTGCGCACGGCCGCGTGGCTGCTGACCAGTTCCGACCGCACGGTGGCCGATATCGCTTCGAGCTGCGGGTTCGCCGATGCGTCGCACCTCGGGCGCGAGTTCCGCAAGCAGTACGGCGTGCCGCCGGCGACGTATCGGGAACGGGGCGGTGAAGCGGCGGAAGCCGGCGCGGCCATCGCCGCGGACCCCGTCGAGGACATCGCCGACTGACGGCTACGGGCACTCGCCCCTTTTCCAACCGATCGCGAATCGACACTCGAACGCATCGGTTTCGGCTCAATTGGAACCGGTTCCAGTCAATTTAACCGACGTTGCTCGCCGTTAACCGAGGGTTATCCCGGATGCTGTCACACCTTCAAATTTGTATGATGACCACATAACCTGACAAACCAGAGCACCATGTTCGAGAAAATTCCCGCCCGTGCGATGAGCGACCATGTCGCGCAGCAACTGCTCAAGCAGATCGAAGTCGGCAGTTTCTCCGCCACCGGCAAGCTGCCGACGGAGGCCGTGCTCGCCCAGGAATTCGGCGTGAGCCGCACCGTGATTCGCGAAGCGATCTCGCGGCTGAAGAACGAAGGCGTGGTCGAGCCGCGCCAGGGCAGCGGCGTGTACGTGAACCAGCACGGCGCGATCCGGCCGCTGCGGATCGACTACGCGGAAGCGGTCGAGGCCACCTCGCTGCCGCACCTGCTCGCGGTGCGCCGCGCGATCGAGGCCGAGGTCGCGGCCGAAGCCGCGTTGAACCACACCGATGAAGACATGGCCGACATCGACGATGCGCTGCGCAAGATCGACGATGCGGTGGCCGAAGGGCGCGACGGCGTCGCGGAAGACGTCGCGTTCCACCGCACGATCGCGGCCGTCACCGGCAACCCGTATTTCCTGAAGACGCTGCAGTTCCTGAACCAGTACCTCGAAGCCGGCGTGAAGGTCACGCGGCGCAACGAAGCGACGCGCGAGGACTTCTCGCGCCAGGTGCGCGAGGAACACGCGGCGATCGCCGACGCGATCCGCGCGCGCGACCCGATGGCCGCACGCAACGCGGCACGCACGCACATGTACAACGCCGCCCGCCGTCTCGCGGAAGCCGGTATCTGCTGAACCTGGCGGCGGCCGCGCCGCCCCTCTTCCGAATCGATCAAGGTTGACCATGTCACGAAATGTTGGAGTCATCGGCCTCGGCGCGATGGGCCTCGGCGTCGCCCGCTCGCTGCTGCGCGCCGGCCTGCGCGTACACGCATGCGACGTGCGCGACACCGTGCTGCAGGCGTTCGCCGCCGAAGGCGGCATCGCGTGCGCAACGCCGGCCGAACTTGGCGCGCAGTGCGACGTCGTCGTCACGCTGGTCGTCAATGCCGCGCAGACCGAAACGGTGCTGTTCGGCGAGCACGGCGCGGTCGCGGCGATGAAGCCGGGCGGCGTCGTGATCGCAAGCGCGACCGTCGCGCCGGAATTCGCGGTCGCGCTCGGCGCACGGATCGAAGCCGCCGGCCTGCAGATGCTCGATGCGCCGGTGTCCGGCGGCGCCGCGCGCGCGGCCTCCGGCGAGATGACGATGATGACGTCGGGCCCGGCCGCCGCGTATGCGGGCTGCGAGGACGTGCTCGCGGCGATCGCCGGCAAGGTCTATCGCCTCGGCGACGCGCACGGCATCGGCTCGAAAGTGAAGATCATCAACCAGCTGCTGGCCGGCGTGCACATCGCGGCGGCAGCCGAGGCGATGGCGCTCGGCCTGCGCGAAGGCGTCGATGCCGATGCGCTGTACGACGTGATCACGCACAGCGCCGGCAACTCGTGGATGTTCGAGAACCGCGTGCCGCACATCCTGAACGGCGACTACACGCCGCTGTCGGCCGTCGACATCTTCGTGAAGGATCTCGGCCTCGTGCTCGATACCGCGAGCCGCAGCAAGTTCCCGCTGCCGCTGTCGGCCACCGCGCACCAGATGTTCATGAGCGCGTCGAGTGCCGGCCACGGCGGCGAGGACGATTCCGCCGTGATCAAGACTTTCCCCGGCATCACGCTGCCGCCCGCCCGCTGATTCGAACGACGCTTCTGCCATGACCGCTTCCGCTTCCCGTCCCCTGCTCGGCTGCATCGCCGACGATTTCACCGGCGCGACCGATCTCGCGAACATGCTCGTCAAGAGCGGCATGCGCACCGTGCAGACGATCGGCGTGCCCGCCGACGGCGCCGCAGACACCACGCTCGACGCCGACGCGATCGTCGTCGCGCTGAAGTCGCGCACGATTCCCGCAGCCGACGCCGTCGCGCAATCGCTCGCTGCCTACGAATGGCTGCGCGCGCAGGGCTGCCGCCAGTTCTTCTTCAAGTACTGCTCGACGTTCGATTCGACCGACGCGGGCAACATCGGCCCCGTCGCCGATGCGCTGCTCGATGCGGCCGGCGGCGGCTTCACGATCGCGTGCCCGGCGTTCCCGGAGAACGGCCGCACGATCTATCGCGGCCACCTGTTCGTCGGCGACGTGCTGCTGAACGAATCGGGGATGGAGAATCATCCGCTCACGCCGATGAAAGACGCGAACCTCGTGCGCGTGCTGCAGCGGCAAACGCAGTCGCCGGTGGGCCTGATCCGCTATGACACGATCACGCTGGGCGCGGCCGCCGTGCGCACGCGGATCGAGCAACTGCGCGCGGAAGGCGTGCGCTTCGCGATCGCCGACGCGCTGTCGGATCGCGACCTCTACGTGCTCGGCGAAGCGTGCGCAGGCCTGCCGCTCGTCACCGGCGGCTCGGGCATCGCGCTCGGCCTGCCCGCGAATTTCCGCCGCGCGGAGCAACTGCCCGAGCGCGACAACGCGGCGTCGCTGCCGCGCATCGAAGGGCTCTCGACCGTGCTCGCCGGCAGTGCGTCGAAGGCCACCAATGCGCAGGTCGCCGCATGGCGCACCACGCGGCCGAGCTTCCGCATCGATCCGCTCGCGGCCTCGCGCGGCGAACCCGTCGTCGACCAGGCGCTCGCGTTCGCGCGCTCGCATCTGCCGCAGCCCGTGCTGATCTACGCGACCGCGACGCCCGACGAAGTGAAGGCCGTGCAGCAGGCGCTCGGCGTCGACGCGGCCGGCCATCTCGTCGAAGCCACGCTCGCGGCGATCGCCCGCGGCCTGCGCGATCTCGGCGTGCGCAAGTTCGTCGTGGCCGGCGGCGAAACGTCCGGCGCGGTGGTGCAGGCGCTCGACGTGAAGTCGCTGCAGATCGGCGCGCAGATCGATCCCGGCGTGCCGGCGACGGCCACCATCGACGCGCAGCCGCTCGGCCTCGCGCTGAAATCCGGCAACTTCGGCACCACGGACTTTTTCGACAAGGCGCTGCGCGCGCTGGACGGAGCCGCACGATGAGCGACGAAGCAAAACTGCGTGAAGAGATCTGCGTCGTCGGCGCGAGCCTGTATGCGCGCGGCCATGCGGTCGGCAGCGCCGGCAACATCAGCGCGCGCCTCGCCGACGGCTGGCTGATCACGCCGACCGACGCGTGCCTCGGCCGGCTCGACCCGAACGACATCGCGAAGGTCGGCCTCGACGGCCAGCCTGTATCGGGCGGCAAGCCGTCGAAGACGCTCGCACTGCATCGCGGCATCTATGCGCGCAATGCCGAAGCAAACGGCGTCGTCCACACGCATTCGACGCACCTCGTCGCGCTGACGCTCGCGGGCGTGTGGCGCGACACCGACGTGCTGCCGCCGATCACGCCGTACTACGTGATGAAGGTCGGCCACGTTCCGCTGATCCGCTACCGCCGCCCTGGCGACCCGGCTGTCGCGGCCGAAGTCGCGGCGCTCGCCGACCAGGTGCGCGGCGTGCTGCTCGAGCGCCTCGGCCCGGTGATGTGGGGGCCGTCGGTGTCGCATGCGTCGTATGCGCTCGAAGAACTCGAGGAAACGGCACGGCTGTGGCTGATGACGCACCCGAAACCCGAGCCGCTCGACGACGCCGCGCTCGACGAACTGCGTACCAGCTTCGGCGCGCGCTGGTAACGACGCGCCGCGCAACGATTCCCATGCCCGCCGTGTGCGCGGGCCCTTCCGTCAGCACACACACGACCGGCGACGTACGCGCCGCCGGCACACGACATCCTTGGAGACGACGATGACTGCTCTCGACGCGGCTGCAGGCCGCTCGCCCGCCGCGCCCGCCCATGCCGCGGAACTCGACCGCACCTACAAGAAAGTATTCTGGCGCATCGTGCCGTTCCTGATGCTCTGCTACGTGGTCGCGTATCTCGACCGCGTGAACGTCGGCTTCGCGAAGCTGCAGATGTCGCAGGATCTCGCGTTCAGCGAAACCGTGTTCGGGCTCGGCGCCGGCATTTTCTTTCTTGGCTATTTTCTGTTCGAACTGCCAAGCAACATGCTGATGCACCGGATCGGCGCGCGTATCTGGATCGCGCGGATCATGATCACATGGGGCCTGCTTTCCGCGCTGTTCGCGTTCGTGAAGACGCCGACGCAGTTCTACGTGCTGCGCTTCCTGCTCGGCCTCGCGGAAGCCGGCTTCTATCCGGGCGTGATCCTGTATCTCACGTACTGGTTCCCGTCGCACCGCCGCGCGAAGATCATCGCGGTGTTCATGTCCGCGATCCCCGTGTCGGGCATCTTCGGCAACCCGCTGTCGGGCTGGATCATGGAGCGCTTCCACGGCGGCTCGGGCTTCCACGGCTGGCAATGGATGTTCATGATCGAAGCCGTGCCGGCCGTGCTGGTCGGCATCGCGACGATCCTGTATCTCGACAACAGCATCCGCAGCGCGAAGTGGCTCGACGAGCGCGAGAAGCAACTGCTGGAGGACGAGATCGCCGCGCAACCGCAGGAACAGCAGAAGCACGGCCATTCGCTGAAGGCCGTGTTCTCCGACCCGCGCATGTGGTGGATGTCGCTGATCTACTTCGCGTTCGTCACGGGCCAGTACGGCCTCACGTTCTGGATGCCGACGCTCGTCAAATCGACCGGCATCACCGATACGCTGCAGATCGGCCTGCTGTCGGCCATTCCGTTCCTCGTCGCGATCGTCGTGATGAACCTGTTCGGCCACAGCGCGGACAAGCGCCGCGAACGCCGCTGGCACCTGATCGTGCCGGCGCTGATGGGTGCGGTCGGGTTTGCGGTCGCTGCGTCGTACTCGCACAATACAGCGGTGTCGATCGTGTGCCTGTCGCTCGCGGCGGGCGGCGTGCTGACCTGCGCACCGCTGTTCTGGTCGCTGCCGACCGCGTTCCTCGCAGGCTCCGCGGCCGCGGCCGGGATCGCGATCATCAACTCGGTCGGCAACCTCGCCGGTTTCGCGAGCCCGTACGTGATCGGCTACCTGAAGGACGTCACGCACAGCACGGCGTCCGGCATGTACGTGCTCGCCGCGATGCTCGTGATCGGCGCGATCGCCGTGTGGCTCACGCCCGCGAAACTCGTGAACCGCTGATCTGCTGGATCGGCCGCCATTCGACGCGGGGTGCCGTGCGCCCCGCCCCATTCATTCACCGGACCCGCTGCCATGCCACGCTTCGCCGCCAACCTCTCGATGATGTACACCGAGCACGCGTTCCTCGAACGCTTCGCCGCTGCCGCCTACGACGGCTTCAAGGCCGTCGAGTACCTGTTCCCGTACGACTTCGCTGCCGAGGACATCCGCGCGCGCCTCGACGCGCACGGCCTCGAGCAGGCGCTCTTCAACGCGCCGCCCGCCGCGAGCGACAGGCACACGATCGA
>NZ_CAJNKE010000165.1 GCF_905232215.1 Burkholderia sp. LMG 13014
TGGTCTGGCTCGGGCCGAAAGCATCGTCGGTGCGCGGCGAGCAATGGCCGTACCAGATCGTGCGCGTCACGATCGAATCGTCGCCGCTCGCGCGCTGGCCGTCGCTTGCCGTCGATGCCGCGCTGCCCGCCGATGATCCGGCACGCGCAGGCCAGCGCCTGTTCGTCACGCAATGCCTCGCGTGTCACCGCCTCGACGGCGCGGGCAGCAGCCATGCCGGCCCCGACTTGAACGCGCCGATGAATCCGGTCGACTACTTCCAGCCTGCCGCGCTGCGCCGCTATATCCGTAATCCGGCGTCGGTGCGCGACTGGCCGGGCCGCAGCATGCCGGCGTTTCCGCCGGACCAGCTGAGCGACCGCGAACTCGACCAGATCGTTGCGTATCTCGCGTATATGGCGCGGCGCAAGGCTGGCCGGTAACGCGCGGCTGAATCGAATATTCAAGGAACGTTGATGAAGTCAGGCGACACGCTGTTCACCATCGCATCGATCGAGGCCTCGCAGACACACCCGCTCCGGGCGACGATCCTGCTGAACGGCGATCTGAACGCGTGCGAACTGGCTGGCGACCATGCGCCGACGACCCTGCACGTCGGCGTACACGACCCGTCGGGCATCGTCGCCGTTGCGTCGCTCTGCGAGGAGGTGCGCGAAGACGATCCTGCGCGACCGGCGTGGCGGCTGCGCGGGATGGCCGTGCACCCTGCCGTTCGCGGCCTGGGCTTCGGGCGCGTGCTGGTGCAGGTCTGCGTGCGGCACGCGGAAGCACACGGGGCCGCGCTCGTGTGGTGCACGGCACGCGAAGTCGCGTACCCGTTTTACGAAAAGCTCGGCTTCGCGGCCGATGGCGCGATGGTGACGATGCCGGGGCGCACCGATACGGCGTTCCATGTGATGCGGCGATATATCGATCGACATTCGCCGGCGGCCTGACGCGAACCGCGCGTTCGCATCGTCAGGCGCAAAACGGCGCGGCCCGGCCCGGAGAACACGCTCCCGCCAGACCGCCGCCATCCAGCCCGGGCTCAGGCTTCCTGCGCGCTCTGCAACACCGCTCGCAACAGCACGTCTGCACCCGCCGCCGCCCACTCGGGCGTAATCGCTTCGGCTTCGTTGTGGCTCAGCCCGTCGACGCATGGCACGAAGATCATCCCCGTCGGCGCGACGCGCGCGACATAGCATGCGTCGTGCCCCGCGCCGGACACGATATCCATGTGCGACAACCCGAGCGCCTGTGCCGCATCACGCACCGTGTCGATGCAACGCGGCGCGAACGGGATCGGCGCATACGTGAAGATCTGCTCGATCTGCGCGCCGAGGCCCGTTTCGTCGGCCACACGCGCCAACTCCGCACGCAGCACCGCGTCGAGTTCGTCGAGCACCGCATCGTCGGGATGACGGAATTCGACCGTGAAGAAGCAGCCGCCCGGCACCGTGTTGCGCGAGTTCGGCCGCGCCTCGATCATCCCGACCGTCGCGCGTGCATACGGCGCGTAACGGCGGCCGAGCACTTCGACGAACGAGATCATCCGCGCGGCGCCGACCAGCGCATCGCGGCGGAATTCCATCGGCGTCGTGCCCGCGTGCGCGTCGACACCCGTGAGCGTCACCTCGTACCAGCGCTGCCCCTGCCCGGCCGTCACGACGCCGATCGTCTTGCCGGCCCGCTCCAGAATCGCGCCCTGTTCGATATGCAGTTCGTACGCCGCATGCACCGGATAGCCACCAACGGGCTCGGCGCCCGCGTAGCCGATCCGCGCCAGTTCCTCGCCGATCGTCCTGCCTGCGCCGTCGGTACGCGACAGCCCGTATTCGAGCGTATAGACACCCGAGAACACGCCGGCCGACACCATCGCCGGCGCGAAGCGCGAGCCTTCCTCGTTGGTCCAGATCACGACGTCGATCGGGCGCTCGGTCTCGATGCCCGCGTCGTTCAGCGCACGCACGACCTCGAGCCCGCCGAGCACGCCGTAGATGCCGTCGTAGCGGCCGCCCGTCGGCTGCGAATCGGCGTGCGAGCCGGTCAAGACCGGCGCGGCGTCGGGGTTGCGGCCCGCGCGGCGCGCGAACACGTTGCCCATCTGGTCCACCCGCACCGTGCAGCCGGCGTCTTGCGCCCATTGCACGAACAGGTCGCGCGATTCGCGATCGAGATCGGTCAGCGCAAGGCGGCAGACGCCGCCCTTCGGCGTCGCGCCGATCTGCGCCATCCGGTCGAGCGACGCCCACAGGCGGTCGCCATCGACGCGTGGCGCGCTCACGCTTGCCACCTTGGCATTCGCGTTGTCGTCACGCATCGCCATTCTCCGTTGCGGCTTGCAGCGCGTAGCGGAAATCGCAGCGCTTGCCGCCCTGCATGATCGTGCTCGTGCGCGTGAGCGCGATGTCCGGCGCATAGCCCTGGATGAAATAGCTGTCGCGCGCGCAGCTCAGCAGGTGGCCGATCTCGCCGAGCCCCATCGCGTGATACATCTCCGCGTAGCTGCAGCGATGCACGTCGTAGTCGTAGTGCGCGTCGTCCGCGCGCCGCACCTCGACGTCGAGCGCATCGTCCTTCTCCCACAGCACCTGCAGCGCGATGAACGACTTCACGCTCGTGCCGTCCGGCTCCTGCGCGGCGAACGTACGGCCGGCGTCGACCGCCGCGCCGCGCACGGCTTCCGCGATCACGGCCTGTGCGCGCTCGGCGCCGAACTCGCGCTTCATGATCTCGTAGATCGGCTTGATGATTTCCGCTTCGATGCGGCGGCGCGCGAGGATCCCGAGGCGCGTGTCCTCGGGTGCGGCGGCGGGTGTCTGGGTCGCTTCGGTCATGGGGATCGTCTTGGTTTTTTAACGCTGTTTCGTTTACTTGGCCGCGGTGCGCGAGCCGCCGAGCACGTCGACGACGGTCCACTTGCCGCCGCGCACCTGATAGATCGTGAAGGCCGGATCCTTCAGGTTGCCTTCGGCATCGAACGCGATCCGCCCCGTCACGCCGGGCCGGTCGATCGCACGCACCGCCGCGACCAGCTTCGCCGGCTGCGTCGTGCCGGCCTTCTGCGCAGCTGCGATCAGCGTGGCGGCCGCGTCGTACGCGAACGGCGCATGCAGTTCGATCGGGGCGTGAAAGCGTGCCTGGTATTGCGTGTCGAACGCCTTGCCGCCCGGCATCCGGTCGAGCGGCAGGCCCGGTTCGAGCGCCGTCACGCCGTCGCCGTCCTTGCCTGCGAGCGACAGGAAAGTCTGGCTCACGAAGCCGCCTGCGCCGAGCAGCGGCGCGTTCACGCCGAGCTGGCGCATCCGGCGCGAGATCGGCGCGGCCTGCGCGTCGAGGCCGCCGAAGAACACGAGATCCGCGCGCTTGCCCTTGATCGCGGTCAGCACGCCGCTGAAGTCGGTCGTCTTGTCGTTCACGTACTGGCGATCGACGATCGCGCCGCCGTTCGCCTGCACACCCTTGATGAACTGCTCGGCCAGCCCCGCGCCGAACGACGTGCGATCGTCGATCACCGCGATGCGCTTCGCCTTCAGCGTCTTCACCGCATACGCGCCGGTGAAATTGCCGCCCGCATCGTCGTGACCCATGATGCGGAAGGCCGTCGCATAGCCCTGCTGCGTGTATTGATGGCCGGTGGACGCCGGCGCGATCTGCGGGATCCCCGCATCGCGATAGACGCGCGACGCCGGCACGCTGCAGCCCGTGTTCCAGTGACCGACAACACCGATTACGTGCTTGTCGACGAGCTGCTGCGCAACCGCGACCGCCGTGCGCGGATCGGACTGGTCGTCGGCCGCAACGAGCTTGTAGACGACCGGCTTGCCGCCGATGGTCGGATGCTTCGCGTTCGCGTCGTCGATCGCGAGTTGCGCGCCGTTCTGCAGGTCCTTGCCGATTCGCGCGGACGGGCCGGTGAGCGGCGCGGCGAGACCGATCAGGATCGTCTGCGGTGCGGATTGCGCGAACGCGGGAACGGAGGCGACCAGGGCGGCCGCCGAGAAGGCGAGGCTGGCGTGGAGGAAAGCGATTTTCATGTGCGGGGATCGGTGAATCGGATCAAAACATGAAAAATATTAAATATTCATCACCCAAACCCCAAATACCCAATTGTTGGATGCTTATGCCGTTCTCGACACATTAATCTACATCACTGTAAATGCTGGATATTTTCATGTTGCCGCTTACCCTGACTTTTCGATAAAATTCGACACATGAAAAATATCGAACAATTGCCGCACGATCCACCGCTGCGCGCGGTGCGTGCGTTCGAAGCTTTCGCGCGTCTCGGGTCGGTCACCGCGGCGGCAGGCGAGCTCGACATCACGCCGTCGGCGGTCAGCCATCAGCTGCAGCTGCTCGAAGCGTTCATCCAGACGCCGCTGACCGTGCGCGAGGGCCGGCTGCTCGCGCTCACCGACGAAGGCCGCGACTACTACCGCTCGATCAGCGCCGCGTTCTCGGTGCTGCGCAGCGCGACGCGCTTCGTGCGCGACCGCTCGTCGCTGCGGCAGATCACCGTCAGCCTGATTCCGCTGCTCGGCATCGGCTGGTTCATTCCACGGCTGCACGCGTTCCTGGCGGACAACACGGACGTCGACGTGACGGTGCTGTATGCGCACCACCGCAACTACCGCAGCGATGCGTCGGACCTGTCGATCCGCTTCGGCACCGGCGACTGGCCCGGCTACCGCTGCGAGCGGCTGCTGCCGGGCGCGATGGTGCCGATGTGCAGCCCGTCGTTCCTGAAGCGCCACGGGCCGTTTCGCACGCCGGCTGATCTCGCGCGCGCGCCGCTCGTGCACGACGAGGATCGCAGCACGTGGGTCAACTGGCTGCAGGGCGCGGGTGTGAAGCATGTGTCGCATGCGGTGGGGCCGATGTTCGAGGACGGCCAGCTCACGCTGAGCGCCGCACGCGCGGATCTCGGCGCGGCGTTGCTGCGCGCGCCACTGGTCGAACGCGAGCTGGCAAATGGTGAGCTCGTGAAGCTGTTCGATCACGCGCTCGACGACGGACGCGATTACTACCTGTGCACGCGCGAGGACGCGGACATGCCGGATGGCGCGAGGCGGCTGGCGGCGTGGTTGAGGAAGATGGCGGGGATTTGAGCGGAGCGGGACGACGTCGCTCCGACAGCCGGCCGAATCGGGAAGCCGCATTCGCATCGGACGTGCCGCGTACATGCACTTGGCCGACCGGATCGCCACGATGGCCGTGTCCCGTCACGGAGGTTGCAATGAACAGAATTCCGGTCGATCTATCAGATGACCAGCATGCGGCGTCGACCCGCATCGCCGCGCACCAGAACAGTTCCTCCGCCGAGATCATCCGGGACGCGATCGACGCCTGCATCGCGCTGCGGAACCGGACACTTGCTGACAATGTGTTCGGCCTCTGGAAGGGGCGCAACGCCGTCGACCAGGAAGACTTGCGCTCGGAGTGGTGAACGCGCGCCCCGAACAACCTTCGGCGCCGCCTCGAGTCGCTCCACCCGCTGCTTTTGACTTTCGATGCAATTCGTCTCGCCGCATCTCCGCCCGGCTACCGCTCGTCCATACACCCACGCGTCAATTACCTCCCCCGCACGCCGCACCCAATCAAGGGCCGGAAGCAGATAGAAATTCTCGATGCCCCGGATTGAAACAAGCAATTTCACAAACTCAGGGTGAACCCGGATACTGGGAACACTTCATCAACACCACTGCAAAGGAACTCGCAAGATGCCGATCATCAACACCCAAATCAAGCCGTTCAAGGCAACCGCTTACCACAATGGCGATTTCGTGCCCGTCTCGGAAGAGAACTTCAAGGGCAAGTGGTCCGTCGTCGTGTTCTACCCGGCCGACTTCACGTTCGTCTGCCCGACCGAGCTGGGCGACCTCGCCGACCGTTACGCGGAATTCCAGAAGCTGGGTGTCGAAATCTACGGCGTGTCGACCGACACGCACTTCACGCACAAGGCCTGGCACGACACGTCGGACACGATCGGCAAGATCAAGTACCCGATGATCGGCGACCCGACGCTCACGCTGTCGCGCAACTTCGACGTGCTGATCGAGGAAGAAGGGATGGCGCTGCGCGGCACGTTCGTGATCAACCCGGAAGGCGAGATCAAGCTGTGCGAAATCCACGACAACGGCATCGGCCGTGACGCAGGCGAACTGCTGCGCAAGGTGCAGGCTGCGCAATACATCGCGGCGCACCCGGGTGAAGTGTGCCCGGCCAAGTGGACGCCGGGCGCGGAAACGCTGACCCCGTCGCTCGACCTGATCGGCAAGATCTGACGATCGCTCCGCGCGCCTCGCACGAGGCGCGCGAGACACACTACGGGCCGCCGCGGCATGCGGCCCGCGCCCTCCTCCGGCACGACGTGCCCGACCACAATCATTAATACGGAATCCGAAACGCCATGCTCGACGCCAATCTCAAGAACCAACTGAAAGCGTACCTCGAAAAGATCACGCGCCCGATCGAACTCGTCGCCTCGCTCGACGACAGCGCGAAATCGCAGGAACTGCTGGCGCTGCTGAACGAGATTGCGTCGCTGACGGATCGCGTGACCGTGACCGAACGCCGCGACGACGCCGAGCGCAAGCCGTCGTTCTCGATCGGCGAGCCCGGCAAGCCGGCCGGCATCCGCTTCGCCGGCATCCCGATGGGCCATGAATTCACGTCGCTCGTGCTCGCGCTGCTGCAGACGGGCGGCCACCCGATCAAGCTCGACGACGACGTCATCGAACAGATCCGCGCGCTCGACGGCGACTACGCGTTCGAGACGTATTTCTCGCTGTCGTGCCAGAACTGCCCGGAAGTCGTGCAGGCGCTGAACGTGATGTCGCTGGTCAACCCGCGCATCCGTCACGTCGCGATCGACGGCGCGCTGTTCCAGGATGAAGTCGAGTCGCGCCAGATCATGGCCGTGCCGACGATGTTCCTGAACGGTGCCTCGTTCGGCCAGGGCCGCAGCAGCGTGAAGGAAATCCTCGCGAAACTCGATACGGGCGCCAGCGCACGTGCCGCGAAGTCGCTCGAAAACAAGCCGGTGTTCGATACGCTGATCGTCGGCGGCGGCCCGGCAGGCGCGGCCGCAGCCATCTACTCGGCGCGCAAGGGCATTGCGACGGGCGTCGTCGCCGAGCGTTTCGGCGGCCAGGTGCTCGACACGATGGCGATCGAGAACTTCGTGTCGGTGCAGGAAACCGAAGGGCCGAAGTTCGCGACCGCGCTCGAACAGCACGTGAAGCAGTACGACGTCGACATCATGGACGTGCAGCGCGCCGATGCGCTGATTCCCGGCGACGTGCACCAGATCCGCCTCGCGAACGGCGCGGTGCTGAAGGCGAAGACGATCGTCCTCGCGACCGGCGCGCGCTGGCGCGAAATCAACGTGCCGGGCGAGCGCGAATACCGCAACCGCGGTGTCGCGTACTGCCCGCACTGCGACGGCCCGCTGTTCAAGGGCAAGCGCGTCGCGGTGGTCGGCGGCGGCAACTCGGGTGTCGAGGCCGCGATCGACCTCGCCGGCATCGTGAAGGCTGTCACGCTGATCGAATACGGCGCGCAACTGCGTGCGGACGAAGTGCTGCAACGCAAGCTGCGCAGCCTGCCGAACGTGACGATCGTCACGCAGGCGCAAACGACCGAGCTGACCGGCGACGGCAGCAAGCTGAACGGGCTCGTCTACAAGGATCTGCGCTCGGGCGACACGCAGCGCATCGATCTCGAAGGCGTGTTCGTGCAGATCGGCCTCGTGCCGAACACCGAATGGCTGAAAGGCACGGTCGAGCTGTCGAAGCACGGCGAGATCGTCGTCGATGCGCGCGGTGCAACGTCGGTGCCGGGCGTGTTCGCGGCCGGTGACGTGACGACGGTACCGTTCAAGCAGATCGTGATCGCGGTCGGTGAAGGCGCGAAGGCATCGCTCGGTGCGTTCGACCACCTGATCCGGCAGGACGTGGCACCGGTTGCCGCCGCGCAGCCGCAGGCCGAGGAAGCGGTCGCCGCGTAACGCGCGTCAGCGCGTCGGCACAACAGTTTGTCTCTCTTGGCCCCGCATGCTTTGGTCGGCGTGCGGGGGCCTTTTTCATGTGCTTCCCGCGCGCACACTTGAAATCACCCTCCCCCTTCATACACATAACCCATTTCGGCAACAATCCTACGAAGTCCGTCAAGAAACACGCAAAAGCTCCTGGATCGATTGTTTTCTCCACGCAAATTAGAAGCCATCAAACGAGCACCAGATAACTTTTGAAATGATGGAATCAAACGACTCAATTCGTTAGAAGGTTTTTGCCAAGAATCCGGATCAGAGAATTTCTTCCTTAACGCAGGAGTATCCATTCGACACCTAGGGAACGCGGCCTCCAAAGCACCCAAATCCCCGATATACCAACTCTCAAGTTCTTGGCACACCAAGCGAATTAAAGTTTCAGGCCGCCCCGCTTCTACACACACCCCCTCAATTCGTCTCTTCAACGCCACACAATCAGCGGAATCATTATCCCGCACAACAACAAATCTTACATCCGGCTCCCGCCACGCCTTAAGTTTTTTTGGGATACTTTTATCAAGATCCGCCTTCCCCTCATGGGGTACACATTGGAAATGCACCTGCACTTCCAATCCTGGAAATAGCCGAGGCAGCAAGTCATCCAGAAGAATCTTCATTGAAGGCTCTTCCAGCAAAAAGATAATACGCCCTTTCACCGATTTACGACCTCAAAAAGACCTTGCTTCCAAAGATACCCAGGAAGATCGCCTGCATCGAACAGCGAGCGCAAGTTTTCCGAATCATCCGCCCTCGATATTGAGGTGAACCCATCAATCTTACGAAGACAATATATTTCATCAAGCGAAAGAGCATTCAGAAAATCAGGCGAATGCGTCGATATAAAAACTTGCCCACCGCGTTGAGCATAGCTTCGAAATTCCTCTGCGAGCTCTGGCAACAGCTCCGGATATAATTGATTTTCCGGCTCCTCTACTGCTAGCAATGGATAAGGCTTCGGGTCATTCAGAAGAATCAAATACGCAAACATCTTAATTGTGCCATCTGATACGTAGCGCGCGATGAATGGATCTTTGAAGCTCCCGTCCTGAAAGCGGAGCACAAGCCGTCCGTCTTCCGTTGGCTTTGCTTCAACTACAGCAACACCAGGAACCCGAAGCTTCATCGCTTCCAAAACTTTATCAAAGCACGATCGATGATGTTCGAAAAGATAGTTTGCAACAAGGGGGAGATTATCTCCTCGTGTAGACAAATGCTCGGCATATCCCTCCTCCTGACTTGGACGTGCATCGGAGACGTGAAAATCAGAGATATGCCAATTTTCAATCATAAGCCTAAATGCACTGGCAGCTTTAAATCGCTCAAACTGCCCAAGCCCCTTTATCGCCAGAATATCCGGAGCATCAAGCTCCTCCTCCTCTCGATTCAATGCCTCATCAGCCTTAGAAAAATCCTCTTCATTTGTAATCGCATAACCCCGACCATACGAAAAATCCAGAAATCTGAAAGGAGCCCCGTAGCTCCCCCGCTTGTAGCGCAATATCTCTCTAGCCACAACAGCGCGCCCAGTTTTATCGGGCTCAATTTTCAAAACATAAGTAACCAAGCGCTCGTGCCCAGTGATCTCCAATCTAAACTGCAATGTTAATTCGATCGGATCCTTTTCACCCCCACGGCTTGCCAACTCTCGGTAGCCCCCTCGCTTCGTCACAGCCTTCGCAACGTTCATTGCCAGCGCATCTTTGAGAAAAGAAAATACATCAAATAGCGTAGACTTCCCCGTCCCATTTGCCCCTACAAGCACACACAAACGTGGAATACGAGAAATTTTCGCATCCTTGAACAATCTAAAATTCTTGATCTCAATTGATTCGATTTGCATTTCTTACCTCAATCTGCCTTTATTCAACCATCACCTTTCGGCGCCTGATCATTTTTCATACCACGGATTTCAGACGACATTCGACCAATTGTTCTTCGCGCGTGCTCGACTACCCGCTTCGGGCAAAAACGACGCCTTGCACTGTCAGGCAAGGCCAAATATGCTTTCCAAGTCGATAAAGCAATCGGAAATGCTTGTCCATTATTGACAATTCTCAGAGCTTCTATCTGCGTCAACCCAGCCCGCTCGATCAATCGTCGCAGTTCGGCGTTGTAATCTGGTACCTGACTCATGGCTCAATCAAGCGCTTGGTGCACATGTGCACCAAGAATAACACAAGGATCCTTCGCCCGAAGCTCGACAATAAACACATGTTGCTTGTAAGCTCGGCGCACCAATTCAGACCACTAGGACGGAGGCCAGGCTTGGAGGATATGGCATGCGCTCACAAGCCCCTGGCAACGTGGCAGTCTTGAATACTTTATAGCCGCCTGTTGAGTCGCAGAAGATCAGAGCGCGCAGACTTATGCTTTCTTGTATTTAAGTGCTGCGCAACATCAAATTCGAGATTGTTTCGTCAATGTTCTCAGCAAGCCGATCGAGATGGCGCATAGTCGTCACGGATATGTGTCGTCATATTTTGACAATCCTCAAGTTAGAAGAAGTCGTGACTCGTCGCAATAGGCCGCCCCCCCTTCTGTCCGCTCTCGGCTGAACTCTCCCTAGTCGGCGTGTGTGCTCTTGTACGCACTGGGGAAACGTACTTTCGGTCAAGCCGTTGCGACGTAAGGTCTCACCATACCGTCGGCGTATTCCAATCGCGATCGCCACGACCAGCCCCTAGGTCACTCATTGATTAGCGGCTCTACCTTTTGAGCTTGACGGCGACTTGAAATTGCTCGACTCCCTGACCAGTTGCTCGGTCATCGCGGCAGCAACCGGATTCGCACCCGACGACGAACTGCCCTGCCGGTTCGAACCGCTGCTCGACGGCATCGACGACATCGACGGCGGCGGCAACGACGGGTCGAGCTTCGCCGACTCCCTCACGAGTGCGGCCGTCTCCGGCGTTTCGGATTTCGTTGCAGCGGGCGCTGCGGCCGCGTGACGTTCGAGGCCGTCGCGTTTGCGCGGCGCGCGTTGCGTGACCTGTGCAGAAGCAGGAGCGGCCTGTTGCACCGGTTTGGCGGCCGGCGGCGGTGCCGTTGGGGTCGAATCCTGCGCCTCGACGGTCACGACGTTGACCTTCGGCGGCGGTGCGCTCGGCTTCGCCTCTGGCTGCGGTTTGTCGCTGACAACCGGCACGGCAGGAGCAGACGCAGGC
>NZ_CAJNKE010000166.1 GCF_905232215.1 Burkholderia sp. LMG 13014
GAGCACGACCGGGCCGGGACGGCCGGACGTCGCGATGTGGAACGCATGGCTCAGGTATTCGGGAATGCGGCGCGGGTCGTCGATCTGCGCGACCCATTTCGCCATCTGGCCAAACATCCGCCGGTAGTCGATTTCCTGGAAGGCTTCGCGGTCGAGGTGCTCGCGTGCGCACTGGCCGACGAACAGGATCATCGGTGTCGAATCCTGGAACGCGGTGTGCACGCCGATCGACGCGTGGGTCGCGCCGGGCCCGCGCGTGACGAACGCGATGCCGGGGCGGCCGGTCAGCTTGCCGACGGCCTCGGCCATGTTCGCGGCGGCCGCCTCGTGGCGGCAGACGACCGTCTGGATGCGTGCGGTGTCGTCCGCCAGCGCATCGAGTACGGCGAGGAAACTCTCGCCCGGCACGCAGAACACGCGTTCGACGTGATTGGCGAGCAACGCATCGACGAGCAGTCGTGCGCCGGTGGTGGCGTGCTGCTCGAGATCCTTGGAATGCGACATGGGCTGCCGTCTCCCTGGGTAGCGGGACGTACAGCTTACGCCCGTTGACGGGGCGCCGGTGCGCCGGCCGCTGAAAAGTGTCGGAACGCAGGGGGATTCGTGGTACGCGCTTCGGGTTCGGCCGAACGGCCAGCTTGTGTGCGCGCCCCCGACGCTGAAAAATCAGGCGCTACGAATGTCGAGCCGGCTCGCTTGCCGTGGGCGCCGCGAATGGGGCCCTATCCGGAATGAACAGACGGCGTGCCGGCGTTCGCTTTCGAATCGATATCAGGGTGAGCGCACATGTACACACATGGATTTACATCGTCGGCCAAGCGGATATACTGTACATCCACGGTACATCCGGATGTTGGGGGCGACATGCATACGACGAGGGTATTTCGGAACGGCAACTCGCAGGCCGTGCGAATTCCTGCCGACCTGGCCTATGAACGCAGTGATATCGAACTGGAAATCGAGCGCATCGGCGACGAAATCCGTATTCGGCCGGCGCGGCGGCCGTTGACCCGCGTCCTCGAGAAATTCGCGCAATTCGGGCCGGATTTCATGGCTGAAGGGCGTGGTGACCACGAGCAGGCCGAACGCGAGGGTTTGTGATGCCGCGCTACATGCTCGACACCAACATGTGCATCTACCTGATGAAGAATCAGCCGGAGCAGGTTGCGAGACGATTTGCGCAGTGCTACACGGGGGACGTCGTGATGTCGGCGATCACGTATGCAGAGCTCGAGTACGGCGTCACGACGTGCGCGAGCCCTGCGCGGGAGCGCGGCAATCTTGCCGCGCTGATCGACGACATTCCGGTCGCGCCGTTCGACGTCGCGGCTGCGCAAGCGTACGGCCCGGTCCGCGAGGCAACCCGCGAGCGGAAGAAGGATCACCTCGACAAGCTGATCGCCGCTCATGCGGTGTCGCTCGATGTTGTCCTCGTGACCAACAACGAGCGGGATTTCGACAGTTATCCGGGATTGCGGCTGGAGAACTGGCTGGACGATTGATGCCGGGTACCGTGTCCGGCGGTCACGCGGGAGATTGATCCGTCCCGCGCGGCCACCCGTGCGGCATCAGCACTCGACGATATTCACCGCCAGCCCGCCGCGCGACGTTTCCTTGTACTTCGTCTTCATGTCGGCACCCGTCTCGCGCATCGTCTTGATCACGGAGTCGAGCGACACGTAGTGCGAGCCGTCGCCGCGCAGCGCCATGCGCGCCGCGTTGACCGCCTTCACCGACGCCATCGCGTTGCGCTCGATGCACGGGATCTGCACCATCCCGCCGACCGGGTCGCAGGTGAGGCCGAGATTGTGTTCCATCCCGATTTCGGCCGCGTTCTCGACCTGCTGCGGCGTGCCGCCGAGCACGGCCGCGAGCGCGCCGGCCGCCATCGAGCATGCGACGCCCACTTCGCCCTGGCAGCCGACTTCCGCACCTGAGATCGACGCGTTCAGCTTGTAAAGGATGCCGATCGCGGCAGCCGTGAGCAGGAAGTCGATCACGCCCTGTTCGTTCGCACCGGGCGTGAAGCGCGTGTAGTAGTGCAGCACGGCCGGGATGATGCCGGCCGCGCCGTTGGTCGGCGCGGTGACGACCCGGCCGCCGGCCGCGTTTTCCTCGTTGACCGCGATCGCGTACAGGTTGATCCAGTCGATCATCGACAGCGGATCCTGCAGCGCGCGCTCCGGGCTGCCCGTCAGCGTGCGGTACAGCTGCGGCGCGCGGCGCTTGACCTGGAACGGGCCGGGCAGGTTGCCGTCGGCTTCCGGGTTGCCGATCCCGCAGCCGCGCGACACGCACGACTGCATCACGGCCCAGATCTTCAGCAGGCCGTCGCGCGTTTCTTCCTCGGTGTGCCACGCACGCTCGTTTTCCCACATCAGCTGCGCGATCGACTTGCCGGTCGACTCGGTCAGCGCGAGCAGCTCGGCACCGGTGCGGAACGGGTGCGTCATCTGCTCGGCCGCGCTCAGCACCTTCGTGTTCGGTGCGCCGGCCGTCACGACGAAGCCGCCGCCGACCGACAGGTAGGTGCGCTCGACCAGCACGTTGCCGCTCGCGTCGGACGCGCGCAGTTTCATGCCGTTCGGATGCTCGGGCAGCGCCTGACGGTAGAACGCGATGTTCTCCTTCAGCACGAACGGCACCGGATGCGTGCCGAGCAGCGCGAGCTGCTTCGATTTGCGGACGTCTTCCAGCCGCGCGTCGATGGTTTCGGGATCGACGGTGTCGGGCGCGTCGCCGAGCAGGCCGAGCATCACGCCGCGGTCGGTGCCGTGGCCCTTGCCGGTCGCGCCGAGCGAACCGTACAGCTCGACCTTCACGTGCGCCGTGGCGTCGAGTTGCCCGTCGCGCTCGAGGCCCTGGACGAACATCAGCGCCGCGCGCATCGGCCCGACCGTATGCGAGCTGGACGGACCGATACCGATCTTGAAGAGGTCAAAGACGCTGACTGCCATGTTGATTCCTGCCTTGCTTTAAGAATAATGCTAGCGCGCCTGCAATGGCAGGCACGCGGCGAGCCATGCGGGCGGCGTTGGGGAAAGCTGTTGCGCGACGCGGGCATAGCGCCCGTCGAGCCGCGCGGCCAGATGAAAGAGTTCGGTGGCGTTTTTCGGGTCCCACTGCCCCGTGTAGCCCGGCAGGCCGGCCTCGCGGCGTTTCGCATCGAACGGCACCGGCGAATTCACGAATTCCTCGTGCGTCTTCTCGCCGAGCGCGTACGGCACGAGCCAGTCGAGCGCAACCGCGAGCGTCGCGCCGTTCGCGCCCCGTTCGCGCAGCCAGTTGCGGTTGAAGCGGCGCGCGGCGAGCGCGGCCGTCACCAGCGGCTGCAGGTCGTAGACCGCGTAGTGCAGCGCATCGCGTTCCTCGAAGTCCCAGGTCTTGCCGTCCGGGCCGATGTTGTCGGCGAGATGCTCGACAAACAGCCGCTGCGCGGCGTTCATCATCTTGCGATCGCCGAGCGTGAACGCGGACAGCGCGATCAGCTTGATCCGGTGGCTCTGCCAGTTGTTGCGCCAGGTGCCGGTGAGCGGGCGCTTCTGCGCGTCGATCTGCGCGACATAGCCGGCGCCGAGCTTCGCGATGAACGCGGCCGTCGCGTTGCGGGTCTTCACCGGCAGCGCGCTCGCGGTCATGTCATACGCGACGATCAGGCTTTCAAAACGTGTTTCGTCGATCGGGTTGAAGCTCGGCTGGTAGGTCGCGACCCACGCGGACAGGAAGCGGTCGACGAGCTGCAGGTAGCGCGGCGCGTTCGTCACGCGCCACGCGAGCGCGGCATCGCGCATCAGGTCGAGATCCTTCAGCGCGGCCGCACTTTGGTCGTAGATACCTTCGTGCGGCAGCGTGCCCTCGGTGTGCACGCGCGCCATCGCTTTCGGCTGCTCGCCGATGCGCGCGTCGACGCTGCGGATCAGCGCCTGGATGCCCGGCTCGGCCTGTGTCGTCTCGCTCGCCTGCAGTGCCGGCGCCGCGCAGAAATTCATCGCCGCGCGCGAGCTGCCGGCCGCGCCGAGGCCGGCAGCGGCAAACGACAGCGACGCGACGAGCATCGGCACGACGCGGCGCGCGCGCGGCCGCCCTTGCATTGCACCATGGCCCGGAAACATCGGACGCACCATGCGGAACTCCTTCATTGGCTGGATCGCGTGTGATGTTAGCCGGATTGTCGGGCGAACGTGAACCGGTTCGAGCGGCGAACAAAAAAACCGCACGCAACTCCGGGTTGCGTGCGGTGTGGTCACCATCGGGCGGCTCCTGGCCTGGCGTGCGTTATGCGTATTCCGACATCGGCACGCACGAGCAGAACAGGTTGCGGTCGCCATAGACGTTGTCCGCGCGGCCGACCGGCGGCCAGTACTTGTTCGTGCCGAGCGACGCGACCGGGTACGCGGCCTGCTCGCGCGAGTACGCGTGCGGCCATTCGTTCGCGGTGACGACGGCCGCCGTGTGCGGTGCGTGACGCAGCGGGTTGTCCTCGCGGTCGGCGCGGCCTTCCTCGACCGCACGGATTTCGTCGCGGATCGCGATCATCGCGGCGATGAAGCGGTCGAGTTCTTCCTGCGATTCCGATTCGGTCGGCTCGACCATCAGCGTGCCCGGCACCGGGAAGCTCATCGTCGGCGCATGGAAGCCGTAGTCCATCAGGCGCTTCGCGACGTCGTCGACGCTGATGCCGCTCGATTCCTTGATCGGACGCAGGTCGAGAATGCACTCGTGCGCAACCAGCCCGCCCGGGCCCGAATACAGCACCGGGTAGTGCGGCGCGAGGCGCTTCGCGATGTAGTTCGCGTTGAGGATCGCGGTTTCCGTCGCGGCAGTCAGGTTCTTCGCGCCCATCATCGCGATGTACATCCACGAGATCGGCAGGATCGACGCCGAGCCGTACGGCGCGGCCGATACCGCGCCGATGCCGTCTTCTTCGCGCGTGTAGCCGGTCGAACGCTGGTTCGGCAGGAACTTCGCGAGGTGCGCGCCGACTGCAACCGGGCCGACGCCCGGGCCGCCACCGCCGTGCGGGATGCAGAAGGTCTTGTGCAGGTTCAGGTGCGACACGTCGCCGCCGAACTGGCCCGGCGCGGTCAGGCCGACCATCGCGTTCATGTTCGCGCCGTCGACGTACACCTGGCCGCCGTGCGCATGAACGATCTCGCAGATCTCGCGGACGTTCTGCTCGAACACGCCGTGCGTCGACGGATACGTGATCATGATCGCCGCGAGGTCCTTCGCGTGCTCGTCGGCCTTCGCCTTCAGGTCGGCGATGTCGACGTTGCCCTGTGCGTCGCATGCGACGACCACGACCTTCATGCCGGCCATGTGCGCGGATGCCGGGTTCGTGCCATGGGCGGACGCCGGGATCAGGCACACGTCGCGATGGGCTTCGCCGCGCGATGCGTGGTAAGCGTGGATGATCAACAGGCCCGCGTACTCGCCCTGTGAGCCCGCGTTCGGCTGCAGCGACACGGCCGCGTAGCCGGTGGCCGCGACGAGCATCTGCTCGAGCTGGTCGATCATCTCGCGGTAGCCGACGGTCTGGTCGGCCGGTGCGAACGGGTGGATGCCGCCGAATTCGGGCCACGTGACGGGCAGCATTTCCGACGTCGCGTTCAGCTTCATCGTGCACGAGCCGAGCGGGATCATCGAGCGGTCGAGCGCGAGATCCTTGTCCGACAGGCTGCGCAGGTAGCGCAGCATTTCGGTTTCGGAATGGTGGCGGTTGAACACGTGGTGCGTCAGGTACGCGCTCGTGCGCTCGAGGCCGGCCGGCAGCGCGGCGACGCCGGCGAGGCCCGCGTCCAGCGCGTCGACGGCCGGTGCGGTGCCGCCCGCGGCTTGCGCGAACACGGCGAGCAGATCGGCGAGGTCGTCGCGCGTCGTCGTTTCGTCGACCGACACGCCGACTTGCGTGTCGCTTACGCGGCGCAGGTTGATGCGCTTCGCCTTCGCGAATTCGTGAACCTGCGCGGTGCGCGCGCCGGTGTCGATCGTCAGCGTGTCGAAGAACGTGTCGTTGACGGTCGTGAAGCCGAGCTGCTTCACGCCGGCGGCGAGCAGCGCGGCGATGCGGTTCACGCGCAGCGCGATCGTCTTCAGGCCGTGCGGGCCGTGGTAGACCGCGTACATGCTGGCCATGATCGCGAGCAGCGCCTGCGCGGTACACACGTTCGACGTGGCCTTCTCGCGGCGGATGTGCTGTTCGCGCGTCTGCAGCGCGAGGCGCAGCGCGGGCTTGCCCTGCGCGTCGACCGTCACGCCGACGAGGCGGCCCGGCATCTGGCGCTTGAATTCGTCACGCACCGCGAGATACGCGGCGTGCGGGCCGCCGAAGCCCATCGGCACGCCGAAGCGCTGCGTGTTGCCGATCGCGACGTCCGCGCCCCAGTCGCCGGGCGGCGTGAGCACGGTCAGCGCGAGCAGGTCGGCCGCGACGACCACGTGGCCGCCGGCCGCGTGGATCGCTTCGGTGAGCGCGCGGTAGTCGCGCACGTCGCCGTTCACGCCCGGGTACTGCAGCAGCACGCCGAATGCGTTCGATTGCGCAGCGTCGGCGGCCGGGCCCGTCTTGACCTCGATGCCGACCGGCAGCGCGCGCGTGCGGATCACTTCGAGCGTTTGCGGCAGCACGTCGTCGGCGACGTAGAACACGTTCGACGCCGGCTTGCCGGTGCGCTGCAGCAGCGTCATCGCTTCGGCCGCGGCGGTGGCTTCATCGAGCAGCGACGCATTCGAGATCGCGAGGCCCGTCAGGTCGGCGACCATCTGCTGGAAGTTCAGGAGCGCCTCGAGGCGGCCCTGGGAAATTTCTGGCTGGTACGGCGTGTAGGCCGTGTACCACGCCGGGTTTTCGAGCACGTTGCGCAGGATGACGGCCGGCGTGTGCGTGTCGTGGTAACCCTGACCGATATAGGAGCGGAACACCTGGTTCTTGTCCGCGAGAACCCGCAGCGCGGCGAGGGCTTCGGCCTCGCTCTTCGGCTGCGCGAACGGGCCGAGCGGCAGCGTTTCGGCGCGGCGGATCGAGGCCGGGATCACGGCGTCGATCAGGGCGGCGCGCGACGCGAAGCCGAGCGTGTCGAGCATGGCCTGCTGGCTGGCGGCGTCGGGGCCGATGTGGCGTTCGGCGAACGCATCGTGCGTTTCGAGCGCGGCGAGCGAGAGGGGCGTGCGGTTCATCAGGCGGTCCGGGTGTTCGAGCTTCATGGCGTTCCTTGGTCGGCCCAGGCTGGCGCTTGCGCGCCGACTCGGGCCCCATGCTGTGCGGTCGACCCGGGGCAGCGCGTTGACGCCGGCCCGGGTTCCGCGCGGGGCAGGGCGGCTGACCCGTCCCGCGCGATTCAGGGAGGGTTAGTCGATCAGCTTGCTGTAGGCGGCAGCGTCGAGCAGGTTGTCGGTCGATGCGCCGGCCGCGAGCTTGATCTTGAACAGCCATGCGTCATACGCATCGCCATTCACGTCTTCCGGCGTGTCGACCACGTCGGTGTTGATCGCGACCACTTCGCCGGTCACGGGCGAGTAGATGTCCGATGCGGCTTTCACGGATTCGACGACGCCGATCGCGTCGCCTGCCTTGACCTGCGTGCCGACTTTCGGCAGCTCGAGGAACACGATGTCGCCAAGCGTGTTCTGCGCGTGATCGGTGATGCCGATCGTCAGCGTGCCGTCTGCCTCGGTGCGGATCCACTCGTGTTCGTCGGTGTATTTCAGCTCGGCCGGGACGTTGCTCATCGGATGCTCCTGATTAAAAGGGTTTGTTCGTTTTGCTGGCGCGCCGCCGGGGCGCGCCGGGTGTGGTGTTGCGCCGGGCGCCATTTCCCGGCTTCCCGGGAGGCGGGCCTCCCGGCCGTTACGCAGCGAGGACCTTGCCGTTGCGCACGAACGGCAGTTTTACCACGCGCGCGGGAAGATTCTTGTCTCGAATTTGCACCTGGACCAGGTCGCCGATCTGGACGGCCGCCGGCACGCGCGCGAACGCGATCGATTCCTGCATCGACGGCGAGAACGTGCCGCTCGTGATCTCGCCTTCGCCGTGCGGCGTGACGACCTTCTGGTGCGCGCGCAGCACGCCGCCCGCCTTGCCGTTTTCCTTCTGCAGGATCAGGCCGACGAACGCGGCGCGGGTGCCGTTGGCTTCCAGTGCGGTGCGGCCGACGAAGTCGCGCGGCGCGGAGAGGTCGACCGTCCACGCGAGGCCCGCGTCGAGCGGCGACACGGTGTCGTCCATGTCCTGGCCGTACAGGTTCATGCCGGCCTCGAGGCGCAGCGTGTCGCGCGCGCCGAGCCCGCACGGGCGCACGCCGTTTTGCTGCAGCGCGTTCCACAGTGCTTCGACGTGCACGGCCGGGACGATCACCTCGAAGCCGTCTTCACCCGTATAGCCGGTGCGCGCGACGGTGAGATCGCCGAACGGCGTGCCGGCGACCTGCGCGGCGTTGAACGGCTTCAGCTCGCTCGTTGCGGCGCGCGCGGCGGGCACCGTCGCCCAGGCCTTTTCGCGGGCGTTCGGGCCCTGAACGGCGACGATCGCGAAATCGCGGCGCGGCGCGATCGTGACGCCGAAGCCGCCTTGCTCGTTCAGCTGGTTGAACCACGCGATGTCTTTCTCGGCGGTGCCGGCGTTGACGACGACGCGGAAGAATTCTTCGGTGAAGTAATAGACGATCAGGTCGTCGATGACGCCGCCCTGCGGATTGAGCAGGCACGAGTAGAGTGCCTTGCCGGGCGTCTTGAGCTTGCCGACGTTGTTTGCGATCGCATGCTCGAAGAACGCGCGCACGCGGCTGCCGGTGAAATCGACGACGCACATGTGCGACACGTCGAACATGCCGGCGTCGCTGCGCACGGCTGCATGTTCTTCGATCTGCGAGCCGTAGTTGACGGGCATGTCCCAGCCGCCGAAGTCGACCATGCGGGCATTGAGCGCGCGGTGCGCGGCGTTGAGCGGGGTGTGATTCAGTGCAGTCATCGAGGCCTCAGGCAAGGCGCTTGCGCGCGGATCAGAACGGCCATGTGCCGACCACCGCGGCCGACGGCCTGCGAGCGATCCGGTACATGCCCCTCTGTCCTCGATACCTGAGAGATTGCGCTGCCGGCCAGGCCTGGCGAACGCGCGCCCCTTCGGTGGGCAGCTTGCCCGCGCAGCAGATGCGCTGCGGGCTACTGCCGCTCTCCAGAGTGCGGGGAGAGTATGGCCCGCGCAATGCGCGGACGGGATTCCCCGACGCGGTCGGTCCTTTTGCCTGAGAGTTTGCGGGTGTGCCCCTTCGGCGGCGCAACCGGGTTGAAACAGCCCGGTCACACGCTCTCCCGACGCGTGCGGGCGACTGTACGCGAGCGGGTGGGCATTGTCAATTTGAGCAAAAGAATGTCGCTTCGCGACAAGCGGCGGCAACCGGTGCCGCCGCTTTTTTCCGCACCGGCGGGCGCCGGCGCGTTACTCGCCGATCGCGCGTGCGGCCGTGTCGAGTTCCTGATTCAGCACACGCTGTTCGTCGCCGGACAGGCCGCCGCTATGCTGCGCGGACATGTCGTTCGATTCCTGGCGGATCACGTCGAGGCGATGGTGAAGCTGCGCACCGTAGGGCGGCGGGTAGTAGCCGCCGTTCACGCGCGCATCGATGCGGCGGTGCAGGTTGTCGATCCGGCCCTGGATCTGCTGCAGCCGCTCGTTCGCGACGACCTGCGGATTGGGCCGCGGCGGGGGCGCCGGGCGGACCGGCTGCGGCGGCTGCACGATACAGGCCGCAAGTGAGGAAACCAGGACGCAGCACGCTGCCGCGCGAATCAACCGTTGCATCAACATTCTCCTGACGGATTGGTGTCGGATCGACTTTTTTGAGAAACGCGTCAGACCGGTCGGGCGCTGACTTTCGTTCCCCCGGCATTTGTAACCGAATGTTCCGGCTGATCCAACGGCACGTGCGCCGGCCGGCCATTACCGGCCGGCGCGCGGGTGTCAGATCGTGCGGCGCACGAACGGCAGCCGGCGGCCGTCGTGCTCGCTCTGGGCGGCGAGCTCGATGATCGTCATCACGTCGACGGCGTCTTGCGCGGTGACGGGGAACGGCGCGCCGTCGCGGATCGATGCGGCGAGCGCGCGGTAGAACTCCGCATACTGGCCGTCGAGCGTCGGCACCGGGCGCTCGACCTCGACCTCGACGTCGCCGTCGAGCACGCGCAGCAGGCCGGGCGGGTTGCCGCCGCCGAATTCGACGTCGTCCGCGGTGAGGCCGGCCTTGAGCTGGTCCTCCTGCGTGTCGAGCCCGAACTTCTGGTAGCTGCCGAGCGTGCCGTGCAGCGTGAAGCGCGCCGGTTCGATCGCCGACAGCGCGCTCGCATGCAGCGCGATGTCCTTGTCCGGATAGCCGAGTTGCAGATGCACGAAATCGGGCGCCGTGCCGTTGTCGCGGCGCGTCTTGACGGTCGCGCCGACCGTTTCCGGCAGGCCGAACAGCGCGAGCGCCTGGTCGATCAGGTGCGGGCCGAGGTCGAGCAGCAGGCCGCCGCCGCGGGCAGGCTCCTCGCGCCAGCGCGTGCGCGGCGTCGGCCGGAAGCGGTCAAAGTGCGACGCGAAATAGGTGAGCCGGCCGAGCTCGCCCGATTCGACGATGCGGCGCACGGTGAGGAAATCGCCGTCCCAGCGGCGGTTGTGGAACGGCGCGAACAGCCGGCTGCGCGCGTTCGCGAGCCGCGCGAGCGCGAGCGCTTCGTCGGCGGTGAGCGTGACGGGCTTGTCGACGACCACGTGGCGGCCGGCTTCGAGCACCTGGCGCGCGAGTGCGAAGTGCGTGTCGTTCGGCGTGGCGATCACCACGCATTCGATGTCGTCGAGGCCGAGCAGCGTGTCGAGATCGGGGACGACGCGCGCGCCCGGATACGCAGCCTGCGCGCGATCGGGTTGCCCCGTTGCGATCGCGGCGACTTCAGTGCGGCCGCTCGTGGCGATCACGGGCGCGTGGAATGTCGCGCCGGCGAAACCGAAACCCATCAAACCAATCCTGAGCAATGACGACATGGCAATCCCTGGCTGCGAAGGAAACTAAAGGACGGTGCGCCGAGACGGCGCGAAGACGACCGGCTATTTTGGCATGGCGCCGCCGCTTGCACCGGCGCGTTCGGGCGAAACGCGCGGCGCGAGGCGGCGC
>NZ_CAJNKE010000167.1 GCF_905232215.1 Burkholderia sp. LMG 13014
ATCTGCACGCCCAGTTCGCGCGCCAGCAGGTCGACGTCGATCCGGATGCCGCGGCGTTCGGCCGCGTCCATCATGTTCAGCGCCAGCACGACCGGCCGGCCGAGGCGCTGCACTTCGAGCACGAAGCGCAGGTGCAGGCGCAGGTTGGTCGCATCCGCCACGCACACCACGAGGTCGGGCGGCGCTTCGCCCGGGTGACGGCCGAGCAGCACGTCGCGCGTGATGCGCTCGTCGGGGCTCGTCGAATCGAAGCTGTACGCGCCGGGCAGGTCGAGCACCTGGATCTGCCGGCCCGACGGCGCAACAAAACGTCCCATCTTGCGCTCGACGGTGACGCCGGCATAGTTCGCGACCTTCTGCCGGCCGCCGGTCAACTGGTTGAACAGCGCGGTCTTGCCGCAATTGGGGTTGCCGACCAGCGCAATACGCAATGCCGTGGCGCTCATGACTGGCCGCCCTCCTGCACGCTCACGCTGACACGCTCCGCTTCGGCGCGGCGCAGCGCGAAGCGGGTCGAGCCGACCTGGATCAGCAACGGATCGGCGCCCCACGGCCCGCGCGCCACGACGCGTACCGGCTCGCCGCGCACGAATCCGAGATCGCGCAGGCGCTGGGCGATGGGGTCGTCGGGCCGCGCGTCGTCGACATGGTCGACCAGGGCCGGCGTGTGTTGGGTCAGATTCGAGAGGCGCATGGCGGGGAGAACGCTACGGAAGAAAAATGAAAATCGTTCTCATTATAAGTGGCCACGCACAATCGCGACGCGACGGTCGGCACGAACCTGGGCGACTGCGATGTGAAATCAGGGTGACGCGGGCCCCGGTGCGAGGCCCTCGATGTTTGCGGCCGTGGATGCTGCCTCAAGGCGAGCCGGCGGTCGGCGCTGTTTGGCCGAGCACCACGGCGAGTCCGAGCGCCGCGTGCATGACAGCGGCCTCGGCGCAGCGCACTGCGTCGAAGTGCCGCTGCGCGGCGGGATAGCCGGGATCGTGCTGTTCGGCGCGCAGGCGCAGCGCAGGCAGCGCGACCATCCAGTTCCAGCCGCCGAGCAGCGGCGCGCACGCGACGCACGCGACGCACGCGAGTTGGGCCGCGAGGACGCGGCCCTACACCAGCCCAAGCGGCCGCGCGCCGGTGAGCGCCGTATCCCGCTGCACGTTGTAGAACCCCGTGACGAGCACGACGGCGAACGCGCCGGTCGCGACGGCAAACAGGATGTCCTGCCCGGCTGCCAGCGCGCTCTGCGCGTCGACGAGCGCGCCTGCCGTCACTTCACCGTGAACGCGTAGTGCCCCTGCGTGCGGTGGCCGTCGAGCGCGACGGCCACCCATGCCACCGTGTAGATGCCCGGCGTCAGCGGGTTCAGCGCCACGGACATGTGCTTGCGGTTCGACGCGTCGACTTCGGCCTTACCGCTCGTGACGGCGTGGCCCTGCGCATCGGTGACGGCGATCGAGCTGAACGCGGGTTCGAGCCCGTCGTCGAAATCGATCGCGACCGTCTTCGGCGAGCCGGTTACGGTTTCGCCCGCAGATGGTGCCTGGTGGGTCGGATACGCGTGCGCATGCGCGAGCTGTGCGCTGGCGAGCAACAGCGCGGCGGCGGCAGCGCGCAGCGTGGTCTGGATAGTCATGTTGATGCTCCGTCGATCAGAAAAGCGGCTTGCCGAGCGAGCCGGGGAACAGGTCGTCGAAATACAGATGCGCATCGAAGAGCACGCCGACATGATGGCCGCTCGCCCGGTTGACCGGAATCTGCGCTTCGACACCGAATTGCCCATAGCGATTGAGCCACAGGACACCCGGGTTGAGCGTCCCCGTCGTCTGCCCCGAACACGCGCCCGCGGTACAGGTGCTCATCGGCGCCTCGACGACGAAGATCATGTTGCTGAGCGGTTGCGGCAGGCCGAGATTCTTCACCTGCTGCTGCAGGTACGGGATGCTGTATTGCAGCGTCACGCCCCAGCCGAGCGAGTTCGGCCCCTGGTCAGACGACGCGGTGGTCAGGTTCGGCCCGAGCTCGGCCGTGAGCGCGAGCGGGCGCAGGTAGCCGAGCGACGCGGGCAGATCGCCGAAGCCCTTGCCGACATAGACGGCCGGCGTGAAGGTCGAGTACGGATTCGCGATCGATTTCGCGCCGGTGCCGCCGATCTGGGTTTTCAGGCCGACCGACGCCATGAATTCGTGCGCGGGATTCGCATAGGCGAGGTACTTCACGCCGAGCGTCACGTTGTCCCAGCCCTTCGCGGAGCCGCCGTCCGGGACATTCTGCGACACGTACTGGCTGGCGACGCTGAACGCGAGGTTCTTCGTGATCAGCTTGTCCCACTCGTACGACACGGTATTGACGTTGAAGCTGTTGCCGCTGTCGTCGGTGGACTTGATGTGACCGAACTGCGTGTCGAATTCGTCGCCGACACCAGGGTCGTCCACGGTCATCGTCGCAGGAAAGACGCGATCGCCGACCACGGCGTGCGCGTTCGCGAAAGAAGCGTGGGACAGGCCGGCCAACGCGGCCAGCAGCGCGGCACATGCGCGGGGCGCGTGCCGTTCGTTCAAGCGGGGCATGTTGTGTGTTCTCCGGTTGTCGTTCGATGCCGTCGCGCACGCGCGCGACGAACGGCCGCTCGCTCCGAGTGCGAAGCGGCGGCGTGTCAGGCAGGAAAATCAGACGAACTCAGGAGAACGCGGGCGGCGCACGCGATTGCGCGACGGTATGGACGAGACGGATGCGGGCCGGAATCGATGCCGACACGATCGGCCGCTGCGCATCCGGAAGCGGAACGGCGAAGGCGACGGCATGGCCCGGCAGCGCGGCGGCGTGAGCAACGAAGCTGCAATATGGACAAGCTTGCCAGTGCGCCTTGACGCCATGTGCGGGCTTGCCGTCGTCGTGCGCGACCACCGCTTCTTCGACGCTCGCCGTGCAATAGACGGCCAGCGCATCGACGAGCCGGTGACGCGACGCCATCATCTGCGAGACCGCAGGGGCGAGCGCCATCATCAGGATTGCGATCAATCCGATCAGGCTGCCTGGCTTGCGGAAACGGGCGACGTGCATGACGCGCGACGAGGATGTCTGGCGATGAAGGTGGTGGATTATGCCACGCTGAAATCACGCTCAGGCGCCTGAATAATGCAGTAAACAGGCTCGATATTTCGGAAAGTCATCCGAAAGGATCGAGCCTTGAAACGACCCGCCAGGCGGCGGGCCGATCCGTGCGGGGCGGTCGATGCAGCCCTGCGCACACACGTCACGCACGCGTGCCTGCCGCGCGCCCCGCCATCCACTTCCGGTAGCGCCGCGTCTGGCACTGCGCGGCCATTTGCTGGCCGACCAGCGCGCGCAGCGGCGACACCTGCGGGTGCGTGCGGCGGCCAACGCTCAGCCGCGTCAGCTGGAACTTGACGACGGCCATGTTGGCCAGCGCGCCCAGTGCCTTGTTCTTCCAGCGAATCGGCTCCAGCACCGGCGCGCTGTCCTTGCCGGCCCGCCAGTCGCGCGGCAGGTTCGGCTCGATCGACAACGCGGTCGCGATGCCGACCATCGCCACGCCGCTGTCGACCACCTGCTCGGCAACCGCGCGGCGCCGGATGCCGCCCGTGACCATCAGCGGCATCCGTGCGACGGCCGTAATGTCGCGCGCGAATTCGAGGAAATACGCTTCGCGGGCCAGCGTGCGTCCGTCGCGCGCCTCGCCCTGCATCGCCGGCACTTCATAGCTGCCGCCCGACAGTTCGACGAGATCGACGCCGAGCGGATTCAGCAGTTCGACCACGCGCTTCGCATCGTCCGCGCTGAAGCCGCCGCGCTGGAAATCGGCCGAGTTCAGCTTGACCGCGACCGCAAATTCCGGCGACACCGTCGCGCGCACGTCCCGCACGATATCGAGCAACAGGCGGGCGCGATTCTCGACGCTGCCGCCCCACTGATCCTGCCGGCGGTTCGTCAGCGGCGACAGGAACTGGCTCAGCAGATAGCCGTGCGCCGCGTGAATCTCCACGCCGGTGAAGCCGCTCTGCTCCGCGAGTTGCGCGGCGCGCACGAAGCGCTGCTGCACGTCGGCGATATCGGCTGGCGTCATCTCCTTCGGCACCGGGAACTGCTTCGACAGCGCGCCAAGCGCGAGCGGCACGGCCGACGGCGCGAGTGTCGTCTGGCCAAGCGCCGCCTGCATCTGCCGCCCCGGATGGTTGATCTGCATCCAGACATGCCCGCCGCCCGAGCGTGCCACCTGCGCCCAGCGACGGAAGCGGTCGAGATGCGCATCGCTCTCGAGCACGACGCCGTTCGGCCCCGTCATCGCGCGGCCGTCCACCATCACGTTGCCGGTCAGGATCAGGCCGACCTGGCCATCGGCCCACGCCTGGTACAGGCGCAGCAACGCGTCGGACGGTGCGTGGTTCGCATCGGCCATGTTCTCTTCCATCGCGGCCTTGGCCAGACGGTTCGGAATCACCGCCCCGTTGGGCAGTGTCAGCGGTGTAAACAGGTTCATGGAGGGCACCCTCGATTGACGATGCCCAACGATAACTTTAAAGTCAACTTCAAGGTCAAGCGTCTTTTGGAGCACACCATGAAAATCGGCGAACTGGCGAAAGCAAGCGGCCTTGCGGCATCGCGCATCCGTTTCTACGAAGCAAGCGGCCTGCTCGAACCGGCCCGTCGGCAGGCCAACGGCTATCGGGAATACGGGTCGGAAGCGTTGACGCGACTCGCGATCATCGACCGCGCGCAGCGCGCGGGCTTTGCGCTCGACGAAATCCGCGCGGTGCTGCCGCCCGATCTCGGCGCGTGGCCGCGCGACGAACTGCTGGTCGCGCTGCGGCACAAGGTCGACGAAATCGCGCTGCTCGAACAGCGTCTCGCGCAGAACCGGCAACATCTGCAGGTGCTGATCGAGGAGATCGTGAACAAGCCGGAGGGCGAGGATTGCGCGGGCGCCGCGCAACGGATGCTCGACCGGCTGTGCGCGCAGGCCGACGAGCCGCCGGCACCGGTGCCCGTGCCCGTCCCGCGGCCGACGCGCAAGCGCGCATGACTGGCTACACAGCGTCACCCGACAAACACACAACCTGCGCTGCGGCGAAACAAGACGACGCGTGCCCGTCGGCTTCCACAGCGCGACCTCATCCAATCCCGATCCGCATGACGATCCCCCGCATCAAAGGATTCCTCGTCGCCGCGCTGCTGACGCTCGGCATCGGCAGCACCTTCGCCGCGACCTGCGGCGACACGCCGGCTTCGATCCGCTGCCCGGACACCGCCGGTCTTCCGCACGACATCGTCGCGCAGCTTCCCGCCGGCTACGAAGCGCTGGATGCCGCGTCGGGACGACTGACCGACAGCGCCCGCATCGGCTATGTCGTCGTCGCGCATCAGCCCGACGATTCGATGCGCAAGGCGTCGCCGCGTCCGCTGCTGATCTTCCTGCCGGGCCAGGACGGGCACTACCGGCTGGCGGCGCGCAACGACGCCGTGATCATGAAAGCCGACGAAGGCGGGATGGGCGACCCGTATCTCGATGGCGTGGCCGACAACGCGCTCACGATCGAACCTCGCACCTTCACGGTCGAACAGGGTGTCTTCGCGGGGCCGAGCCACTGGCGCGACCGGGTGACGTTTCGCTACGACGTCGCGCATCACACCTGGGTGTTCCATCGGGAAGTGATGCGGAACTGGCGGCCCAACGACGACCCGAACGACGATGCGCTGAAAGCCGACCCGGTGCGCGTCACGCGCGCCAATGCGGCGAAAGCCGTCACGTTCGAAACATGGCGGCCGAGTTACTGGTGCGATTCGGCCGAGCGGCGCGACAGCGATCCGGCTTGCAGCAAGCCGCATTGACGGCGACGCGGGTTCACGGCTGACGATGCGTGCAGGTAAGCGATAGGCGGCATGGGGTACGCGTGGACGCCGCCGCGCCGCACGAGCCGTGTGTCTGCCGGCACGCGCAGGCACCCTTCCCCGGCCGTGCAGATTTGCTTACGTCGCAGGTAATCGACGCGCGTAGCCCGCGCCGCGATCATGGCTCCATCGACGCACGAACCGCATCACGCCAAGGAGCCCGCCATGACCGCCTACGCCATCGCCCACCTGCACGACGTCGAGATGTGCGACGACATCGTCGAATACCTCGAACGCATCGACGGCACGCTCGCGCCGTTCGACGGGCATTTCGTGATTCACGGCGTGCAGCCGGAAGTACGCGAAGGTGTGTGGCGCGGCGACCTGATCGCGATCGCGTTTCCCGATCTCGACACCGCGCGCGCGTGGTACGAATCGGACGCGTACCGGCAGATCCAGCCGCTGCGTGCCCGACATGCGAGCGGCCCGCTGATCCTGATCGACGGCGTCGACGAACCGCACAAGGCGACCGACATCCTGCGTTGATCGGCCACGCCGGCGGCGCTTACGACGCCTTGCGCTCCATCGGCTCGCCGACGACGAACCCGCCGCCCTGGAACCGCTGCGCGGGATCGTCGTAGTCGGCGGTCGGCGCCGTCACCGGGAACAACCCGACGAACTGCTCGGAACTGTCGCGCGGGCGGAAGCCGAGAAAACCGGCCTTCGTGTTGTCCCACCACTTCACCGGGTTGTCCGACGCGCCGTACACGATCGCGTGCCCGACGCGGTTCGTCAGCAGCGAGCAGCGCACGAGCTCGATGAAGTCGCGATAGCTGAGGAACGTCACGAGCATGCGCGGATTCTTTGGCACTTCGAATGAAGAACCGATCCGCAGGCACACCGTTTCGATCCCGAAGCGGTCGAAGTAGTAGCGCGACAGCGATTCGCCGAAGCACTTCGTCACACCGTACAGGCTGTCGGGGCGCAGCGGCGAATCGGCGTCGAGCACTTCCGTGACCGGATGGAAGCCGATCGCGTGGTTCGAGCTCGCGAACACGACGCGCTTCACGCCATGCTTGCGCGCGGCTTCGTACAGGTTGTACGTGCCGGTGATGTTCGCGCCGACCAGATCGTCGAACGGCGCGTCGACCGAAATGCCGCCGAGGTGGACGACCGCGTCCACGCCGTCGACGAGTTGCATCACCGCGGCCCGGTCGGCCAGGTCGACAACGCGGGTTTCTTCATGCGCGGCCGCGTCGCCGAGCGTCGCGATGTCGCTGACGCGCACGACGTCGGCCCAGTCTGCGAGCGCGCCGCGCAACTGGCGGCCGAGGTTGCCGGCCGCGCCCGTCAGCAGCAGGCGCCCGAACGGTTTGCGCGTGCCGGTGGATGAGGCGTTCATTGAGTCTCCTTGAATCTGACCTGAAATCTGACTGAATCGGAAAACGTTTTCCAACTATACGCGGGAGCGTCGCCGAACGTCAATGCTCGAACCCGTTCGCAGCCATCCGCACTTTCCCGATATCGCCGCGTGGCCGCACTCTCCCTTTTTCTGCCACAATCCGGCGTTATCGAACGAAAACGTTACCCTGCCGATGAAAAAAGTTTCCCCGACGATCCGCGACGTGGCGGCGGAAGCCGGCGTGTCGGTCGCGACGGTATCGAAGTACGTGAACGGCACGCAGCGCTTCTCGCCGACCGTCGAAGCACGGCTCAAGGAGGCGATCGACCGGCTCGGCTACCGGTCGAACCCGCTCGCGCGCTCGATGATCACCGGGCGCACGCGCACCATCGGCCTCGTGATCCTCGACATCAGCAACCCGCACTTCACGAACGTGGTGAAAGGCGCGAACCGCGTCGCGCTGCAGCACGACTACACGCTGCTGCTCGTCGATACCGAGGAGAACCAGACGCGCGAGCGCTCGCTGATCGAAGCGCTCGCGCAGCGCGTCGACGGGCTGATCGTCAGCACGCGGATGCCGGATGAAGAAGCCGGCTGGATGCTCGACCTCAACAAGCCGCTCGTGCTGCTGCGGCGCAGCCCCGGCCTGCCGATTCCGAGCGTCGGCATCGACAACCGGCTGTCGACCTACATGCTCGCGCGCCATCTGCTCAATCTCGGCCACACGCGCATCGCGTATCTCGGCTTCGGCACCGCGCGCGTGAACGACGAACGGATCCAGGGGGCGCGCGATTGCCTCGCGGAAGCCGGGCTCACGCTCGACGTGCACGATGCGCATGCGCCGACCGCCGAAGCCGGCGAGCGCGCGTGTTCGCGCGTGATGCTCGGGCCGCAGCGCCCGCAGGCCGTGATCTGCTACAACGACCTGATCGCGCTCGGCTTCATGAAGGAAGCCGCGTCGCTCGGTTTCCGGCTGCCGCAGGATGTGTCGGTCGCGGGCATCGACAACGTGCCGTATGGCGAATACGCGGCGCCCGCGCTCACGACCGTCGACATCCAGAGCGAGAACATGGGCGAGCTCGCGATGCAGAAGCTGATCGACGCGCTCGCGGGGCGTACCGATGCGAGCTATTCGACGTTCGAGCCGCGGCTGATCATGCGTGCGTCGACGGCCGCGGTCGGCTGAGCGCCCTGCTCCTCGCCTTCCAAAGAAGACGCGCCGCCCAAGGGCGGCGCGTTCGTTTGCGGATACGCGATTACACGATTACACGATCGAGCGATTAAGCGATCGCCCCGTCACGCGTCGAGTTGCGCAGGCTTCATCTTCGGCGTGAGCACGTGCATCACGCCCAGCGCGATCAGGTAAGCCGACGCGCCGATCGCGAACAGCACCCAGTAGTGGCCCGTGCGCTGCAGCACCTGGCCGATCACTTCCGAGAACAGCACGCCGCCGATCGAACCGGCCATCCCGCCGATGCCGACCACCGACGCCACCGCGCGGCGCGGGAACAGGTCGGACGCCGTCGTGAACAGGTTCGCCGACCAGCCCTGGTGCGCGGCGGCGGCGAGGCCGACGATCAGCACCGCGGCCCACAGGCTCTGCACCTGCGACACGAACGCGATCGGCAGCACGCAACACGCGCAGATCAGCATCGCCGTCTTGCGCGCGCCGTTCACGCTCCAGCCCGCGCGCAGCAGCATCGACGACAGCCAGCCGCCGCCGATGCTGCCGACCGTCGTCAGCGCATAGATGCAGACGAGCGGCAGGCCGATGTGCTGCATGTCCATCCCGCGCGATTCGTTGAGCCACTTCGGCAGCCAGAACAGGTAGAACCACCACACCGGATCGGTCAGGAACTTGCCGATCAGGAACGCCCACGTCTCGCGCTTGCGGATCAGCTCGCCCCAGCGCGGCGCACCGGCATTCGCGTTCGCTGCGTCGAGCGCTTCCGCTTCGTCGCGCGGCTCGTTGTACTCGGCGGCGAGCGCGCGCGTATCGGCCTGGCGATAGAACACGAGCCACACCGCGAGCCACACGAGGCCGATCGCGCCGATGATCACGAACGCCGCGCGCCAGCCGTAGGCCACCGCGATCGCCGGGATGATCGCCGGTGCGAACACCGCGCCGATGTTCGCGCCCGAGTTGAAGATGCCGGTGGCGAGCGCGCGTTCGCGGCGCGGGAACCATTCGGCCGTCGTCTTGATCGCGGCCGGGAAGTTGCCGCCCTCGCCGATCCCGAGCAGCGCGCGCACGAACGCGAAGCCCATCACCGAGCCGACCGCCGCGTGCAGCATCGCGGCGATGCTCCACACCAGCATCGCCAGCGCGTACGAAATGCGCGTGCCGAGCCGGTCGACGATGCGCCCGAAGCCGAGCAGGCCCAGCGCATAGAACGCGGAAAACGCCATCACGATGCGGCCGTACTGCACCTGGCTCCAGCCGATGTCGTGCTGGAGCATCGGCGCGAGCAGGCCGAGGATCTGCCGATCCATGTAGTTGATCACGGTCGCGAAAAACAGCAGCGCACAGACGGTCCAGCGGTAGCGGCTGGCGGCAGCGCGCACGGCGCCGACGACGGCAGATTGCATGAATGTCTCCGATACGCGGCCGCGCCCGTCGCGCCGCACGATGTTCGTTGACCGGCGACCGGCGCCGGGGCGGACGGCAGCGCTGTCGCGCACGACCGATTCCGCCGATCAATCTGGAAAACGTTTTTCAAAGGATAGGGCGTGTGCCGGCGCCCTGTCAGTCGGGGATTTCGATGAGTCATCTCAAATTGGCCGCGGCAAAAGAGACGACTGTTTCGTGGCGCGGCATTAACCGTTTTTCCCGGATTTTCCCGACGGGCGCGCGCGGGGACGGCCGCCGATACACATGTCCGATTCCAGCCAGAATCGGGGGCCGGGATGGTTTACAGTCGTCCCATGCGCCTCGATCCCGACACCTGCTACGACGCCCTGCTTTCGCGGAACCGCCGCTTCGACGGCTGGTTCTTCGTCGGCGTGGCGACGACCGGTGTGTATTGCCGCCCTGTCTGTCCGGTGAAGCCGCCGAAGCCGCAGAACTGCAGCTACTACCCGACCGCCGCGGCCGCCGAGAAGGCCGGCTTTCGACCCTGCATGCGCTGCCGCCCCGAGCTCGCGCCGGGCCACGGGCTGCTCGACCTGTCCGGCAATCTCGCCGACGCGGCCGCCACGCTGATCGAGGACGGTTTCCTGAACGCCCATTCCGTCGATGCGCTCGCGCAGCGCGTCGGCGTGACCGAACGGCACCTGCGCCGGATCTTCGGCGCGCAGTTCGGCGTGTCGCCGGTCGAATTCGCGCAGACGCACCGGCTGCTGATGGCCAAGCGGCTGCTGACCGATACCGCGCTGCCGGTGGCCGTCGTCGCATCGACAGCCGGGTTCGGCAGCGTGCGGCGCTTCAACGACCTGTTCCTGCAGCGTTACGGCCTCAATCCGCTGCGACTGCGCAATGGGGCCCGCGCATCGCCCGATGGCGACATGACGTTCCCGCTGCCGTACCGTCCGCCGTTCGCGTGGGACGACCTGATGCGCTTTCTCGCGCAGCGGCAGATCGACGGTGTCGAGCGGATCGATGCGCAGGGTTATGCGCGCGTCGTCGACATGCCGAACCGGAACGGCAACGGCGATAGCGGGCGCGTCGCCGGCTGGCTGTCCGTTACGCACGTACCGCAGCGGTTCGCGCTGGCCGTCACCGTATCGCCCGCGCTGACGCCGGTCGTCCCGGCCGTGCTCGCACGTGTGCGGCGGCTGTTCGATCTCGACAGCCGCCCCGACGTGATCGACGCGCATCTCGGCGAACTCGCGAGCGGCTCGCCGGGCCTGCGTGTCCCGGGCGCGTTCGACGGCGTCGAGATAGCGATCCGTG
>NZ_CAJNKE010000168.1 GCF_905232215.1 Burkholderia sp. LMG 13014
ATCGAGCAAGTCCCGTGTACGCTCGCCAATCGATATCGGCGCCTGTCCCCGGATTTTCAATCCTGCGTAGAATGTCGCCGTCAGGTTCGGCCGTTCGGCCCCTGCAGTGGAACCGACACGATCCAATGTCAGGTATCGATGTTTTGCAAAATCCGGTCGACCGACCCATATCCCCGCGCGATGCATATCGAGCGGGCACGATGCAGTCGGTATGCGGCCGGGCATCAGCGGCGTTGACGCGTCACCGGCACCATCGCCCGGGCATGCGCTCATCGCGCAGCAGGAGGAATTCTTGAAGAGGGCGGCTCTCGATAACGGGCGCGTCTTGACCGAACGCGGCAAGAACGCTGTGAATAAAATTATGGCCAGTGCACTCGAGATCTTCATCGTCGAGGGCTACGGTGGGCTGACCATGCGGAAGGTCGCGACAAAAGCGGGATTGGTGCTGTCGAACCTGCAACACTATTTCCCCACCCGCGAAGACATCTTCGAGGCGATCCTTGCCGAGACGAGGGACGCATACGCCAATACGTACGAGAGCGTGCGGGCCGATGCCTCCCTGACACCCGAGGGCCGGCTGGAGAAAGTGGTCAGACTGTTGCTCGAAGACGGCAAGCAGCCCAAGAACCAAAGCCTGTTCGTGAACTTCTGGGCACTGGCCCAGACCCAGGAATTCGCGCGGAAAATGCTTGAAGAGGGATACGGGTTTCAACGGACCGTGATCGCTGGATTCATCGAAGCCGTGAACCCGACGCTGTCGCGGGCAGTGCTCACCCGGAGAGCCGCACTGGTTACGGCACAGATCGAGGGGCTTGTCGTGTTGATACCGCAAAGAAATCGGTTCCCGTCGGACATCAAGGGAATCGAGGACGATGCGGTAAAGGCCATTCTGGCTTTGGCCAAGGCGCCATGAGTTGAATCGCCGCGGCGGCTCGGCGTCAATCCGGATCGGGGCGGTTGGGGACACGAAATACTGCACGCGAACCTGGCGCGAAACGAGGCGCTATCCCATGCAGATTCATGAGAGTCTGTTCGACGTATCCGGCATGCGCTCGATGGGGCAACGCCCACCCAGTCAAACTTGAAGAAAACTGCATGGGCTCTCTGAGAGGGGCCGCCTGAAGGACTGCACGATGAGAAGACAGGTCGCGGCGATCGCCGTGATGGTGCTGCTGAGTGGTTGCAAGACCCATACCGCTGTATCGACCCATCCGTTTTCCGGTTGCGTATCCGGCCCGGCCATTCCGGCCTGTACGGCGCCATCGAGCGTCGCGACGTATGGAATGCGGGGCCCGTCGGCGGTGCCGCCCGCTTCGGCTGCCGAACGCCAATACGACGCGGCGGCCGACGGGTACAAAACGATCGACGCGCGGTTCGACGCGTGGCGCAACGCGTGTGCGGCCGCCATGTCTGCGCCGGAGTTGAACCCGATCCGCGACAAGATCGAGATTTTTCACGATCCGTCGACACCCACACCGTACACGTACGCAGCGCTCGATCTCTTTCCGGCGCGCGCCGACTTGCCGCTGATCGCGAAATGGATTGCGCTTCGTGACGCGTGCGTCAAGCACGAACATGAGATCGACCTGACGTCGCCAGCGCTGACACCGATGGCGCAATCGATGGTGTTGCAACGAGCGGAGTTCAACGGTATCGCCGAGGCGAAGATCCGCCGGCTTGCCATCGGTCTCTCGCAACGGAAGCTGACATATGGCGAATTCGCCCAGCGCCGCTACCAGATCAATAGCGCGGCCGAAAACGCCGCGCAGCGTGTCGCCGCGACGTTGAGTGCCCGGGACCCGGGCAGCCAGTTCCTCGAGCAGCGTCGTATCGAGCGTCGTTTTTCAGCCGAGGTCGATACGTTCGAGCGCTACCTGCATTCCGTCGACGCACGCCAGCCGGGAACGGTACGGCTGGTGCCCGGAGCGGCAATCGGATCCGATGCCGCCGAGCAGGCGTGCGGTACGAACTGCTCATCGGATCCCATGCCGGACGGGGCCCCGCTCAAGCAGTTGCGCCACGGGTTCACTGTCTCCCACGGCGGTCTGGGGGGAACGACGGAGAGACGGGTTGATTTCGATAGCGGCAAGTTGTCCGTGATCGATTTCGACTTGCAATCGATCGAGGGCAAGACGCAGTCCGCGATCACGCGTCGTTCGGACATCGTGCTTGCGACGGGCGATCTGGCAAAGCTGCGCGCCATCGCAGACATGATCTGGCGATCGTTCGGTCCTGTCCCGACCGCCCGGGCGGCCCTGGGTACCTTCTGGGCGATACGCGTGGTCAATGGCCGGGTCGTCAGATCCGAGCGTGGGTTGGGCGACGTGGGCGGAGCCGGGCGCGATCTCGAGGCCGTATTGCAGGGCATCGAGGAAAGACAACTCGCGCATTTCCTGTTCGAGAACAGGCGCATGTACCAAGTGTGGTCATGCTACGACTATCCGTCGGCCGGGCACACGAGCGTGCCCGGTTCGCATATTCGAACGTCGGGGTACGGGTGGTCGGATCCGGATGACGTCCCGCCGGTCTTTCCGATTCCGTCGACCGATCCCTTGCCATTTCGCTTCGACGTCAAAAGAATCCAATGGACCTGCGCGGATTGAAACGTCGAGGTCGCGCAGAAAGCCAATGAGCGGCGATGCGCTTGTTCGGCATGTCTGTATGCAAGATGTCGTTACCATCCTTGAAACCGGTCGGAAAAAATATTGACGAGGAGTCCACGAGCCATGTTGAGCGGCATGCAGGAAGTGTGCGGAGCAGAATCGTCCCCGGGACAGCCATGCCCGGGCGACAGAACAGGCAGGAAAGGCCGCCTTTGCGCGCAAGCGGTGCTGACGCTCGTCCTGGCGTTGGGTGCACATGGCACGTTTGCCGCGAGCGACGTGAGCGACGACGATCAGCAGCAAGCTGCGTTGCGTACGATGATGGCCAAGAATCCGGCGCCGGCAGACAGCGTCAAGGGTGTTGCGCTGTCGCCCTGGGCGCATGGGCCATCGGCTTCCGGGCCGCTGTGGGTCGTGTCCGCATTGGTCCAGCGCTCGACCGAGAACGTCGACGCGGAGTTGTGGACGGGTGTCCTGACCCGCGACGGGCAAGGGTTCCATTTGCTTGCAAGCGATAGAAGCGAGCGCGTCGATACGTCACCGCTGTTGTGGAATCCATCCCTGACCATGGACGTGATTCCGTACCGAATCAGTGCGCAGGAAACCGCCTTTGGCGTTCGTTTCAACAATAACTACACGTCGACCTCGCATAGCGATTCGACCGAGATACTGAGCCTGTATCGCTATGCCGATGCGCGTGTGATGCCCATCTTCACCGCAACGACCGACTGGTGGACCTACGACAAGGACGGGGCTGCGGCGTGTGTCGAGGAGCAGGCGGGGAAGATGGGGAAGGGCAAAAATCCGGGCGACGCACAGCAGGACGCGTGCGATGCGGAAAACACGACGGAGGTTCGCTCCGTGCTGTCGTTCAGCCCTCGCATGACCAACGCGCATTACGACCTCGTTGTGCGTCCGAAGGGCAAGGCCGCGTCAGGCAAATCCGCGCGGTTTACCTGGAATGGGAAGACTTATCAGCCGCGTCGATTCGCCGGTGACTGGCACTGAAATGCAACCGCGGATCGGATGAAACCGTCGCCGCTGCGTGACGGCGCGTGGCGGACGAAACGATTGACCGCCTTCGGTTTGGCACACGACACATCGTTCGTGTGCTCGTGCTACGATTCGCGATGCCTGAGTGACCTGGCGAAAGCCGGCATCGACCAACCCGTAGCGAACCGCAACAGCTCCCACTCGAATCATGTACGCAGCTGCCTGGCCTCCCTCGAAAACGCACTGAAAACCCGCGGCGATGCAATGATTGCATCGGCCTTGGTATTCGTCCCGGACTGTGATGAACGACAGTCCGGCGATGTCGTTCGAATTGACTGATCGTGTCTGTATTCGTGCGACTGCGTTTTCCAGAGACCACAACATGCGTATTTTCAATACGATGGCGGCTCATGCCATCCCGCTCGTTCCCCGTTCGCTGATCCGCAGGATCTCCCGCCGCTATATCGCCGGCGAAACGCTTTGCGATGCGCATACGCGCATCCGTGCGCTTCACGCGGCAGGCTTCCGAACCACCGTCGATGTGTTGGGCGAGACGGCGTTATCGCCTGAACACGCAGAGTCGATGACTCGCGATTATCTCGATCTCATCGATGTGCTCGGTTCAGCGCATGAGCCTGCCGAGCTTTCGATCAAATTGACCGCACTCGGCTTGCATCTCGACGAAGCCGCCTGCCTGGCGCGCGTCTCGGCGATACTGCGATCGGCAGCCGCGCACGGGATCAGCGCATGCATCGACATGGAAGACATTCGCTGTACCCGGAAAACGCTCGATGCGTTTTCGAAGTTCGAAGCCGAAGGCTATGCGATCGGAATCGCACTGCAAGCGTATTTGAAGCGCACGAACGATGACATCGTTCCTCTGCTTGAGCGCAAAAGCCGCATGCGTATCTGCAAGGGAATTTATGCGGAGGCGAACGCGCATCTCGTCGACGGTGCGTCAAGGGATCGGATGGCGATCAACGCGCACTTCGTTCGGCACATATCGACTGCAATACAGGCGGGATCGTTCGTCGGCATTGCCACCCACGATGCACAGTTGATCGATGCGCTGACCGGCTGGCTGCAACGCGAGCGGATCGACAGGTCAAGGTTCGAATTCCAGATGTTGCTGGGCGTGTGCGAACCGGCGCGTGACGCGCTGCTTGCGCAAGGCTTCAATGTGCGCGTCTATGTGCCGTACGGCCGGGACTGGTATGGCTACAGCACCCGGCGCATCAAGGAGAATCCGCGAATCGCCGGATATATCCTGGCCGCGATGATACGTAACGACCGGATGCGTTAGCAACCGCGGCACGGGCGACACGTTGGGGCCGGCCAGATCGGTGGCCCCGCTCGTATGTCGATCGAGGCCGCCCGTAAAGTGACACCCGTCACACGGCAGTCCGATTTGCGAATGGCCGCCATAGAGAAGCCGGGGAGGCCGATGCGGGGGCGGCTCGGCCTGCCGCAACCGGCCGGTGCGGACGCTCGACGCGGCCGCCCTCATCGTTGACAATGGATTGCCGTGTTCCCAGCGCGTCGTTGCCATTCTTGAATCGAACCGCATCAACGGTCTCAAGTAACGTGGGAATCAATGACGGCGGCTATTTTTGCAAGTATCGCAATGGCTATCCCGCTTCATTCGAGATTCTTTATCAACCATGCAGACTGAAATCGAAGCACCGGGCCCAGCCGGCCCGCTGAAAGGCACGCTCGTGTCTCCGGACACCGGTGACGCACCGGTGGTGTTGATCGTGCCGGGCTCCGGCCCGACCGACAGAAATGGCAACGCACCGGACTGGCTTCAGGCATCGACCTACCGATTGCTTGCGGAAGGATTGCTCGATGAAGGTATCGCGTCGGTTCGCATCGACAAGCGCGGCATGTATGGCAGCGCGTCGGCAGTACCGGATGCCAATGACGTCACGATCGACGCGTACGCGGCCGACGTCCGTTCGTGGGTAACCGCGATCCGCGCGCAGACGGGGGCTTCCTGCGTATGGGTGCTGGGGCATAGCGAGGGGGGATTGGTGGCGTTGCTGGCCGCACGGCAAATGGCCGACATTGCCGGCCTGATCCTGGTGTCGACGGCGGGGCGCCCGCTCGGGCCGGTATTGAGGCAACAACTGCAATCGAACCCGGCCAATGCTCCGATCCTGGCAAATGCGCTGTCGATCCTCGAATCGCTGGAAGCCGGAAAACGGGTCGACGCAGCCGGGATCGATCCAGCACTCATGCCGTTGTTCAGACCGCAAGTCCAGCGCTTCCTGATGAGCGAATTGACCATCGATCCTGCAGCGCTGCTGGCCGGTTATACAAAACCCGTGCTGATCGTGCAGGGATCGCGGGATATCCAGATTGCCGTACAGGACGCGGAACTTCTGAAGGAGGCCAATCCGCGGGCCGAAATGGCGCTGATCGCCGACGCCAATCATGTGCTCAAGGCGGTCCGCACGCCGGCGCTGCAAGAAAACCTCGCCGCTTATTCGGACCCGGATCTGCCGCTGGCGGACGGCGTCGTGGCGGCGATTTCGGCGTTCGTGCACGCATCGACAGCGAGCCCGCGCTAGTCCCGGTCGAATCCGGTTGGTCCGGCGGGTGGCCTGTAACGGGGCCGGCAAGCGTCAGATGACGCCGAGCGTTTGCTGTCGGGAACCGGGCGTGGCGCTTCAGTTGGCGTCGGCCGAATGCATCGAGCAGGCGTCGGCCAGCAGGCGACACTTGACGGACACACGCCAATCGCCGGAAATCGTGCGCCGTCAACGCCGCAAATAATCCGTCACGCGCGCCTGCAAATGCGTGATCGCATCGGTGAGCCGCAGATACGCGTCGACATCCATCAGCGTCCATTCCTGGCCTTCGTTGCCGAAACGGATCGCGGCGATTTCCGCGTCGCTCAGCCAACTGGCGAAGAACCAGTGCGGCAGGCGGTCCGGCCGGGTCGACGGATAGACCCTGGACCAACCGATCCGGCTGCCCGGTATCGTCAGTCCGAATTCCTCATGGAGCTCACGCAACGCACACGCTTCGGGCGTCTCGTTACCTTCCCGGCCTCCACCGGGCAGGTCCCACAGGCCGGGAAACGGGATGTCGGGTTTGTCGTCGCGTCGATAGACGAGGATTTCCCGGTCCTTGAAGAGCGCAATCTTCGAACCACTGAAGGGGGCAAGCGATTCCATGCATGATCCAAATCGTGGAAGCGGGGCTGTCAGTGTAGATTCCCGGGTATCCCTGCGTACGCTCGATTTAATATAAGCATCCGTCTGGCGCGACGGCGACGGCGCGCCGCTATTGCGCCCGCTCGTCAGCTTGAAACCGGCCGGCGACGAATCCGACTATCCGACCGGCACGGGCAGCCGATGCTGCAGTCAAAGGTTGACCATCGAAAATGAAGACTTTTGCGATCAAGAACGGCCCATGGGGTCTCCGGTATCACGATCTCCCCGGGGAAGGTGTGCCGACGCTCTTCGTTCACGGCATAGGGTGCGCGTCTTCCTGCGACTATCCGGGCGTCGTGGCGGCGCCTGCATTGTCGCGGCATCGGAGAGTGCTGGTCGATTTGCTTGGATCCGGGTTCAGCGATCGCCCCACGGACTTTTCCTACAGCATGCAAGACCATGCCAAAACGATCGTGGCACTGGCCGATCATCTGGGGCTGTCGTCACTTAACCTGTTCGGGCACAGCATGGGCGGCGCTGTTGCCATTGCTGCATCGGCAATGCTTGGTGAGCGGGTGCGACATCTCGTGCTTGGCGAGCCGAATCTGGAGCCGGGTGGCGGCTTTTTCAGCAGAAAAATCGCGGCGATGACGGAGGTGGTTTATGTGCAAACCGGGCATGCAGCGCTGATAGCCGAATCCGCCGCCGAGGGCAGCGATATCTGGGCCGCTTCACTGTCGGCCAGTGCGCCGTACGCCGTTCACCGAAGTGCGGTGTCGCTCATCGAGGGCAGCCATCCCAGCTGGCGTGAGCAGCTCTATGCGATGCAGATGCCGAGAACCGTTGTGTTTGGCGAGCGCTCGCTGCCCGACGTCGATACCGAACGTCTTCCCGCGGAAGGGGTGAGCGTTGCGATCGTGAAAAATGCGGGACATTCGATGGCCTGGGAGAATCCGGCGGGGCTCGCTTCGGTGATCGCGCAGGCGCTCGAGTAACCGGAAAATCGACGTACAGCCCGGGTTCGGCCTTTTTCCGTACAAAGTACGAGATGAACGCGATGTTTTCGATCAGAACAGCGAGGCAGGAAGACGCCGCGCGTATTGCCGTGCTTGGCGCGCATGTGTGGGTGCATACCTATGCCGTGGCGGGCGTATCCGAGGTCATTGCCCAGTATGTGCTGGGGACCTTTACGCGCGAACGGATCCTGGCTCTGGTGAACGATCCCGGCGTCGTTCTGCGGGTTGCCGAGGCAGACGGAAATCTTGCCGGATATATCGTCATCCGCCTGGGTTCGCACCACGAGGACGTTCCCGTCGAGGTTGAAACGCTCTACGTCCAGCCGTCTTTTGCCGGTCGTGGAATCGGATCGTCACTGCTGACGCATGCGAGCGGTCTCGCAGAGGAAAGAACCGGAAATCGCTCGTTCTGGCTCAGCGTCAACTCGCAAAACGACAAGGCAATCGCTTTCTACCATTCCCGCGGCATGACGCAGGAAGGGATTGCCTACTTTGAGCTGGACGGGGTCCGGCACGAGAACAAGATCATGGTCGCAAGGGGCTGACCAATTCTTGTGGCCGTGAAGCGCTGTTGGGTGCAGGAAAGTGTGTTGCCATTGACGCGACCCATGTACCCCAGGCGTGGCCCCTTTCGAGGAACATGGAAGGCCGTTGAGGTGGGCGGCTGCCGCTTGCGGGTGCCGGTAAATCGCTAAAGGCAGTCGTTCGACACCGATGCACGGGAGCATAAAACGAACCATGACAAATCCGATTCGGTTCCGCGTCCGACCGGTATTTCACGGCAGCGATCTTCTGGTCGAGGTACTTGACGACCATCGCGCCGTGGATTGTCCAAACGTCGCTGCGATCCTGCAAGATGCGCTGCATTCTGTCCAGGTCCCGCATCCGGACGGCCTTGATGAACCCGAGGTTGCCTGGTCTCAGGACCGTTACTTCAGCTATTGGACATACGCTCGGGGCAGCTACGAAATAGACGACGATATCTGGGCGCTGTTCATCACAGCGACGATCGACAACGCGCGCATCGTCGCGGACATCGAAAGCGCACTCGTGTCGACGGGGAAGTTTGTCAAGGAAGCGGTGGATTTCAGTCAGTTCGAGTGAGTTGAAGAGAGCCGGGAACGCTTGCGCAACAACGACGAATAACGACGCTCGGTGGCCAGCAGCGACCGCTTCAGGTTGATCAACGCCAACCGCGTCAATCCGTGAAGCGGCAAAAAGACAAGCCGGCGACGCACCCAAGCGCTCCGCCGGCTTGCAATGGAACGAACACGGCAATCAATCCCGATGAAGGCGATCGCGCCGCGCGATTGCCTGGGCTTATCCCCGCACAGCCTTCACGACGTACTGACTCGTCGGTACCACATCGATCTTGTCGAAGTCGATGAAGCGCCCACAGCTGTCCATCATCTCGGCCACGTTGCGCTGGAATTTCTCGTCATCGCCGACCGCATCGAAGAACGCATGCGGATCGGTCATCGCCGCAGCGGGAAAACATTCCTCGACGATCGCGTCGTACCCAGGCGCCGCATGCGTGAGTGCGCGCACGACGACGTTCTGCACGTACAGGAAATTGTCCTGCGTCTCGATCGCGACGCGCGTGTGATGCCCGTGCCACACGTCGAGCCACGCTTCATGCGTGAGGCGCGGCGGCCGCTTCAGGAACGCGAGCTGCGAGAAGCCCGTGGTCCGCTCGCCCGGACGCGCCGGAAAGCGCGTATTCGGAATCGGTTGCGACTCGGTCACCAGATACGCAGCCATGTGCGGGGCGACTGCGCGCACCGCATCGTCGAACGGCTGGCGGAACATCGCGTTCGCACTGTCGACCCATACCGCGACGATCCCGTCGATGCCCGGGTGCGTGTTGGTCTGCTTCAGGCCGGCGGCCGGCGCGACCTCCGCGTCGGCGACGTTGACCTGCACGCCGTGCGCACCGAGCGACAGCAACTTGTCGGCGAGCTGCGCGCGCACCGTGCGGCTCCACTGATCGGGCGCAGCCTGTGCGTCGCGCCACAACACGTAAATGACTTTCTCCATTGCTTCGGCTCCAGGGGAATGACGGGATCGGCGGCGCTGCCGCCGGGGTTCAGGAAGCGGCTTCAGGCGTTCCAACCGCCTGGTGAGCGCCCGGTGCGAACCGGTTCGCGGTCAGCGTGAACGACGGCGGGATCGGCGACGTGACGGTTTCGAACAGCCGCTCGTGGCGCGTCGCGTGAATGCGCCACACGCCATCGCGCTTCACGTACTGATCGTCGTAGAACGCAGTGCCGTGCAGCAGGTAGTCATCCTCAAGATTGATCGCGTGATCCTCGAGAAACCACACGCCGCACGCGTGATCGGCCGAGACCAGCGTGAGCTCCGGGTGATGGCCGTGATGCATCGTCAGGAAGGTTGGCTTGCCGATCAGTTCGCGCAGGCTCGATACGAACGCATCGCGGCCGTCGTACGCATAGCGGCCGCCGTACAGCCGTGCTTCGCAGTCGTCGGTCAGGCAATCCGCGAGCAGCGCCCAGTCATGCGTGTCGACCGCGCGGAAATACCGGTATTTCAGCTGTCGGATCTGCTCGTACTCATGGAGCGTGCGGGTCGTGTCGTCCATCGCCGGGTCTCGTAGTGGTGTCGCTCGATGGTAGGAACGAAGCCCGGGGCATCACATCGTCTGTTCGGACGAATGCCGTTGCCGCACGCAAACGGCGCTGCCGAAACGAATCACGGATTTCATCCGAACGGGTGATGGCCGGTGCAGCGCACGGCGGTAACGTGGCATCGACGCGGCGTTCGAACCGCGCCGGCACCGAACAAGGAGACAGGATGACCCTCATCGAATCGCTGGAAGCGCGCGTGCGCCGGCTCGAGGACGCCGACGCGATCCGCCGGCTGAAGGCGCGCTACTTCACGAGCTGCGACCGCAAGGATCCGCAAGGGATGCGCGACTGCTTCGCGCCCGGCCACGTGCACATCGACTACGGCCGGATCGGCATGTTCGACACGCGTGACGCGCTCGTCGACGTGTTCGCGCAACTCGGTTGCCATCCGCACATCGTGGAGATGCACCACGGCGTGAATCCCGAGATCGCCGTGCTCGACGACACGCATGCACGCGGCACGTGGGGCCTGCACTACCAGATGATCGACACGAACGCGCGCACGCTCACGCAGCTCGGCGCGTACTACGACGACGAATACCGGAAGGTCGACGGCGAATGGAAGATCGCGGGCACGCGCTGCGTCGTCACGTCGACGCTGACGGCCCGCTACGAAGGCGCTGCACCGGGCGTGCTGTTCGCCGGCGCGCAGCCGCCGGCCGCCTGACGCACGCCAGCGCCAGGCATCTGACACACATACCCCAGGAGACATCGAACATGACACAG
>NZ_CAJNKE010000169.1 GCF_905232215.1 Burkholderia sp. LMG 13014
CCGGGCACTACGACGTTCATCGATTCAGCTTCCGGATACGTTCGGCCGGCGTGATGATGTCGGTCAGGCGGATGCCGAACTTGTCGTTGACGACCACGACCTCGCCCTGCGCGATCAGGCAGCCGTTCACGAGCACGTCCATCGGCTCGCCGGCGAGGCCGTCGAGTTCGACGACCGAGCCCTGCGCGAGCTGCAGCAGGTTGCGGATCGCGATCTTCGTGCGGCCGAGCTCCACGGTCATCTTGACCGGGATGTCGAGGATCATCTCGATGTCGTTGTGCGTCGAGGTCGCCGCGGCCTTCGACAGCGGCTGGAACACGCCGGCGCCCGTTGCGCCCGCCTGCACCGGCTGCTGGTTCTGCTCGGCGAGCGCGGCCGCCCAGTCGTCCATGCCCGGATCTTCTTCCGCCGCGGCCGGTGCCGCCTGCGCGGCGGCAGCCGATGCCGCGAGGGCCGCGTCGGCCATCGCTTGCAGGTCGTCCTCGGGCGTCTGGTTCAGCTCACTCATATCCACCTTCCTTCATCGAATCGCCCGCGCTGATCATCTTCTGCACGCGCAACGCATATTGACCATTGAAAATTCCGTAGCCGCATTCCATCACCGGCACGCCGTCGACTTTCGCGGTGATCGTGTCCTCGATTTCGAGCGGCAGCACGTCGCCCGCGCGCAGGTTCAGGATCTTCTCGAAGGTCGACGAGATCTCGGCGAGGTTCGCGGTCAGCTCGACTTCGGCGGCCTGCACCTGCTGCGACAGCACGCGCACCCAGCGGCGGTCGACTTCGAGCGCCTCGCCCTGGATCGGCGAGCTGAGCACGTCGCGGATCGGCTCGATCATCGAGTACGGCATGCAGATGTGCAGCGTGCCGCCCGTCGGCCCGAACTCGATCGAGAACTGCGTGACGATGACGATCTCGTTCGGCGTCGCGACGTTCGCGAACTGCGTGTGCATCTCGGAGCGCACGAATTCGAACTGCAGCGGCCGCACGCTCTTCCACGCGGTCGTGTAGTGCTCGAACACGAGGTTCAGCAGCTTGCCGATGATCCGCTGCTCGGTGGCCGTGAAATCGCGGCCCTCGACGCGCGTGTGAAAGCGCCCGTCGCCGCCGAACAGGTTGTCGACGACGAAGAACACGAGGTTCGGGTCGAACACGAACAGCGACGTGCCGCGCAGCGGCTTCACGTGCACGAGGTTCAGGTTCGTCGGGATCGGCAGGTTGCGGGTGAATTCGCTGTACTTCAGCACCTTCACCTGGCTGACGGAGATTTCCGCCGTGCGCCGCATGAAGTTGAAGATGCCGATCCGCAGCAGGCGCGCAAAGCGGTCGTTGATGATCTCGAGACCGGGCATCCGGCCGCGGACGATCCGCTCCTGCGTCGCGATGTTGTAGGGGCGGACGCCCGATGTGTCGCGCTGCTCGTCGACTGCATCGGTTTCGCCCGTGACGCCCTTGAGGAGGGCATCGACCTCCTCCTGGGACATGAACTCCTGGTGACCCATACGCGCTCCTTTCGCGGCCGCGTTACTGGACGACGAACTCGGTGAACAGCACGTCGTCGACCTTCGCGCGCTGGTTGCCCGGCTGCGTCGGCTGCTCGATCAGGTCGCGCAGTTCCTTCGCAAGCGAACGTTTGCCGTCCGGTGTCGCGAGTTCCTCGGGATGCTTGTTCGACAGCGCGAGCAGGATCCGGCTGCGGATCTCCGGCATCCGCGCGGTCAGTTGCTCTTGCGCCTTCGGGTCGGTGAGCTTCAGCGACAGGCCGACGCGCAGGTAGTGCTGCGCGCCGTCGTCGGACTGCAGGTTCACGGTCAGCGGGTCGAGCGGGAAGAACACCGGCGCGGCCAGCGGTGCCGGCTCGGCGGGCTTGCTCGCATGGCCGACGCCTTCCTTGCTCAGGAACACGTACATGCCGCCGGCTGCGGCGGCCGCCGCGCCCAGCGCGATGACGGCGATGAGCGCGATGCGCTTGAACTTGCCGGGCGAAGCCGGCTTGTCGGCGGTCGGGTTTGCGGTCGTGGAGGCCATGTGAATGCGTGCGTGATGTCTCGTAGCATGCATTGTTCGGCATCCGGGCCGAGCCCGATGGGTGGAAAAGAGGGGGGATTTGCGGCTATCTCAGCCGATTGTCGGCCGGGTGTCGGCCGGATGCAGGGTAAGTGGGGGCGGAAAGGGCCACCGGGCTGGCGGCCGAAGCGGGCGTGGCCGGGAGATGGCGGCCATGCCGGGTACGGAAAGGCCGCCGGGCCGGCGGACAGAGGAGCAGGTGTGGCCGGAAGGTGGCGCCGTTTCTGTCGCTCGGGGTCTGTCGCGCCGAAAGGCGGCAGGCACGATCGGGCCGTGCCGGCGCTTGACGGGCGTCAGCCTTCCGGTCAGATCGGCAGCAGCGTCAGAAGCGGCGCGATCAGCACCATCGCGACGCCCGCGATCATCATCGTCAGGCTCGACACGACGCCTTCCTCGCTGCCGATCTCGCGCGCCTTCGCAGTGCCCACGCCGTGGGCGGCCGCGCCGAACAGCGCACCGCGCGCGAGCCGCGTGCGCATCGGCACCAGCGCGAGTACCAGCTCGCCGAGCAGCATCCCGCAGATGCCGGTCGCGATCACGAAGAGGGCAGTGAGATCCTTCGGCGCGTGGATCTTGTCCGACACGGCGAGCGCGAACGGCGTCGATACCGAGCGCGTCATCAGCGAGCGCTGCAGCTCGGGCGACAGGTGCAGCAGCTTCGCGAGCAGCAGCGACCCGCACACGCCCGCGGCGATCCCGACTGCCACGCCGACCGACAGCGACAGCCAGTGGCGGCGGATCAGGTCGCGATAGTCATAGATCGGCACCGCGAACGCGATCGTCGCCGGACCGAGCAGCCACATCAGCCAGCGCGTGTCGCGGAAGTAGACCGAATAAGGGATGCCGGTCAGCAGGACGAGCAGCACCAGCACGCCCGGCACGAACACGAGCGGCGAGAACAGCAGCGTCTTCTTGTACGCGTAGAGCCGCTTCGACGCGAAATACAGCACGACCGTCAGCACGAAGCAGCCGAACGAGATCGCGGTGTTCGCCTGGTCGGCGGACAGGTTCGACAATGCGGCAAGCATGGCAGGCTCCGGCTCAGTGGGCGGACACGGCGCTCAGGCGCGTGCGGCGGCGTTCGGCGCACACGCGCTGCGCGGCGAGCCGGCGCTCGAGCTTCGCGGCGAGGTCGACCGCGACGGCCACCGCGACCATCACGAACGCGGTGCCGGCGAGCATCACCAGCGCGATGCGCCAGCCGTCCTCGCGGAACAGCCCGCCGTACTGCACGGCCGCGACGGCGGCCGGCACGAAGAACAGCAGCATGTCGGACAGCAGCCAGTTCGCGCCGTCCTTCACCCACGCGGGTGCGACGCGGCCCGAGAACAGCAGCACGAGGAGCACCGCGAGGCCGATCACGCCGGACGGAATCGGCAGCCCGATCTTGCGCACCGCCCAGTCGACCGCCATCCACAGCACGCCGAGCGCGGCGGCCTGCAGCGCGATCCGGCCCGTGTGCGCCAGGCTGCCCGAAGCGGCGGGGCGGGCGGCGAGTGCGGCGGTCGGCTTGGTCATGGCAGGCTCCCTACAGATATTCCGTTGATGGTGGGAGTATAGGGTTTCCCCTAACCATAAATAAAATGACTTGTCTCTATCCTTGTCATTCCAATTCGGAATTCACCTTTGATCGCCGCACCATTTTGGGGAGACATCGATGGAATTGCGCGCGCTGCGGTACTTCGTCGAGGTGGTTCGCCAGCAGAGCTTCACGGCGGCCGCCGACAAGCTGTTCGTGACCCAGCCGACCATCAGCAAGATGGTGAAGACGCTCGAGGACGAGATCGGCTCGCCGCTGCTGCTGCGCGACGGCCGGCAGATGGTGCTGACCGACGCGGGGCGGATCGTGTTCCAGCGTGGCCAGGACGTGCTCGCCGCGCAGGCGCAGCTGCAGTCGGAGCTGAACGATCTCGGCACGCTCGGGCGCGGCGAGCTGACGATCGGGATCCCGCCGCTCGGCGGCTCGCTGTTCACGCCGATCATCGCCGCGTACAAGCAGCGCTATCCGAATATCGAGCTGAAGCTGTTCGAGCAGGGCGCTCGAATGATCGAGGCCGCGCTGACGTCAGGTGAACTGGAGCTGGGCGGGCTGCTGGAGCCGGTCGATCCCGCTACCTTCGAGCGGCTGCCGATGGTGCGCGCGCCGCTGTGGCTCGTCACACCGCGCGAATCGCGCTGGGAGGATCACGCGGCGGTGCCGCTCGCGGATCTCGCGCGCGAGTCGTTCGTGTTCTACGCGGAAAGCCTCGCGCTGCACGACGCGGTGCTGGATGCGTGCCGGCAGGTCGGTTTCACGCCGTCGATCGTGAGCCGCAGCGGCCACTGGGATTTCATGGCCGCGCTCGTGCATGCGGGGGTCGGCATCGCGCTGCTGCCCGAGCCGTATTGCCGGCGGCTCGACGCGGGCCAGTTCACGTGCCGGCCGATCGTCGAGCCGGAGATCACGTGGGCGATCGCGCTCGGCTGGCTGAAGAAGGGGTATCTGTCGCACGCGGCGCGCGCGTGGCTTGAAGTGGCGCGGGCGACGCTGCCGATCGCGCCGGGTGACGACCTGGCGTTCGGCGGGTTGCGGGCGCGGGAGTGAGGCCTGCCGGGGCGGGCGGTAAAACGAACGAGGCGGGCGCAACGGCTGCCCGCCGCGCCGTCAATGCCCCATCGCCGGCCCCGCCCCCTTCCTCGGCTTCGTGACCCACACGAGCAACGCGAGCGCGCCGAACATGAATGCCGACAGCAGGAAGAAGTCGTTGGTCGCCATCATGAAGCCCTGCTGCGTGACGAGCTGGTTGAGCTGCGCATTGGCCGTCTGGCCGACGATGCCAAGCTGCGACAGCGCGCCCTGGTAGTCGGTCGTGCTCTGCGCATACACGCTCACCGATTCCGACAGCCGCGCATGGTGGTAGATCGCGTCGTTCTCCCAGAACGTCGAGCTCGCCGCGGTGCCGATCGCGCCGGACAGCGTGCGCAGGAAGTTCGACAGCCCCGACGCACTCGCGAGCCGCTCGTCGGAGATGCTCGACAGCGTGATCGTCGTCATCGGCACGAAGAAGCACGCCACGCCGATCCCCTGCACGAGACGCGGCAGGATCACATGGTTGAACGGCACGTCGAGCGTAAACGTCGAGTTCCAGATCGACACGCCGGCGAACACGATGAACGCGAAGCTCGCGACCATCCGCAGGTCGAGCCGGTGCATGTTGCGGCCGATCAGCGGCGACAGCACGAGCGCGAGCAGCCCGACCGGCGCGGTCGCGAGGCCGGCCTTGCCGGCCGTGTAGCCCATCACCGTCTGCAGCCACAGCGGGAAGATCACGACCGAGCCGAAGAACGCCATGAAGCCGAACGAGATGATCATCGCGCCGAGCGCGAAGTTGCGGTCCTTGAACAGCGACAGGTCGACCACCGGCTCCTTCTCGGTCGCCTCCCACACGAGCATGAACGCAAGCGACACGACCGCGATCAGCGCCAGCGCGACGATGAACGTCGAGTTGAACCAGTCGCGATCCTTGCCGAGGTCGAGCATCATCTGCAGGCACGACACGCCGATCACGAGCAGCGCGAGGCCGATCGCGTCGATCCGCTGCTTCGACGTCTTCGTCTCGCGGCCGCGCAGCAGGAAATACGCGCAGGTCGCCGAGAAGATGCCGATCGGCAGGTTGATGTAGAAGATCCACGGCCACGTGTAGTTGTCGCTGATCCAGCCGCCCAGCAACGGGCCGAAGATCGGTGCGACGATCACCGTCATCGCCCATAGCCCGAGCGCGAGCCCGCGCTTCGCGGGCGGGTAGCTGCGCATCAGGATGGTCTGCGACAGCGGCACCATCGGCCCCGACACGAGGCCCTGCAGCAGCCGGAACGCGATCAGCGTCTCGAAGTTGGTTGCGAGGCCGCACAGCGCCGATGCGACCGTGAACGCGAGCACCGACAGCGTGAACAGGCGCACCTCGCCGACCCGCCGCGCGAGCCAGCCGGTGAGCGGCACCGCGATCGCGGACGCGACCGAGTACGACGAGATCACCCAGGTGCCTTCGCTCGTCGCAACGCCGAGGCTGCCCGAGATGGTCGGCACCGCGACGTTCGCGATCGACGTGTCGAGCACTTCCATGAAGGTGCCGAGCGCGAGCCCGACGGTGAGCAGCGCGAGTGCGCCGCCGGACAGCGGCGCGGGCGAAGCGGCGGGTTCGGCGGCGGATGCCGTGGTGGCGGACATCGGAATCTCCTAGACGCGGCGCGCGCGACGCGCCGGCACAACGCACGGGTGTGCGCCGCAGCGCAGCCCGGCCGGGTGGATCGGATAAGGGGAAAAGGGGAGCGCGTGCCCTGTCATCTTCTGCCCAGACAGATAAATAAGCGAATGCTTAACCTAGACATGGGGCCTCCGCGCACATCAGCTGTCCGCTTCGTCGTCGGGTTTCGGGCAACCGGTCGAGCCGGGCCCGTTGGCGATGAAGCGCTGCAGCAGGCCGGTGAGCGTCACGAGCTCGTCAGCCGAGAAACCGTCGAGCTGCGCGTTGAGCGCGGTCGCGATCAGCGACGGCAGCGCCCGGGCGGCTTCGGTGCCGCGTTCGGTCAGCGTCAGCTCGATCATCCGGCGGTCCTGCTCGCTGCGCGAGCGCGCGACCAGCCCCTTGCGTTCGAGCCGGTCGAGCATCCGCGTCATCGAACCGCTGTCGTACGACATCTTGCGGGACAGCTCGAACGGCGTGCGCGCGTAGCCGCGCGACAGCAGCAGGATCACGCCGATCTGCTGCGCGGTGAGGTCGAGCGGCTCGAGCGCACGGTCCATCCGCTCGACGAGCGCCTGCTTCGCCTTCGACAGGTAATAGCCGAGGCTCGTTTCCAGCGCGATGTTCTCGGGATCGTAAAGGCCGCCGGTCATGCGATTGCGCGCGCAGCAATAGTGCGTTTCGGATTTAAACGCGCCCAGTATCTTGAAAATTGATTGCTTAGTCAATATTATTTGAGGCAACCAGTTACGACGTGCATGTTGCACTGCCGGAGACTATGTTCTGACCGATGCGCCCGCGCTGCGGGCACCCCGAGGATGTTCGCGATGCTGTTCCTGAAAAATGCCGCCGGCGCGCTGCGCCGCAACCTGACCGATACCGCTCATCATGCGTTTTCCGGGCCGCACCGCGGCTGGAAGATCGCGCTGTACGTGACGATGCTGGTGGTGCCGGGCGGCTCGCTCGCGGCGCTCGGGTTCGCATGGTTCGATCATCGCCGGCAGCGCAACGGGAAAGACGGCGCTCGCCGCACGGGCCAGCCGGCCGCGACGGAGCCGTCGACATGGCGGTCCGCCGCCGAACCGCTCCCGCTGCCCGCGCGCTGCCACTGACATCGCGCGTCTCCCGCCTTCCTGACTGCTCCGACTGAGCGCCGGCCGCACCACGTACGGCCGGCGTCGCACGCCCGTTTTCCCGCCAGCTGGCCGTAATGGCCGGTAAACCGGCCGCTCGCGCCGGTAACACATTCCTGTCGCCGTGCACCGTACCCTTGGGGCTGCGCAGCTTTCCCGCCGTCAGTTACCATTTGTCCGCCAGCGGCACGACGACCGCATCGCGCGACGCCGCTCGCCGGATGTCGCGCCCAGACAGGAAAATCACCATGCCGTACGCCTCCCTCCCGCGCGCCCTTCGCCCGCTGAGCGCCGCCGTCGCCGTCGCGACGGCCGTGCTGCTCGCCGGCTGCGCCGTCGGGCCCGACTATCACCGGCCCGACACGTCGATCCCCGCCGCGTACAAGGAAGCGCCGGCCGGCTGGAAGGTCGCGCAGCCCGCCGACCGCACCGACCGCGGCGCGTGGTGGTCGGTCTACAACGATCCGCAGCTCGATGCGCTGATCGGCAGGCTCAACGCGTCGAACCAGACCATCGCGCAATCGGCGGCCGCGTACCGGCAGGCGCGCGCACTCGTCACCGAAGCGCGCGCCGCGTATTTCCCGACCGTCGGGCTGACCGCATCGGGCTCGCGCGCCCGCACGCCGCGCACGTCGGTGTCGTCGGGTTCATCGTCGAGTTTCGGCAGCGGTTCGACCGGCTCGATCAACAACAGCTACAGCATCGGCCTCGACGCGAGCTGGGAACCCGACCTGTGGGGCAAGGTGAGCCGTACCGTCAGCGCGCAGCGCGCCGGCGAAGCGGCCGCCGCGGCCGATCTCGCGAACGCGCGGCTGTCGCAGCAGGCGTTGCTCGCGCAAACCTATTTCCAGTTGCGCACGTCCGATGCGCTGCAGAAGCTGCTCGACGACACCGTGAAGTCGTACCAGCGGTCGCTGACGCTCACGCAGAACCAGTACGCGCAGGGCGTCGCCGCACGCGCGGACGTGATCCAGGCGCAAACGCAGCTGCAGAGCGCGCAGGCGGCATCGATCGACAACGGCGTCGCGCGCGCGCAGTACGAGCATGCGATCGCGACGCTGATCGGCGAACCGGCATCGACCTTCTCGCTGCCGCCGAACCCGCTCACGGCCGAGCCGCCGATCACGCCGGTCGATGTGCCGTCCGCGATCCTCGAGCGCCGGCCCGACGTCGCCGCGGCCGAGCGCCGTGCGGCGGCCGCGAACGAGCAGATCGGCGTTGCGATTTCCGCGTTCTTCCCGACCCTCACGCTGTCGGCCACCGGCGGCTTCCAGAGCTCGGTGTGGTCGCAGCTGTTCACGCTGCCGGCGCGCTTCTGGACGGTCGGCCCGCAGCTCGCGGCCACGCTGTTCGATGCGGGGCTGCGCGCCGCGCAGACCGACGCCGCGCGCGCGACCTACGACCAGGACGTCGCCGCGTACCGCCTCGCGGTGCTCACCGCGTTCCAGGACGTCGAGGACAACCTCGCGTCGCAGCGCATTCTCGCGCAGGAAATCGACGTGCAGCGGCAGGCCGTCGACAGCGCCGAGCATTCGCTCGCGATCGTCACGAACCAGTACAAGGCCGGCACGGTCGCCTACCTGAACGTGCTGACCGCGCAGACCACCGCGTTCACCGCGCAGCAGAAGCTCGCGACGATCGCCGGGCAACGGATGACGTCGTCGGTCGGGCTCGTGAAGGCGCTCGGCGGCGGCTGGAACGTCGCGGAGATGGCGCGCGAGAACGGCGACATGGCGGCGCCTGCACCCGTGCCGGCGTCCGGTGCGGCCGCGCCCGCGGCCAGCGCACCGTCGGTCGCCGCGCCGCTCGCGCAGCAGTAGGAAGGAAAGGGCGACGCGCGCGTCAGCGCTGCGCGTCGCCGAAGATCAACGACACCTCGTTGTTCCCGATCGGGTGGCCGAGCAGGTTCAGCAGCCCCGCGAGGTTCGCCTGCTGCTCGGGCGCCGAATGCGCGGTGCCGCGGAACGATCCCTGGCCCGGGCCGAAGTTGCCGTGGCCGTCGAGGAACAGCGGGCCGTGCGTCGTCGACAGGTCGAGGTCGGCGCCGGCCCCCTTCGCCTGCAGCACCGCGCGGTACGAACCGAGCGGCTTCACGCGCGATACGCGCGAACTCATCGAGTCGATCGTCACCGTCAGCTGGCCGAACGCGTTGTTACCGATCAGGCGCCAGTCGCTCCAGCCGAGCCGCACGTCGCCCTGCAGGTCGAGCGTGTTGAACGGCGTGCCGAGCCCCGCGAGCAGCGACGCGGGCACGGCCATCGTGCCCGCCGACAGCACCGCGCCGCGCCACGTCGCATCGAGCGTGACCGCATCGGGCATCGCGTCGGTCTGCCGCATGCGCATCTGCACGCGCCCGGTCAGCAGCGGCCAGAAACCCGTGGTCCATTCGACCCGGCCCGGCAGCAGCGTCGCCGCACTCTGGTCGGCGCCCGGCGCGAGCATCAGCGTGCCCGAGCCATGCCACAGCGACCCGTCGGGGTCGACGAGATTCACGTGCCCGCCGGTCGCGCGTGCGAACTGCGGTGCGATCCACGCGGCCGGTGCGAGCGCGACGAGCGTCACCGCCATCGCCAGGCCACCCGCCAGTACCCACGGCAATGCGGTGGCGAGCCGCTTGATCCCCGGCCTCATCGGCCGACCGCCACTTGCGTCATCCACTGCGTCATTTCTGCGTAGACGGTTGCATCACAGCCGTCAGGTCGACCTGGCCGTCGTCCTTCAGCGCGGTGGCATGCGCCTCGCCGACCTGCACCTTGAACTGCCGGCGCGCATCGTCGAGCCACTGCGTCCACGCCGGGAACGACACGTTCTTCATCTGGACCTGCACGCCGTTGCCGACGATCTGCACTTGCGCGCCCTGCAGCCCGTGATCGGACAGCGACGCGGTCAGCGCATCCTTCAGCGCGAGGCCGGTCGGTGCCACACCCTGCGCGGCGGCCGTCAGCGACTTCGCCTCGTTCGCCTGCGCGGTCATCTGCGCGAGCTCGCGGCGCATCGTCGGCAGCTCGCGCTGGATTCGCGCACGGCCTTCCTGTGCAGGCGACCACAGCACCGAATACGCGATCGCAACCGCCAGCACGGTGCCGCCCCAGCCGAGCAGCATCTTTTCGCGCTCGGTGCGCTCGCCCCAGAACTGGGCCAGCGTCTGGTTCAGTTGTTCGGTCTTCATGAGCGGCTCCGGATCGTCCATTTGCCCGTGTTGCTGTCGACTTCGCCGGACAGTCCGTTACGCGCGAGGCGCTGCGTGAAATCGGGATCGACCTTGACCTCCGGCTTGAAGCCGACGTCGAGCTTCCGGTCGTGATAGTCGAGCGACGCGATGCCGTTCAGCGGCAGCGCGCCCATCGAGCGCGACAGCCCGCTCGACAGCGCGAGGAAATCGTTCGGCGACAGTTCGCCGGCCGCCAGGCGCAACTGGTCGAGCTGGCGTTGCATCTGCGCGGGCGGATCGAGCACCGTCGTCGTCTTCGGGAACGCGGACAGCAGCGTCTCGGTGATCTGCGCGGACAGCGCATCGCGCTCGCGCGACAGCTTCCACCAGTGCAGGTTCATCCCGATCACGGCCACGCCGAGCGTCGCCGCAACGAGGGCGAGCGGCACGCGCAGGCGCTTCACAGTCGCGCGGTCGAAGCGCCACGGCTGCGATTCGAATTCGAACTGGCACAGGTCGAGCTTCTCGGTCAGCGCGCGCCGTGCGAACGCGTCGAACGA
>NZ_CAJNKE010000170.1 GCF_905232215.1 Burkholderia sp. LMG 13014
CATCGCCGGCGATGGCGGATTCCAGTACACGCTCGCGGAGCTCGGCACGGCGGTGCAGCATCGTGCGCGCGTGATCGTCGTGCTGCTTAACAATGGCGGATACGGGGAAATCAAGCGCGCGATGGTCGACGGCGGTGTCGAGCCGGTCGGCGTGGATCTGCATACGCCGGATTTCGTCGCGATCGCACGGGCATATGGATGGGGCGCGCAGCGGATCGAGGAGGGCGGGTCGCTGGCTGGCGCACTCGATGAAGCTGCGGCGCACGATGCGCCGTACCTGATCGAGATCCGCGCGCGCTGAGAACACGAACGGCCTCGCTATGCGAGGCCGTCGTGGGTGCCGCCGGATTACCGGCGGCGATCGTGCGCGATGCTGCCGTCGTGGCGCGGCGTACTACGCGCGCTTGCGGGCCGTCTTCGGCGGCGGTAGGAACGTATCGACGACGCGCAAGCAACTCGTCAGCGCGTCTTCCGCGGTAAACGACGTCGGGTCGCGCGCGAGTTCGAGCCAGAACCCGTCGATCACGGCCGTCAGCGTCAACGCGGCGAGATCGCTGTCGACGGTCCCGCCGCGCACTTCCGCGATCTGGTCGAACAGCTTCTTCAAGGCTTGCCGGTAGCCGGCATACAGCTCCTTGTGCGCCTTGCGGATCACCGGATCGCTGTGCGCAACGCTCCAGAAGCCGAGCCATACCTTCACGTTCTTCGGCGCGAACACCGGTGCGGCGAAACACACCTTGATGATCGCGTCGAGCTTGTCCTCGGGGCCGGTCGCGTTCGCGGCGGCCGCGCGCGACACATCGAGCAGGTCGGATGCGAGCCGCTTGTAGGTCTGCGCCATCAGCTCGTCTTTCGACTGGAAGTGATGGTTGATCAGCCCGCGCGATACCTTCGCTTCCGCGCAGATGCGGTCGATCGTGGTTTCCGAATAGCTGTAGCGCGCGATGCAGCGCATCGTCGCGTCGATGATCGATTGCTGCCGCACCGCGGGCGTTTCGCGGATACCGCGGCCGCGGGTCTGAACCGGTGCGCTGCCAGGAGTCTTTTTCACGGAGTGACCTTACGGAATCGTCATGGCACCGATTATAGGGGAGTGTCGGACGCTTGTTCAATTACACCGTCGAAAGCGGCGCGAAACCCGCGAAAACCCTTGCTCCCGGATGATTGAAATCTGTTGAACCACCGTTCAACAGCGCCTATACTCGACTCCGCATGAGGTTGGTCGGCCATTCAACAAGACGCCGCGATCCCGCACGGGACGGGCGTGAGAATTCGACACAGGAGACAGCATGTTGGCGCGGGTGGAGAGCGTGAAGGCGGCCGTCGAGGAACGCGTGCAGGTGATGGACCTGCACAAGCGGTTCGGCGAGCTGGAGGTGTTGAAGGGCGTGTCGCTGAGCGCGCGCGAAGGCGAAGTGATCTCGCTGATCGGCGCGAGCGGCTCGGGCAAGAGCACGCTGCTTCGCTGCATCAACCTGCTGGAAACGCCGACCCGCGGACGCATCGTGGTCGACGGCGAGGAGATCGGCCTGAAGGTCGACCGCAAGGGTCGCACGGTGCCGACCGATCCGCGCCAGGTCGAGCGCATTCGCACGCGACTCGGCATGGTGTTCCAGAGCTTCAACCTGTGGGCGCACCGCACGGTGCTCGAGAACGTGATCGAGATGCCCGTGCATGTGCTGCGCGAACCGCGCGCCGAAGCGATCGCGCGCGCCGAGCAGCTGCTCGAACGCGTCGGCCTTGCCGACAAGCGCAACGTCTATCCCGCATTCCTGTCCGGCGGCCAGCAGCAGCGCGTCGCGATTGCGCGCGCGCTGGCCATGCGGCCCAAGGTGATGCTGTTCGACGAGCCGACTTCCGCGCTCGATCCCGAACGCGTCGGCGAAGTGCTGAAGGTGATTCGCGATCTCGCGTGCGAAGGCCGCACGATGATTCTCGTCACGCACGAAATGGCGTTCGCGCGCGACGTGTCGAACAAGGTGCTGTTCCTGCACGAAGGGCGCGTCGAGGAGAGCGGCACACCGGCCGAGATCTTCGATGCGCCGCAGAGCGAACGCTGCAGCCAGTTCGTCAACGCGCATCGGCAACGCCACTGAACCGCGGGTGCGGCCCGCGCGTGCCAGTACGGCCGGCCGCCCCGATCCCTATCTTTCCTGCAAGGAGTCCGACCATGAAACGCGTCGCACGCAGTCTGCTGTGCCTGTTGAGTCTCGTCCTCGCGGTGCTTGCGCCGCTCGGTTCCGCGCACGCGTCGTCGGGCGTGCTGCGCTTCGGCGTCGCCGCCGAACCGTATCCGCCGTTCCTGATGAAGAGCCCGACGGGGCAGTGGAGCGGCTTCGAGGCCGACCTGATCCGCGCGCTGTGCGACCAGATGAAGGCGAAGTGCGAGATCAAGGAAGTCGCGTGGGACGGCATCATCCCGGCGCTGCTCAGCGACAAGATCGACGTGATCTTCAACTCGATGTCGATCACGCCGGAGCGCCAGAAGGTGATCTCGTTCTCGCGGCCGTACTACGAGACGCCGGGTACCTTCGTCGGCGCGAAGAACCAGAAGCTCACGCTGACGCCGGACGGCCTGAAGGGCAAGGTGATCGGCGTGCAGGGTTCGACCGCGAACGCCGAGTTCATCAAGATGGCCTACGGCAAGAACGCGACGGTGCGCCTGTACAACACGCAGGACGACTGCAACGCCGACCTCGTCGCCGGCCGCATCGACACGATGTATCTCGACCAGCTCGGCATCCTCGATTTCCTGAAGTCGAAGGACGGTGCCACATTCGAACTGAAGGGCCCCGGCAGCGTGAAGATGGACCCGGCGATCTTCGGCTATGGCGTCGGCGCGGGGATGCGCAAGGCCGATGCACCGCTCAAGCAGCAGATGGACCAGGCGCTCGAGCAGCTGCATGCATCGGGCAAGTACGCACAGATCGCGAAGAAGTATTTCCCGATCGACCTCTGGCCGCACTGATCGCACGGATACGCGCACGGACGAGGAGGCGGCATGGACGGTTGGGGATGGGTGAGCTACCTGGGCATGGACCCGGACGGCTGGGGCGTCGCGCTCTTGCAGGGCGCGGGCGTGACGCTCGAGATTTCGCTCGGCGCGTTCGTCGTCGGCATCGTGCTCGGGCTGCTGGGTGCGGCCGCGAAGCTGTCCGGCGTGCGCGTGCTGGAGCGGTTCGCGCAGGGCTACACGACGCTGTGCCGCGCGGTGCCCGAGCTGCTGCTGATCCTGCTGCTTTATTACGCGGGCACCGACGCGATCAATCTGCTGATGACGGCGATCGGTGCCGGACCGGTCGCGGTCAACGGCTTCGCGGCCGCAGTGATCGTGCTCGGCATCGTGCAGGGCGCGTATGCGGCCGAGATCATCCGCGGCGCGATTCTCGCGATCCCGTACGGGCAGATCGAGGCTGCGCGCGCATTCGGCGCGCCGCCGTCGCTCGTGTTCCGCCGCGTGACGTTGCCGGCGATGGCGCCGTATGCGCTGGCCGGCTTCACGAACCTGTGGCTGATTCTCGTGAAAGACAGCGCGCTCATCAGCGTGGTCGGGTACAGCGAGCTGCTCTACACCGCGAAGCAGGCGGCCGGGTCGACGCGCGAGTACATGCACTACTACCTGATGGTCGCGGCCGTGTACTTCGCGATCACGTCGCTGTCCGGCATGCTGTTCCGCGAGATCGAGCGGCGTTTCGGCCGCTGGATGCCGGCATCGTGAGCCGCGCCGGGGTTTCTCACGCATTTTTCGACCGAACCGGATCAACGTCATGGATCTGAGCGTACTGTCTTCCTACGGATCGCTGCTGCTGCTTGGCGTGCTGACCACCGTCAAGCTGCTCGTCATCTCGGCCGTGTTCGGCTTCGCGCTCGCGATCGTCGTCGCGTTCGCGCGGCTGTCGGGCAACCCGGTCGTCGCGCGCGTCAGCAAGGCTTTTACCGAAGTGATACGCGGCACGCCGCTGCTCGTGCAGATCTACCTGATCTACTACGGCGTCGGCTCGCTGTTCGCCGGCTGGCCCGCGCTGCGCGACAGCGTGCTGTGGCCGTTCCTGCGCGACGGCTTCTGGTATGTCGCGTTCGCGCTGGTGATCAGCGTCGGCGCGTATGTCGGCGAGGTGCTGCGCGCGGGCCTGCGCGGCGTGCCGAAGGGCGAGATCGAGGCGGCGCGTGCGATGGGGATGCGCCCGTCGATGATCGCGCGGCGCGTGTGGCTGCCGCGCGCGATCCAGATCCTGCTGCCGACGCTCGCGGGCGAGACGGTGATGCTGCTGAAATCGACTGCGCTCGCGTCGACGGTCGCGGTGATGGACGTGCTCGGCGCCGCGAACTACATCCGCGCGCAGACGCTGCGGACCTACGAGCCGCTGCTGGCGATCGCGGTGATCTATGTCGTGCTCGCGTTCGTGATCGAACGCGCGTTTGGCCGGCTCGAACGGCGTGTGCCGGTACGCATGCCGCGGTGAACGAACCCTTGAAGATGCGGCGGCCGCCCGGTCGCCGCGCGACGGAGAACGCATGAACTATTCGAAGCTGGTCGACCGCCTGCAGGGCAAGCGCACGACTGCATGGGACATTCATTACGCGGCACAGGCGGCCGTTGCGGCTGGCGAACCGGCGATCATCCTCAGCGTGGGCGATCCGGATTTCCCGACGCCCGACGTGATCGTCGAGCGCGCGGTGACCGCGCTGCGCGGCGGCGATACGCACTACAGCGAGGTGCGCGGCCGTGCGGAGCTGCGCGCGGCGATCGCGCGGGAGCACGCGAAGGCGTCCGGGCAGGCCGTCGGTGCCGAGCATGTGATCGTGACGGCCGGCGCGCAGAATGCGCTGTTCGCGATGGCGATGTGCCTGTGCGAGACGGGCGACGAGGTGATCGTGCCGGAGCCGATGTACCTGACGTACGAAGCGAGCGTACGGGCGTCGGGCGCAACGCTCGTGCCGGTGCCGGTCGATGCGTCGCGCGGTTTTCATCTCGACTTCGACGCGCTCGAAGCGGCCGTGACGCCGCGCACGAAGGCGATCTTCTTCGCGACGCCGTGCAACCCGACCGGCGTCGTGCTGCCGCGCGCCGATCTCGAACGCATCGCGCGGCTCGCCTGCGAGCGCGATCTGTGGGTCGTGTCCGACGAGGTCTATGCGGAACTGACGTTCGAGCGCGACATGGTCAGCATCGCGTCGCTGCCGGGGATGGCCGCGCGCACGGTGACGATCGGCAGCCTGTCGAAATCGCATGCGATGCCCGGCTGGCGGGTCGGCTGGGCGATCGGCCCGGCCGAACTGATCGAGCACGCGGAGCGGCTCGCGCTGTGCATGCTGTACGGGCTGCCGGGCTTCATCCAGCAGGCGGCCGTCACCGCGCTCGACAACAAGGCCGCGATCGTCGCGGACATGCGCGAGCTGTACCGGCGCCGCCGCGACCTGGCCTACGCGCGCCTGCGCGACGTGCCGGGGCTGCGTTGCCTGCTGCCGGAAGCCGGAATGTTCATGATGGTCGACGTGCGCGGCACCGGGCTCGACGCGCACGCATTCACGTGGGGATTGTTCCGCGCAAAGCAGGTCGCGCTGCTCGACGCGAGCGCGTTCGGCGATACCGCATCCGGCTTCGTGCGCTTCGGCTTCGTCGTCGACGATGCGAAGCTGGCCGACGCATGCGAGCGCATTGCGGCATTCGTCGCGAGCCTTGGCGTGGATTCGCACGCAGTGTCGTGATGTGCAAGCGGAACCCGAAGGAGGACGGACGATGATCGAGGCGCTGACATGGCAGGTGCCCGGCGACAACGGGCAGCCGCTCGCGATCCGCGCGTGGCGGCTGTCGGGCGGCGACGGGCCGCGCGTGCATCTGCAGGCCGGCGTGCATGCGGACGAGATCGCCGGCATGCTCGTGCTGCACCGCTTGCTCCCGCAGCTGTGCGCCGCGCACGATCGCGGCATGCTGTGCGGCACGGTGACGGTGGTGCCGCAGGCGAACCCGCTCGGGCTTGCGCAGTTCCGGCAAGGGCGCCTGCTCGGCCGCTTCCACGATGCGACGCACCGCAATTTCAACCGGCATTTCCATGAATCGGCCGCCGCGCGCCGGCCCGCGACGACATTCGCCGCCTGGCAGCGCACGCTGTTCGACGCCGCGTGCGACGCCGATATCGTGCTCGACCTGCATACCGATTCCGACGCTTTGCCGTACCTGTACCTGCAGCGCGATCTGTGGCCGGCCAGTCGCGATCTCGCGGCCGCGCTCGGCGTCGACGTCGCGATTCTGTGGGACGAGGACGACGACGGCGCGTTCGAAGGCGCGATCGCCGCGCACTGGGCGCGCAACGGCGGCCTGCGCGAACGGCTCGTCGCGACCGTCGAGCTGCGCGGGCAATCCGACGTATCGGATGCACTCGCCGAGCGCGATGCCGACGGCGTGCTTGCGTTCCTGCGCGGCCGTGGCGTGATTGCGGAGCCTGTCGGCGCGCACGACTGGCATGGCGAGGCCGTGCCGATCGCGCACATGGAGACGGTGCTCGCACCGGTGTCGGGCGTGCTCGTGTACGAACGCGAACTAGGAGCGACGGTCGATGCGGGCGAGCGCATCGCACGGATCGTCGCGCATCCGGGCGTGCCCGGCAGCGAGCACGTGCTGGTCGCGCCACAGGCCGGACGCATCGTCACGCGCAATCGCGAGCGTCTGGTCGCGCAGGGCGACGTCGCGCTGAAGCTGACGGGTTCGCGTCCGTCGGCGGGATGGTCGGGCGGCGCGCTCGATCCGTGATCGACGCTGCGCTCGACTATCCGGTTATTGAGCACTATCGAAATATTGCGTCCGGACTAACCCGCATCGCTGCGCCGAAACGACGTCGACGTTGCGACGCGCCCCGCGCGCGGTCGCGTACAGGAAGCGGGCATCTCGCTTGCGACAACGGCACCAGCGCCCGGAATCGCTAGGGAAAACCATAGTGCGCCCTCGAAAGATCGAGTAAGCACGCAGTCAGCTTCGCCGTCCAGAATCGCCACACTCATTCAAAAAGCAAACCAGGAGACAGGCGATGCATGATGGGTTGGTGAAAAAAATCGAAGCGCATCCGAAGTATGCGCTGCTCAAGCGGCGGCGCAATACGCTCGGTATCTGCCTGACCGTGCTGATGCTGATCGTCTACTACGGCTACATCGCACTGATCGCATTCGACAAGTCATTCCTCGCGAAGCCTGTGAGCACCGGCGTGACAAGTGTCGGTGTACCCGTCGGCATGGCGGTGATCGTGTTCACCGTCGTCATCACCGGCCTCTACGTGCGTCGCGCAAACAACGAATACGATCAACTGACGCAGGACATCCTGCAGGACGTCGCCCAATGAAGAAGACTCTTTCGATGACGCTGGTCGCGCTGCTGGCCGCGGGCGCGTGCAGCGTGGCCGTCGCGGGCGGCGGCGATGTCGGGCAGACCGCCAAGCAGGCGACCAACACCACGGCCATCATTCTGTTCGCGCTGTTCGTGGCAGGGACGTTGTGGATTACCAAGTGGGCGGCGTCGCGCACGCGGTCCGCGGCGGATTTCTACACGGCCGGCGGCGGCATTACCGGGTTCCAGAACGGCCTGGCGATCTCGGGCGACTACATGTCGGCGGCGTCCTTCCTCGGCATTTCCGCGGCGGTGATGACGTCGGGTTATGACGGCCTGATCTACTCGATCGGCTTTCTGGTCGGCTGGCCGGTCATCACGTTCCTGATGGCCGAGCGGCTGCGCAACCTCGGCAAGTTCACCTTCGCCGACGTCGCGGGATACCGCTTCGAGCAGGGGCCGATCCGCAGTTTCGCCGCGGTCGGCACGCTGGTGGTGGTGGCGTTCTACCTGATCGCGCAGATGGTCGGCGCGGGGCAGCTCATCAAGCTGCTGTTCGGTCTCGACTACTGGGTGGCTGTCGTCATCGTCGGCGCGCTGATGATGGTCTACGTGCTGTTCGGCGGCATGACGGCCACCACGTGGGTGCAGATCATCAAGGCGTGCATGCTGCTCGCGGGGGTGACCTTCATGGCGATCATGGTGCTCGCGCAGTACGGCTTCAGCCCGGAGGCGCTGTTCGCCCATGCCGTGGAAGTCAAGACCGCGATCGCCGCCAATGCCGGCAAATCGCCGGACGACGCGACGCGGATCGGGCTGTCGGTGATGTCGCCCGGCGGGTTCATCAAGGATCCGATCTCGGCCATCTCGTTCGGCATGGCGCTGATGTTCGGCACCGCCGGCCTGCCGCACATCCTGATGCGCTTCTTCACGGTGCCGGATGCGAAGGAAGCGCGTAAATCCGTGTTCTGGGCCACCACCTGGATCGGCTACTTCTACGTGCTGATCTTCATCATCGGTTTCGGCGCGATCACGCTGGTGCTGACCAATCCGGAGCTGTCCGACGTGGCCAAGGGCGTGATCAAGGGCGGCGCGGGCACGGCCAACATGGCTGCGGTGCTGGTGGCCAAGACGGTGGGCGGCGACGTGTTCTACGGCTTCATCTCGGCCGTGGCGTTCGCGACGATTCTGGCGGTGGTCGCCGGGCTCACGCTGTCGGGTGCCTCTGCCGTGTCGCACGACCTCTATGCGACCGTCTTCAAGAACGGCAACGCGAACAGTGCGGACGAGCTGAAGGTGTCGCGTATCACGACGCTGGTGCTCGGCGTGATCGCCGTGCTGCTGGGCATCGCGTTCGAGAAGCAGAACGTCGCGTTCATGGTGTCGCTGGCGTTTGCCGTGGCGGCGTCGGCCAATTTCCCGGTGCTGTTCCTGTCGATGATGTGGAAGGGCTGCACCACGCGTGGCGCGGTCATCGGCGGGTTCCTCGGGCTGATCTCGTCGGTGGGGTTGACCATCGTGTCGCCGTCGGTGTGGGAGGCGACGCTCGGTTATCCGAAGGGTTCGGCTTGGTTCCCGTACACGTCGCCCGCGTTGTTCTCGATGACGATCGGCTTCGTGGGCGTGTGGCTGTTCTCGGTACTCGACACGAGCCTGCGCGCGAAGGCGGAGAAGGGCGCGTTCGCCGCGCAGCAGGTGCGTTCGGAAACGGGGCTGGGGGCGACTCGCGCCAGCAGCCACTGAGCGGTAGCCAGCCAGTCACGCCCGCCCAGGGGCTGACGATGCAGCGCAGCGCATCGTCGGCCCCGCGGCGGGCGGTATCGTTTTCATCGGTCCGTTGAATCACTCTCCGGCAATAAAAAATCGCGAATTCGACTGAATTCGCCGATAATGCGCAAACGTTTTACGAAAGCCCGATGGCGGCTAATCCGCGGATTAAATAAATAAAAAGAAAATATCCGTATTCCGGATTTTCCGCCCGCGCCGTAGTGCCGGCCGAAGCCTTGAGGCAGTGGGTTAACGGCAGATTCCGGCAATACTTTAGGGTTCTTTCGTCACAATTGTTCATTTCATTTTTATCAATGAACGATTGATTTCCGGTCATCGGAGCGTCATACACCATCCCCGATAATTCGGCGCTCACATTCTTTCAATAGACCAAACGGCGATCGAAGCCGGATCGCTGCGGGGAGCTGTACTCATGACCATCCGTCACCGCATTACGCTGCTAGTCGTCCTGACGTTTTTCGCGCTGTCCGCGATCGGCATTTATGCCGTGTACCAGACGCGCAAGAGCGCGTCCGAGGTGCGTCAGGTCACCCAGGGAATCGTGCCGAGCGCGCTCGCGTCCGCGGATCTCGTTGCCGATGTGAAGAACATCCAGATCGCGACGATGACGCTCGTCTACGCACCCGACGCGAATACCGCCGCGCAGGCGCGCGACGAGCTGAAGGCGAAGCAGGCCGCGCTGCGCGCCGCACTCGACGTGCAGGCGAAGTCGGCGGTCGGCCAGGCGCAGGTCGGGCTCGTCTCGCAGGCGAAGGAGAGCGCCACGAATTACTTCGCGGCGATCGACGACACCGTGAAGATGAAGGCCGACGGCAAGCCCGAGATGGCGCAGGCGTACCTGTTCGCGAACGTCGCGCAGTATCGCGACGAACTCGAAAGCATCGTCGATACGCTGCGCGTCGAGAAGAACCGCCAGAAGGACGACGCGATCAATGCGCTGAACGGAATGCTGTCGACGACGGCGACCGCGATCGCGGGCGTTGCCGGCACGGTGATCGTGCTGCTGACCGCGCTCGGCCTGCTGCTGTATCGCCAGATCACGCGCCCGCTGATCGGGATGCAGACGGCGATGAGCGAGATCGCGACGAGCCAGGATTTCACGCGCCGCGTGCCGGTGGGCCGGATGGACGAAATCGGCCATTCGATCGTCGCGTTCAACGGGATGATCGAGAAGATCCAGGAGAATGCCGCGCAGCTCAAGCAGAAGACGGCCGACATCCAGGCGATGCTGCAGAACATGCAGCAGGGGATCCTGACGGTCGTCGAAGGCGGCGTCGTGCATGCGGAGTATTCCGCGTACCTCGAAACCATCTTCGAGACGAACGACATCGCGGGCCGCGACCTGATGGCGCTCGTGTTCGACGACTCGAACATCGGTTCCGACGCACGCTCGCAGGTCGACGCGGCCGTGCACGCGTGCCTCGGCGAAGACAGCATGAACTTCGAGTTCAACGAGCATCTGCTGGTGAACGAAGTCGCGAAGCGGATGCCGGATGGCCGCGAGAAGTGGCTCGACCTGAGCTGGTCGGCGATCACTGACGAGACCGACACGGTCGTGCGCCTGATGCTGTGCGTGCGCGACGTGACCGAGATTCGCGAGCTGACCGCGCAGGCCGGCGAGCAGCAGCGCCGCCTCGAAATGATCGGCGAGATTTTGTCGATCAGCCAGGACAAGTTCCACGACTTCGTGCACAGCGCGAAGGGCTTCCTCAGCGAGAACGAACGGATGATCCGCCAGCACGAGCGCGCCGATCACTCGATCGTCGCGGCGCTGTTCCGCAACATGCACACGATCAAGGGCAATGCGCGCACGTACAGCCTCCAGCACCTGACGAACATCGTCCATGAGGCGGAGCAGGCGTACGACTCGCTGCGCCGCGCGGACGGCGGCCCCGAGTGGAACCGCGACGCGCTGATGGACGACCTGGCGCGCGTGCGCGAGGCCGTCGAGCACTACGCGACGATCAACGCGGTCACGCTCGGC
>NZ_CAJNKE010000171.1 GCF_905232215.1 Burkholderia sp. LMG 13014
AACACGCGCACCTTCTGCGACAGATGCCGGTTGTGCGGATAGACGATCGAGATCGGCTTCGGTTTCGGATTGCAGTCCGGCAGCACCTCGACCAGCGAGCCGTCGAGCAGGTTCGGCAGCACCATGAACAGCGTCGGCTGGATCATCCCGAACCCTTCGAGCCCGCACGTCACATAGGCATCCGAATCGTTGACCGTGACACTTCCGTTCATCCGCACCTCGAACGGCTTGCCGTCGATCATGAACACCCACGGAATCGCCCGCGCGCCGTGGCTCGAACGGAAATTCACCGCGTGATGCTCGGCGAGATCGGCAATCTCGTGCGGCTCGCCGTGACGCGCGAGGTAATCGGGCGACGCACACGTCACGCGCTTCAGCATCCCGATCCGCCGCGCGACCATCGACGAATCCTCGAGTGGGCCCACCCGGATCATGCAGTCGATGCCCTCCTCGACCGGATCCACGTAGCGATCGGAGAGCCCCAGTTCGAGCGTGATGTCCGGATAGCGCTGCCGGAAAATCGACAGCGACGGCAGCACGATGCGCCGCCCGAGCGAACTCGGCATATGGACGCGCAACACGCCGCTCGGCTTGCGGTTGCCGGTCTGGAAACTCGCGTCGGCCTCCGCGATCTCCGAGATGATCTTCATGCAATGCTCGTAGTACGCCGCCCCTTCCGGCGTCAGCGACAGCCTGCGCGTCGTCCGGTGCATCAGGCGCACGCCGAGCAGCGCCTCGAGGTTCTGGATGATGGTCGTCACCGACGCGCGCGGCATCGCGAGCGTGTCGGCCGCACGCGTGAAGCTGTTCGCGTCGACCACCCGGGTAAAAACTTCCATTGCCTGGATTCGGTCCATGCTGCTCCCCCTTCGAATCGCCAACGAAACAGAATAGAGCGCGCGACGGCCGCGGCACAAGCCCCCACCCATTGTTCTACGATCCTGAATAGTTTCGGCATTTCGGGCTGGAAAACGATCGATTTCCGTTCAGTCTCACCCGGCAATCGTTCCGGCCCCGATCGCAGCCGCCCGTCGTGCGTTACCGCACGAATCGCTCGCGATACCCCTGCGGCGACACGCCCAGCACGCGCACGAAACAGCGTCGCAGCGTCTCCTCGGAGCCGAAGCCGCACCGCGCGGCGATCCGCTTGACGGGCCAGGCCGTTTCGCCGAGCAGGCGCTGCGCAGCTTCGACGCGGATCTGCTCGACCGCGCGCGCGGGTGTGCGGCCGGTTCCCGCGCGGTAGTGGCGCACGAAGCTGCGCTCGCTCATGCGCACGCGCTCGGCCAGCGCGGGCACCGACAGGTCGTCCGCCAGGTGCTCGGCCATCCACGCGTGCAGTTCGCCGAACCGGTCGTCGGTGCGCTGCATCGACAGCATCGTGCTGAACTGGGCCTGCCCGCCCGGGCGCTTCAGGAACACGACGAGTTCGCGCGCGACGTCGAGCGCGGTCGCGCGCCCGAGATCCTCCTCGACCAGCGCGAGCGCGAGATCGATGCCGGCCGTCACGCCGGCCGAAGTCCACAGCGCGCCTTCGCGGATGAAGATCGGATCGGACTCGACGCGCACGTTCGGATAGCGCGCCGCGAATTCGTCGCAGCGCGCCCAGTGCGTGACCGCACGCCGCCCGTCGAGCAGGCCGGCCTCGGCGAGCAGGAATGCGCCGGTGCAGACCGATGCCACGCGCCGTGTGCGCGCCGCCTGCTGCTGCACCCAACGCACCAGCCGCGCATCCTTCGATGCCGCATGCACGCCCTTGCCGCCGGCGACGATCAGCGTATCGGGATGGCGCGCAGCCGAGCGCAGCGATTCCGCCATCACGACCAGGCCCGACGACGTCTCGACCGGCCCCGCCTCTGCTGCGATGACGCGCGGCGCATACGGCGCCGGCTGGCCGCGCTCCAGCGCGAGCTCGTTGACGGACGCAAACACCTGCAGCGGCCCCGACACGTCGAGCAACTGCGCACGAGGGAACGCGAGGACCAGGATCGAACGCGGAGCGGCAGGCATGGCGATTGGCTGAAAACGTGGGTGATATGGCAATTTCGCCAAACACTACGCGCCTAGAATCGATCTGTCCATCCGGTGCCCGCAACGGTTCGTTCCCCTTCCATTCGGAGTTTTCGCATGACCCTGCATATCGGCTTTCTCGTGTTTCCGGGCGTCCAGCAACTCGATCTCACCGGCCCGCACGACGTGCTCGCGTCGCTGCCCGACGCCACTGTCCATCTGATCTGGAAGTCGCGCGACACCGTCGCGTCGAGCAGCGGGCTCGCGCTCGCGCCGACCTGTACGTTCGACGACTGCCCGCCGCTCGACGTGATCTGCATTCCGGGCGGGATCGGGATCAACGCGCTGCTGCTCGATGCCGAGACGATCGCATTCGTGCAGCAGCGCGCGGCCGCCGCGCGCTACGTGACGTCGGTCTGTACGGGTGCGCTGCTGCTGGGCGTCGCCGGCCTGCTGCGCGGGCGGCGCGCGACGACGCACTGGGCGTTCCATGCGCTGCTCGAACCGCTCGGCGCGGTGCCCGTGCGCGAGCGCGTCGTGCGCGACGGCAACCTGATCACGGGCGGCGGCGTCACGGCCGGCATCGACTTCGCACTGACGATCGCCGCGGAGCTGGCCGGCGAAGAAGAAGCGCAGGCGATCCAGCTGCAGCTCGAATACGCACCCGCGCCGCCGTTCGACGCCGGTTCACCCGACACCGCGCCGGCAGCGGTCGTGAAGCGCGTCACCGAGCGCTCGGCGGCCGGCTTCGCGAAACGCAAGGAGACGATTGAACAGGCGCTGCGCGCGATGTCGAGCTGAATGCGGACGTCGGGACATTGACTCGAAAACTGGAAGACGACGCGCATTCGCGCCGGAGAACCCATCGATGAACATCATCCGCAGCGCCACGTTCACCGCAGACCGTGCGTGGGGCGCGCTCGACATCGCGAACCTGAACGGCACCACGGTCCGCCTGCACTGGACCGACCAGCCGTATCGATGGCATGTGAACGACGGTGAGGAAGTATTCGCAGTGCTCGACGGTCGCGTCGAGATGCGCTATCGCGAAGCAGGCGTCGAGCACGCGACGGTGCTCGAAACGGGCGACGTGTTCCACGCGGCGGCCGGTACCGAGCACGTTGCGCATCCGCTCGGCGAAGCACGCATCCTCGTGATCGAAACCGAAGGCAGCGTCTGACGGCCGGCGGCCATACGCTGACGCCGCGCGGATGGCAACCGCATCCGCGCGGCGGGTTTCATCCGGTGATCGTCCCGGTGGCCTGCGACGCGATCACCTTCGGCTGCGGCGTGCACATGCACTGGCACAGGTCGTGTTCGAGCGCGACGACCTTGCCCATCACGGTCATCGTCCGCTCGCTGCCATCCGACACGATCACGCCCGGCGACTTGCAGGCGGCGCAGAACACCGGCGCGCCGAGATAGGCGAGTTCGCGTCCGTCGAACGACGAATTGGCGATCCCGTCGAGTACGACGCCGCCGTGGTCGGTCGTGTCGCCCTTCAGAATGAATTTGCGGCTCATGTTGTCGGCTCTTCCGTCGGAAATGCCGTGCAACGCAGCAGCGCGCAGGCGGTCGGAATCCGCCCGTCGATCGCGGGCGTATCACCGCTCGCCGCGGCCGCCCCGTCAGGACTTGTGCTGTATGCCGCCACTTGCCACCACTCAGACGAACAACGCGATACACAGCGCGGCGCCGCACAGATACGTGCCGAGCGCGCCGACGAAACGGACGGGATTCGGGTTGGCCATCGTCGGCCACGCGAGCAATCCGATCACGAGCAGACAGCGGCACACGGTCGCCGCGACGATCAGCGCCAGGATCGCGCGCGATGGATCGTGCGTGCCGAAATAGAGAAACAGCACCGCGAGAAACGGCGCGTATTCGGCTGTGTTGCCGTGCGCGCGCACGATCTTGTGCAACCCGTTCGCCGGATCGGGGGCACACCCGGAACCGGTGGTGCTCCGAAAGCGCGTGACGGACACGACGAGCCCGAGCCCGAACAGCAGCAGCCCGAGGATGGCCGTGCACACGAGCGCGACGGGATGGATCGGCATGGGACTCCCGGCGAAAGCGGAAAGCGCCGCACATCCGACGATCCTACCCGCGGCCTGCGTGCGCGGCTATCGCGGAAACCCGCAGCATCTTCATACGACAGCGACGATTTTACGGGTGGGTTCCGGCCCGAATTGTCGCCCTGCCGCACCGCACGAAACCGGTGCATCGTGCGCGGGCCCGGTCGTCCGGGCCTGCCCGCCGACACCCTTGCCACGCGGGTGCTCCGGCCTGAAACGCGCAAACGTTACGCCGCCACGGCGCACCGCAACGTCGGTTGCCCCACCGCACAGGCACGCCCGTTGCGTCGGCGCATCTCGGTAGTGAACGCCCTTGGCAGCCCGCTGCGGAGGACTACACTAATCCTTAATGGGGTGCGGCCGGAGCCCGTGCCTTCAGGGAGACGCCGCCATGAATCGGCCGCTGAATCGTATCCTGCCGCGCGTGACCGGTCTCGCATCGGTCTGGACGTGGGTCAAGTGGTCTTTGCTGGCCGCGCTGCTGATCGCCGTGGCGATCGTTGCGCGACTCGTGCAGAGCGAGATCGAAACGTCCCGGCTGCAGGCGCACTACCTGTCCGAGCTCACCCGCGACGTCGGCTACACGGTCGAGACGGGCCCGAGCGATCACATCAGCTTCCCCGCCAACGGCCCGTACGACCAGCGCCTCGGCTACGCGATGATTCCGGCGTTCCAGGAGCGGCTGCTCGCGCGCGGCTTCGTCGTCAGCAAGCAGGCGCGCGATTCGCAGCGGATGCTGTCGCTCGGCGATCGCGGGCTGTTCCTGCCGTTCGAAGAGAAGGACCAGGCGGGCCTGATGCTGTTCGACTCGACCGGCGCGCCGCTGTTCACGACCGTGTTCCCGCAGCGCGTCTACGCCGACTTCGACATGGTGCCGCCCGTAGTCGCGGATTCGCTGCTGTTCATCGAGGATCGCTACCTGCTCGACGCGAACGAGCCGAACCGCAACCCGGCAATCGACTGGGGGCGCTTCGGGCGCGCGGTCGCCGACCAGGCGCTGCACGTCGTCAACCGCCATCAGGCGCGCCCGGGCGGCAGCACACTCGCGACGCAGATCGAGAAGTTCCGCCATTCGCCCGAGGGCCGCACCGCGACGCCGCCCGAAAAACTGCGGCAGATCGCGTCCGCATCGGTGCGCGCGTACCTGAACGGCCCGCAGACGATGCCCGCGCGCCGCACCATCGTCGTGCGCTACCTGAATTCCGTACCGCTCGCCGCGCGGCCGCATGTCGGTGAAATCACCGGCATCGGCGACGGTCTCGCCGCGTGGTACGGCCGCGACTTCAACGACGTGAACCGCATCCTGTCCGCGCCGACCACCGGCGACAACGTCGACGAACAGGGCAAGACGTTCCGCGAAGTGCTGTCGCTGATCATCGCGCAGCGCGCGCCGTCGTACTTCCTCAACCGCGGCTATCCGGCGCTGCAGAAGCTGACCGACAGCTACCTGCGGCTGCTGTCGAACGGCGGCGTGATCTCGCCCGCGCTGCGCGACGCCGCGCTCGCCGCGCAGATCGAACGCAGCGCACCGCCGGCCGCCGCGCACGTGCAGTCGTTCGTGTCGCGCAAGGCCGTGACGTCCGCGCGCGCGTCGCTGCTGTCGGCGCTCGGCATCAGCGACCTGTACCAGCTCGACCAGTTCGACCTGCAGGCGACCAGTACGCTCGACAACGGCGTGCAGCAGGCGGTCGCCGAACGGCTCGCCCAGGCATCGACGCGTGACGGCGCGCAGAAAGCGGGCCTGTACGGTTTCGAGATGCTTGCGCCGAAGGACGACCCGTCGCACCTCACGTACAGCTTCACGCTGTACGAACACCGCAACGGCGCGAACCTGCTGCGCGTGCAGACCGACAGCGTGAACGAACCGTTCGACGTCAATCGCGGCGGCCGCATCAACCTCGGCTCGACCGCGAAGCTGCGCACGCTGATCACGTACCTGCAGATCGTGTCCGACCTGCATGCGCGCTACGCGAACCTGTCGAATGCGGAGCTGGCCCGCGTGAAGCCCGACCCGCTCGACGGGCTGTCGCACTGGGCGCTCGACTATCTGTCGCATACGCGCGATCACTCGCTGCAGGCGATGCTGGACGCGGCCGTCGAACGCAAGTATTCGGCGAGCCCCGACGTGTTCTACACGGGCGGCGGCGCGCAGGTATTCTCGAACTTCGAGAAATCGGACAACGGCCGGATCCTGACGCTGCACACGGCGTTCGAGCATTCGGTCAACCTCGTGTTCGTGCGGCTGATGCGCGACATCGTCCACTACGAAACGCTGCAGGCGGCCGGCCCGTCGTCGTCGTGGCTCGGCGATCCCGAGCAGCGCCAGCATTACCTGCAGCAGTTCGTCGACGGCGAAAGCCAGGTCTACGTGAAGCGCTACTACACGCGCTATGCGGGCAAGGCGCCGGACGACGCGCTCGCGCTGATGCTGAAGGACGTGCGCAAGTCGCCGCCGAAGATCGCGACGGTGCTGCGCAGCGTCGCGCCGAACGAATCGCTCGCGTGGTTCGATGCGCAGATGCGCGTGCAACTGAAGGGCACGCCGGCCGCGACACTGTCCGACGATGACCTCGCCAAGCTCTACGCGAAGTATGCGATCGACCGCTTCAACCTCAACGATCGCGGCTATATCGCGAGCGTGCATCCGCTCGCGCTGTGGACGCTCAACTACCTGCGCGCGCACCCGAGCGCATCGCTCGCCGACGTCCAGCGCGACAGCCGCGATGCACGTTTCTACACGTACTCGTGGCTGTACAAGACGCGCTACCACGCGACCCAGGACCGCCGCATTCGCCGCATGGTCGAGTTGCGCGCGTACGCGGAGATCACGAAGTCGTGGCGTGCGCTCGGCTACCCGTTCGCGGAAGTCACGCCGTCGTACGCGGCCGCGATCGGCGCATCGGGCGACCAGCCGGACGCACTCGCGAAACTGATCGGCCTGATCGCGAACGGCGGCCAGAAAGCACCGACCGAGACGATCACGCGGCTCGATTTCGCGAAAGGCACGCCGTACGAAACGCGCTTCGCGCGCGCGGCCGCGCAGCCGCAGCCGATGCTGTCGCCGGAGATCGTCAACGTGGCGCACACGCTGCTGCGCGACGTCGTGCTCAACGGCACCGCGCGCCGCCTCGCGGGCGGCTTCACGCTGCCCGACGGCAAGACGCTCGACGTGTACGGCAAGACGGGCACCGGCGACCAGCGCTTCAACGTCTATGCGCGCGGCGCGCGGCTGATCGAGTCGCGCAAGGTCAATCGCAGCGGCACGTTCGTGTTCGTGCTCGGCGACCGGTTCTTCGGGGTCCTGACCGCAACGGCACACGAACCGTATGCGGCGCGCTACGACTTCACGAGTGCGATGGCGGTGCAGTTGCTGAAGTCGATGGCACCGGCGCTCGCGCCGCTGATCGAACGCCCGGCCGGCACCGGTAAGCGCACCGCGGGCCCTGCCCCGCAGGCGGAAACGCCCGCGCCGGGTGCCGCTACCGCGCAACCGTCCTGACGGCCACGCGACCGTTCATGCGCCGACGCGCCGCTCAGTGCGAGCGGCCGTCGTAGTGCGTGACCGGCAGCGCGTCGAGATCGACATCCTCGAGACAGCGCACGTTGATCGCGGCCATCGCGGTGCCGTTCGGGTGGACGCCTTCGCCGAACGTGTGAATCCCGCAGCGCTTGCAGAAGCGGTGCTTGATCACGTGCTTGTTGAACATGTAGGTCGCCAGGTTCTCGTCGGGCGTGAGCAGGGTCATGCTCGTGCGCGGCACGAACCACATCAGCGCGCCCTTGCGCTGGCAGATCGAGCAATTGCAGGCCATCACGCCCTGCAGGTCGCCTTCCGCCTCGAACTTCACATCTCCGCAGTGACAGCTTCCGCGATAAAGCATGGTCGTCTCCCGGTGCGGCCCGTGCGCATCGACGGCGCCCGGACGAGCGCCGTTGGCCAAGCCGATTCGATGCGCGTACAGTAGCGCGCACCCGCGGGGCCCGCAACGCCCGGCGGCGCCCCCCTTTCAGAACGAGGAGACACCCATGCTCGAACTGCGCCCCGGCTGCGAATGCTGTGACAAGGACTTGCCACCCGATTCCGCGGAGGCGCGCATCTGCACGTTCGAATGCACGTTCTGCTCGACCTGCGACGAGCAGATCCTCAAAGGCCAGTGCCCGAACTGCGGCGGCGAGCTGGTTGCCCGCCCGCGGCGGCCGGCGCGCCTGCTCGCGAAATATCCGGCATCGACGCAACGCGTGCTGAAGCCCGGCGGCTGCGCGAACGCCTGACGGCGCCGCACCGCGCGCGCCCGTCACGACATCTCGATCCGCGCGCGCGTCACCGCGAGCAACGCCGCCATCGCGCGGCGCGCACCGTCCTCGTCGCGCACGCGGATCGCGTCGCTGACGGCCGTGTGCTCGGCGAGCGATGCGTTGTACACGTCCGCGCGGCGTGCATTCAGATGCAGTTGCGCCTCGAGCGTGCGATCGATCAGCGTGCCGAGCGGCACCAGCAGTTCGTTACCGCCGGCCTCGAGCACGCTCAGGTGAAAACGCAGGTCGGCGCGCACCCATTCGTCGACGTTGCGCGCGGCGGCCATCGCGCGCGCTGCGCCGTCGATCGCGTCGAACGTGTCCGGCGTATGCATGCGCGCGGCGAGCGCGGCCGCATACGGCTCGACCATCTCGCGCATTTCCTGCAGCTTCAGCGCGAACGCGAGCGGCGGCGCAACGCGCGCGTACCAGTCGAGCAGATCGGCGTCGAGCAGGTTCCATACGCCGCGCGGCCGCACGCGCGTGCCGATCTTCGGCCGCGATTCGACGAGCCCCTTCGACGTGAGCGTACGCAGCGCCTCGCGCATCACCGTACGGCTCACACCGTACATCTCCATCAGGTCGGGCTCCCTCGGCAGCAGCGACTCGGGCGGGTAGTCGCCGCGCAGGATCGCCGTGGCGAGCCGGAAGGCCGTCTGTCCATGCAGGTCGCGTCGAATGATCGTTCTCCGTTAAGCCGGTACCCGGGCGTGCCGGCTGCCCACTATCTCACTATCTGCACAATAGTGCTATTAATACTATTTTTTATCGGGCTGCGCTAGGATAACCGCGAAAGCACGCGACCGTGCGCCGCGCCCGACTGCCCGCGCCGGTCAACCCTGGAGACCCGCATCGTGAAAATCACCCGCCTCGAAACCTTCGTCGTCCCGCCGCGCTGGCTGTTCCTCAAGATCGAAACCGACGAGGGCATCGTCGGCTGGGGCGAGCCGATCGTCGAAGGCCGCGCGCATACGGTCGAAGCCGCGGTGCAGGAACTGGCCGACTACCTCGTCGGCCGCGACCCGCTGCTGATCGAGGATCACTGGCAGGTGATGTACCGCGCGGGCTTCTACCGCGGCGGCCCGATCATGATGAGCGCGATCGCGGGTGTCGACCAGGCACTGTGGGACATCAAGGGCAAGCATCACGGCGTGCCCGTGCATGCGCTGCTCGGCGGCCAGGTGCGCGATCGCATCAAGGTGTATTCGTGGATCGGCGGCGACCGGCCGAGCGACGTCGCGAGCAATGCGCGCGCGGTGGTCGAGCGCGGCTTCAAGGCCGTGAAGATGAACGGCTCCGAGGAACTGCAGATCGTCGACACCTACGACAAGGTCGAGCAGGTGATCGCGAACGTCGCGGCGGTGCGCGACGCGGTCGGCCCGCACGTCGGGATCGGCGTCGACTTCCACGGCCGCGTGCACAAGCCGATGGCGAAGGTGCTCGCGAAGGAACTCGACCCGTACAAGCTGATGTTCATCGAGGAGCCGGTGCTGTCGGAGAACGCCGAGGCGCTGCGCGACATCGTCAACCAGACCAACACGCCGATCGCGCTCGGCGAGCGGCTGTACTCGCGCTGGGACTTCAAGCACATCCTCGCGGGCGGCTACGTCGACATCATCCAGCCCGACGCATCGCACGCGGGCGGCATCACCGAGTGCCGCAAGATCGCGACGCTCGCGGAAAGCTACGACGTCGCGCTCGCGCTGCACTGCCCGCTCGGCCCGATCGCGCTTGCCGCGTGCCTGCAGCTCGACGCGGTCAGCTACAACGCGTTCATCCAGGAGCAGAGCCTCGGCATCCACTACAACCAGGGCAACGACCTGCTCGACTACCTGCGCAACCCCGAGGTGTTCCGCTACGAGGACGGCTTCGTCGCGATCCCGCAGGGCCCGGGGCTCGGCATCGACGTGAACGAGGAGAAGGTGCGCGAGATGGCGAAGGCGGGCCACCGCTGGCGCAACCCGGTGTGGCGCCATGAGGATGGCAGCGTCGCCGAGTGGTGAGCGCGATGCGCAGCGCGCGCGGCTGCGGCCCGTGCGGTATGCCGCGGTAAGTATCGATTCGAGAACGGCTGCCCGACGGGCAGCCGTTTTTGCATGTGCAGTGCGACGCCCGGCATGTGCCGGGTGCGCGCGGGCGGCCTTGCGGCGCGCCTCTGCGCGCAAGCCCTGCCGTCAGCCGAGGGCCGCGAACCCCGGCACGCTGAACGACAGCACGGCGGCCGCGACGAACACGCCGATCATCGTCAGCGCTTCGAGATGCAGGATATTGCGGAACGTGTGCGCATCCTCGGTCGACGCGGTGCGGCGCAGGCGCGGCAGCGCCGAGAAGCGGTTCAGGCCGCCGAGCACGAGCGCGAGCGCGACGAGCAGCAGCTTCAGCAGCAACACGCGCCCCCACGTGCTGCCGTCGAGCGGCGCGAGCGAACCGCCGAGCCCGCGGATCGCGTTGAGCGCGCCGGTACCGAGCACGAAGACGACCGCGATGATCGACGTACGCGACAGGTGCTGGCCGATGCGGATCAGCGCGCCGCGCGCGACCGACGAACCGAGCACCGGCAGCACCGCGAGCCCGCCCGCGAGCACGAGGCCGCCCCACACGGCCGTCGCGAGCAGGTGCAGCGCTGTCTCGTTTACACATCTCCGAGCCCACGAGACTAGGCAT